>NZ_JBIVKB010000011.1:0-376387 GCF_044750545.1 Streptomyces sp. NPDC088794 | reverse complement strand
ACTCGGAGAAGTACCAGCTCAAGCCCCGCGACTGGACAGCGGCGGCCCGCGAGGGACGTACCCTCGCCCCTCTGATCACCCGACTCAACACGATCAGGCGGAGTCATCGGGCCCTGCGACAGCTCAGGAATCTTCGGTTCCATCCCACGGACAACGAGGCGATCATCGCGTACAGCAAGACCACCGACGAGGACACGGTCCTGGTGGTCGTCAACCTCGACCCCCACCACACCCAGGAGGCCACGGTCTCGTTGGACATGCCACAACTCGGCCTGGACTGGAACGCATTCATGTCCGTGCGCGACGAACTGACGGGTGAGACCTATCACTGGGGCAGGACAAACTATGTGCGCCTCGAACCCGGAAGGGCCCCGGCGCACGTCCTCCACGTCCAGTCGTCGTCCACATGAGCCATCGATCGGAGGGTCAGAGCGTCATGACTGTCAACCAGCCTGTTCCGGATACCTTTGAGGACACGCCCGCCAAGGACCGGGACCCGGATTGGTTCAAGCGCGCGGTCTTCTACGAGGTCCTGGTGCGCTCCTTCCAGGACAGCAACGGCGACGGAGTCGGCGACCTCAAGGGACTCACCGCCAAACTGGACTACCTCCAGTGGCTGGGCATCGACTGCATCTGGCTGCCCCCGTTCTTCAAGTCCCCTCTCCGGGACGGCGGTTACGACGTTTCCGACTACACGGCCGTACTGCCGGAGTTCGGCGACCTCGCCGACTTCGTCGAGTTCGTGGACGCCTCCCACCAGCGCGGGATGCGCGTCATCATCGACTTCGTCATGAACCACACCAGCGACCAGCACCCGTGGTTCCAGGAATCCCGCGCCAACCCCGAAGGCCCTTACGGCGATTACTACATGTGGGCCGACGACGACAAGCAGTACGCCGACGCGCGGATCATCTTCGTCGACACCGAAGCCTCCAACTGGACCTTCGACCCGGTCCGCAAGCAGTACTTCTTCCACCGCTTCTTCTCCCACCAGCCGGACCTCAACTACGAGAACCCGGCCGTACAGGAGGAGATCCTGGCCGCCCTCCGCTTCTGGCTCGACCTCGGCATCGACGGCTTCCGCCTCGACGCCGTCCCCTACCTCTACGCGGCGGAGGGCACCAACTGCGAGAACCTGCCCGCCTCGCACGGATTCCTCAAGCGCGTACGCCGCGAGATCGACCTGATGTATCCGGACACGGTCCTGCTCGCCGAGGCGAACCAGTGGCCCGAGGACGTCGTCGACTACTTCGGCGACTACGCCAGCGGCGGCGACGAATGCCACATGGCCTTCCACTTCCCGGTCATGCCCCGCATCTTCATGGCCGTCCGCCGCGAATCCCGCTACCCCGTCTCCGAGATCCTCGCGAAAACCCCCGCCATTCCGTCCAATTGCCAGTGGGGCATCTTCCTGCGCAACCACGACGAACTCACCCTCGAAATGGTCACGGACGAAGAACGTGACTACATGTGGGCCGAATACGCGAAAGACCCCCGCATGCGCGCCAACATCGGCATCCGCCGCCGGCTCGCGCCTCTTCTCGACAACGACCGCAACCAGATCGAGCTGTTCACCGCTCTGCTGCTCTCCCTGCCCGGCTCGCCGATCCTCTACTACGGCGACGAGATCGGCATGGGCGACAACATCTGGCTCGGCGACCGCGACGCCGTGCGCACCCCGATGCAGTGGACACCCGACCGCAACGCGGGCTTCTCCTCCTGCGACCCCGGCCGACTGTCCCTGCCGACGATCATGGATCCCGTCTACGGCTACCAAGTGACCAACGTCGAGGCGTCGATGTCGTCGCCCTCATCGCTGCTGCACTGGACCCGCCGGATGATCGAGATCCGCAAGCAGAACCCCGCCTTCGGTCTGGGGACGTTCACCGAGCTGCCGTCCTCCAACCCGGCCGTCCTGGCCTTCCTGCGCGAGTACCAGGACGACCTGGTCCTGTGCGTGAACAACTTCTCCCGGTTCGCCCAGCCCACCGAACTCGACCTGCGCGTCTACGACGGACTCCATCCCGTCGAGCTGATCGGTGGGGTACGTTTCCCCGCCATCGGTGAGCTGCCGTATCTGCTGACGCTCGGCGGGCACGGCTTCTACTGGTTCCGGCTGTCCCGGGCGGCATCCCGCGTCGGCCGGCGCCTCTGAGGCACGCACCCCCGTATCCCCGCACCCCGCATCACCGCGCCAAGGTCCCCGGCCGAGGAAAGGACGCGTCACCATGCAGAAGACCGCAACGCCCCGCCCGAGACGCACCGTCGTCACCGGGACCATGGCCTCGCTCGCCGGGCTGCTGCGGGAATGGCTGCCCGGGCAGCGCTGGTTCGCGGGCAAGGACAGGCCCGTCACGGACCTCGCCCTGCTGTCCATGACCGAGCTGTTCCCGGGGTGTCTGCATCTGCTGATCCACGCCGGCCACTCGGGCGTGCCCGCGCCCGCCGGTGGCACGGCGGGCGGTGACTGCTACCAACTCCTGCTCGGCGTACGGGAACACCTCTCGCCCCGCCTCGGCCGGGCCCTGATCGGCCGTGCCGAGGTGGGCCCGCTGGCGGGACTGACGGTGTACGACGCCCTCCAGGACCCGCGCTCGGCGCAACTGCTCCTGGAGCGGCTGCGGCACCCCGGCACGGCGGGCCCGCTGCGGTTCGAGGCCGACCCGTCGGTGCGGGTGCCGGCCGGACTCGTGCCGCGTGTGCTGGAGGCCGAGCAGTCCAACTCCTCGCTGGTGTACGGCGATTCGTTCATCCTGAAGGTGTTCCGACGGATCCAGCCGGGTGTCAATCCCGACCTGGAGGTGCCGGGCGCGCTGGCCGCGCAGGGCTGCGGGCGGGTGCCGGCGCCCGTGGCATGGATCAGGACCACGCATCCGCGCGAGGCGACGCTCGGGGTGCTCCAGCCGTTCCTTCGGGACGCGTCCGACGGCTGGACGCTCGCGCTCCAGGCTCTCGCCTCGGGCGACGACTTCACCGCCCAGGCGCACGAGTTGGGGCAGGCCACGGCGGACGTCCATCTCGCGCTCGCCTCGGCCTTCCCGGCCGGCGAGCACGGGGAGGCCGAGCGGACGGCGGCCGCGATGACCGAGCGCCTGGACGTGGCCGCGCACAGCGTGCCCGCGCTCCGGCCCTACGTACCCGGTCTGCGGACCGCGTTCGGCGCGCTCGCCGCCTGCGATCCCGGACCACCACCCCAACGCATCCACGGCGACCTGCATTTGGGCCAGGTGCTGCGGGCCGGCCGGGACTGGTTCGTCATCGACTTCGAGGGCGAGCCGTCCCGTCCGCTCGCCGAGCGGCGCAGCCCCCACTCCCCCGTGCGGGACATCGCCGGCATGCTGCGCTCCTTCGACTACGCCGCCCGCCAGCGCCGCCCCTGGCGCCCGGAGTGGGCGCGCCGCTGCCGGGAGGCCTTCTGCGCGGGCTACGCGGCCCGGGCGGGCTGGGACCCGCGCAAGAAGCACGGTCTGCTGCGTGCCTACGAGACCGACCGGGCGGTGTACGAAGTCCTCTACGAGGCCCGGCACCGCCCCGACTGGCTCCCCGTACCCATGGCGGCGATCGAGCGTCTCGCCGTAAGAGGAGGCTGAAGCCGTGGCCCTGCGTGACACGTCGCTCCCCGAGCCGTCCGGCCCGCTCACGCCGACGCCCGCACCGCCGCCGGCCCCCGGCGAGCGCGAACGCCTGCTCTCCGGCACCCATCACGACCCGCACGGCGTGCTCGGCGCCCACCCGGTACCGGGAGGCATCGCGTTTCGGGCGCTGCGTCCCTACGCCCGTGCCGTGAGCGTCGTCGTCGACGGGAAGCGCACGAAGCTGGCCTCGGAGGGCGACGGCCTCTTCTCCGGCGTACTGCCGCTCGACGCGATCCCTTCGTACACGCTGGTGGTGACGTACGCGGAGGGGGAGCACGAGACGGAGGACCCGTACCGATTCCTGCCCGCGCTGGGCGAGTTGGACCTGCATCTGATCGCCGAGGGCCGGCACGAGGAGCTGTGGAAGGCACTCGGTGCCGAACCGATGAGCCATGCGGGGGTGACCGGGACCCGGTTCACCGTATGGGCGCCGAACGCCCAAGGGGTGCGGGTCGCGGGGGACTTCACCTTCTGGGACGGGACGGCGCTGCCGATGCGGTCCCTCGGGTCGGCCGGGATCTGGGAGCTGTTCGTGCCCGGGATCGGCGAGGGCGCGCGCTACAAGTTCGAGATCACGTCCCGGCACGGCGACCGGTTCCTCAAGGCCGACCCGATGGCGCGCGCGACGGAGGTGCCGCCCGCGACGGCGTCCGTGGTCACGGCCGCGCACTACGAGTGGGACGACGCGGACTGGATGGCGCACCGGGCCGACATCCCCGTGCACGAGGCGCCGCTCTCGGTCTACGAGGTCCATCTCCCGTCCTGGCGGCCCGGACTGACATACCGTCAACTCGCCGAGGAACTCCCCGCGTACGTCAAGGACCTCGGCTTCACGCACGTCGAGCTGATGCCCCTCGCCGAGCACCCCTACGGTCCCTCCTGGGGCTACCAGGTCACCGGTTTCTACGCGCCGACCTCACGGCTTGGCAGCCCCGACGACCTGCGCCACCTGATCGACTCCCTGCACCGGGCCGGCGTCGGCGTGATCATGGACTGGGTACCGGCCCATTTCCCCAAGGACGACTGGGCGTTGGCGCGCTTCGACGGGGAGCCGCTGTACGAGCCCGGTGACTGGCGGCGGGCGGAGCATCCGGACTGGGGGACGTACGAGTTCGACTTCGGGCGCGTCGAGGTGCGCAACTTCCTGGTGGCGAACGCCGTGTACTGGTGTCAGGAGTTCCACATCGACGGGCTGCGGGTGGACGCGGTCGCCTCCATGCTCTACCTCGACTACTCGCGTGACTCGGGGCAGTGGGAGCCCAATGTGCACGGTGGGCGCGAGGACCTGGACGCGATGGCGTTCCTCCAGGAGATGAACGCGACCGTGTACCGGCGGGCGCCGGGCGTGGTGACCATCGCGGAGGAGTCGACCGCGTGGGGCGGGGTGACCCGGCCGACCGACACCGGTGGTCTGGGTTTCGGGCTGAAGTGGAACATGGGCTGGATGCACGACTCGCTGGACTACATGGCCCACGAACCGGTGCACCGCAAGTTCCACCACAACGAGATGACGTTCTCGATGGTGTACGCCTACAGCGAGAACTACGTCCTGCCCATCTCGCACGACGAAGTCGTGCACGGCAAGGGCTCGTTGGTGTCGAAGATGCCCGGCGACTGGTGGCAGCAGCGCGCCAACCTCCGCGCCTACCTCGCCTTCATGTGGGCCCACCCCGGCAAACAACTCCTCTTCATGGGCCAGGAGTTCGCCCAGGGCGCCGAATGGTCCGAGGCCCACGGCCCCGACTGGTGGCTCCTGGACCCGACGTACGGGGCGGTGGCCGACCATGCCGGGGTGAGGGACCTGGTCCGTGATCTCAACACCGCGTATCGCGACACGGCCGCTCTGTGGCAGCGCGACACCGATCCGGCCGGTTTCCGGTGGGTCGCCGGGGACGCGGCCGAGGACAACGTCTTCGCCTTCCTGCGCCACGACGCCGAGGGCGCTCCCCTCCTCGCCGTCTCCAACCTCTCCCCGGTCGTGCGCCACGACTACCGCTTCGCCGTCCCGGACTCCGTCCCCGCCTGGCAGGAGATCCTCAACACCGATCTGGCCCGGTACGGCGGCAGCGACGTCACCAACCCCGGCCCGGTCAAGACGGACGACGGACGCCTCCTGCTCACTCTGCCCCCGCTGGCCACGGTCTGGCTGACGCCCCTGTCCAGGTGAAACCCCCGCCCAGGTGTCCGAACGTCCTTTCGGGGAAGTCGGGACGTACACCACAGAAGGGCGGGCACCCACGTGCGCACAGTCGGAGTGGAGGAGGAGATCCTCCTGGTCGACCCGGAAACGGGTGAGCCGAAGGCCTTGGCGGCCGCGGTGCTCGCGCGCGCGGACCTGGACAGCGAGGTCTTCGAGGAGGAACTGCACACCCAGATGGTCGAGTTCGCCACCCAGCCCCGGGCGGACATGGCGGAACTCGGCGCGGAGATCGTCCGCTGCCGCAAGGACGCGGCACAGCACGCCGGGGAGATCGGCTGCACCGTCGCCGCGCTCGCGACCTCGCCGCTGTCCGTGAGCCCTTCGGTCGGCGTCGGCCGCCGCTACCAGTGGATGGCGGAGCAGTACGGCATCGCCACCCAGGAGCAGCTCGTGTGCGGCTGCCATGTGCACGTGTCCGTGGAGTCCGACGAGGAGGGCGTGGCGGTCCTCGACCGGATCCGTCCCTGGCTGTCGGTGCTGTCCGCGCTGAGCGCCAACTCCCCGTTCTGGCAGGGCAAGGACACCAGTTACAGCAGCTACCGCAGCCGGGTGTGGCAGCGGTGGCCGTCCGCGGGGCCCACCGAGGTCTTCGGTTCGGCCGAGCGGTACCACCGGCGGGTCGCCGACATGGTCTCCACGGGCGTGATCCTGGACGACGGGATGATCTACTTCGACGCCCGGCTGTCCGCGACCTACCCGACGGTCGAGGTGCGGGTCGCCGACGTGTGCCTGCACGCCGACACGGCCGTCCTGATCGCGACGCTGATCCGCGGCCTCGTGGAGACGGCGGCGCGCGAGTGGCGGGCCGACGGCGAACCGCTCGTACAGAGTGTGAGCCTGCTCCGGCTGGCCTCCTGGCAGGCCGCACGGGCAGGTCTGGAGGGCGAGTTGCTGCACCCCGGGACCATGCGGCGGCTGCCCGCGCGGACCGTGCTCCAGGCCCTGCTGGACCATGTCTCGGACGCGCTCGCGGACACCGGTGACCTCGACCGCGCCCGGGCCGGCGTCGCGGAGTCGTTGGCGCGGGGAAACGGTGCCCGGGTGCAGCGCGACGTCATGGCGCGGACCGGGAGTCTGCGGGACGTGGTCGCCGAGTGCGTGCGCCGTACACAGGGACATTGAGGCCTGTACCGGACGACTGAGATCACGAACGCGTCTACTTGGCCGTTCCCGGCGACGAACGCTCCTACCTGGGCTAGATTCGAGCACCGCCGACACAGTTCATACTCGGCGGAGTCACACCCCGTACACGTCAGGAGCAGCGCAATGCGCGACTTCGCCCTCGCTCCCTCAACCGTCTCGTCCCACAGCGGCGGACTCGCCGACAGCATCTTCGACACCGCGGTCCACAACCCCACGCTTCCCCTGCTCGCCCGTCGCTCCAGCCCCTCCTCGACCGTGTGGGAGGAGGTGACAGCCGTGGAAGTGCGGGACGAGGTGGTCGACTTGGCGAAGGGTCTCATCGCGTCCGGCATCTCGCCCGGTCATCGCGTGGCGATCATGGCGCGCACCCGGTACGAGTGGACGGTGCTCAGCTACGCACTGTGGGCCGTCGGTGCCGAGGTGGTCCCGATCTATCCGACCTCCTCGCGCGACCAGGTGGAGTGGATCCTGCGGGACGCCGGCTGCGTGGCCGTGCTCGTGGAGGACGAGCAGGCGGTGATGACGGTCGGCTCGGTGTGCGGGTCGCTCGGGCAGCTGCGCCACGTCTGGCAGTTGGACGCGGGGGCGCTGGACGAGCTGGTCCAGCGGGGCGAGTTCATCCCGATCGCCACGGTCGACTCGCTGCGCCGCATCGTGCTGCCGGACTCGACCGCGGTCGTCGCCTACACCTCCGGCACCAGCGGGCACCCCATGGGCTGCGCGCTCAGCCACCGCAATCTGGCGAGCCCGTGCGACACGCTGCTGGCCGGCTGGGGCCACACGGCGGCGGCGCCCGGCGAACAGGGCTCCGTGCTGGCCTTCCTGCCGTTCTCCCATGTCTACGGCCTCATGATCCAGAGCCTGTGCATCCGCGGCGGCCTGCTCATGGGCCATGAGCCGGAGCTGAGCGGCGAGGCGCTGGTGTCGGCGCTGCGCTCGTTCCGGCCGACGTACTTCTACGCCGTACCGTCGGTCTTCGAGAAGATCTACAAGAACTTCCTGCGCACGTCCCAACAGGCGGGCCGCGGTGTCCTGTTCGAGCGGGCGGCCGACACGGCGCGGGACTACGCCGCCGCGCTGGAGCGCCAGCGGCTCAGCGGCGGTTCGGGTCCCGGCCTCGACCTGCGGCTGCAACACGCGCTGTACGAACGGACGGTGTACCGCAGACTCCGGGCCGTGCTGGGCGGCAGAGTGGGGCGGGCGACGTCCGGTGGTTCGCCCTTGAACCGCGAACTCTCCCTGTTCTACGAGGGCATCGGCATCTATGTGCACGACGGGTACGGGCTGACCGAGACCAGTGGCGCGGTGTCCATGCAGCCGCTGGGCCGGGAGAAGTCCGGGACGGTCGGGCAGGCGCTGCCGGGCATGGACGTCATGCTGGCCGAGGACGGCGAGATCCTGGTGCGCGGTCCGTCGGTGTTCCAGGGCTACATCAACGACGAGCCGACCACGCGCGCCGCGCTGCGGGGCGGCTGGCTGGCCACCGGGGACCTCGGCTGGCTGGACACCGACGGCTATCTGACGATCACCGGTCGCAAGAAGGACATCATCATCACCAGCAGCGGCAAGAGCGTCGCCCCCGCGGCCCTCGAACAGCGGCTGAGGGTGCACCCGCTGGTCCATCAGGCGGTGGTGGTCGGCGACAACCGGCCGTGCGTCGGCGCCCTGATCACCCTGGACCCGGAGTTCCTGGCGTACTGGCGCGGTTCGTTGTCCTTGCAGAGCGATACGCCGAGCCGGGAGGCCCGCGAGGAGAACGCGCTGCGGGAGGAGATCGGGCGGGCGGTGGCCGCGGCCAACAGCAGCGTGTCGCGCTCGGAGTCGATCCGGGTCTTCCGGGTGCTGCCGGTGCAGTTCGACCACGCCAACGGGCTGCTGACGCCGTCCATGAAGCTGCGCAGGGACGCGATCGTGGAACGGTACGCGTTCGAGATCGACGCCATGTACCAGGCACGCTCGCGTGCCCCGCGGCAGAACGTGCCGGACGAGTTGTCGGGCTGGGACGACGCGGACAACGTCTTCCGCTGAGCAGTGGTGTAGCACCGGTCGGGCGAGCGCTACTCCCCCGTGGTCAGGTGGACGACGTTGGACCGCTCGCCGTATGCGAAGGCGCGGATCCGGTAGGAGGCGTGCTTCTCCTCGGGCAGGGTGACCAGGCCGGTGGAGTTGATGTCCGGGTCGAGCACGGCGACGGGCGCGTACGCCTTGCTGCCCTGTCTGCGGATCTCCAGCAGGAAGCCGTCCTCGTCGGCGGAGTTGTCGGTCCAGGTGAACAGGATGCCGTTGGCCTCCTTGACGACGGCGCGCAGGTCCGTCGGCGCCCCGGCGGGCAGGGCGCGCTCTGCGCCCTGGTGTCCGGGCCGGGTACGGGCGGGCAGCCAGTCGTGGTCGGCGTTCTCCTCGTCGGCCGTCCAGTCGCCGGCGGGGAGATCGACGGCCACCGGGGTGGACGCGGGGCCGCGGTAGGTCCGCAGCCGGTAGTAGAAGGTCGTGTCGGGCATCAGGTCGGGATGCCGATAGGTCGTCACCCCGTGGTCCAGGTACTGGAGCACGGTGTAGGGGCCCTGCGGGGCGGCGGCGTACTCCAGCGCATGGCCCGCGACCGCGGCGCGCTCGTCCCGCCACGTGAGGTCGACGTCGGTGGGCGTGGTCAGGGCCGCCCGCAAGGGCCGCTCCGGCTCTGCCTGTTGGGATGCCGAGCAGGCCGACAGTGCCAGGAGCAGCACTGTCGGCACCGCAAGGCGTGTCAGGACACGCATCCGGCGTCGGCTACTTCCGCCAGAAGTGGACGTTGCTCCACACCACGGTGGCCGGTCCGTTGCCGCTGTCGGTGCGGTAGGCACCGAACTTGTCGTAGAAGCTGCCGCCGGGGCTGGCGTAGGTGTGCGCGAGGGAGCCGTTGATGTAGGTGCGGTGCTGGCTTCCGACCTGGTGGACGGTGTTGACCCGGACGGTGGCGCCGACGGTGCCGGCGTTGGAGAGCGTGGCGCCGCCGTGCACCGCGTAGAGCCGGCCGCCACGTTCGACGGCGAGCATGAAGTAGGGCCCGGCGGCGGATTCGTTGAAGGTCTGCTTGAGGCTGATCCGGGTGCCGCTGAGGCTGGTGATGCGGAACGAGCCCTCGAACTGACGCGTGCCACCGGTGTAGGTGGCGTAGCGTCGTTCAGCCCGCTGGTCACCGCTGGCCGTGGAGCAGGTGAGCTGGAACGTCAGGCCGCTGATCTGTCCGCAGCCGCGTTCCTGCTCGGTGTAGCTGGGCGAGACGGAGACCCAGCCGCCCGGCTCCACTTCGGCCAGGGCGTGTGGGGCGGCGAGCAGTGACGTGGCGCCCACGATCGTGGTGACGACGAGTGCGCGCAGGCGTGTGAGCATTCTGCCTCCCGAGGAGTGTGGGGGGTGACCGCCATTCACGCACAATTCACGTACATGAACTTTGGTCCCTGATTTGAACAAGTGAGGGGGACGGTAGGACCAGACCAACAGACCGTCAAGAGATCGCGCGGCCCTGATCTTTCACCTCCCATCCGGTGCGTTTCGGCGGCCGGGCGGGCATGGTTGTGCTCGACGCGTTCGTCTGCCTGCCGCGCCCAACTGGCGGAACGGCTGGGGACACGGTGGGATCGATGTGGTGCGAAGCAGCGATCCACGGGCATGCGAAGGCCGTCCGATGCAGACCGCCTGGAGCCGCAGAAAGGGATGAACACCGTGACACGACCCAGGATCCTGGTGGTCGGCGCAGGCTTCGCCGGCGTGGAGTGCGTACGCCGACTTGAGCGGAAGCTCGCGCCCGACGAGGCCGACGTCACCCTGGTGACGCCGTTCTCCTACCAGCTCTACCTGCCCCTGCTGCCCCAGGTCGCCTCCGGGGTGCTGACGCCCCAGTCGATCGCCGTCTCGTTGCGGCGCAGCAAGAAGTACCGCACCCGGATCATTCCGGGCGGAGCGATCGGCGTGGACCTCAAGTCCAAGGTCTGCGTCATCCGCACCATCACCGACGAGATCGTCAACGAGCCCTACGACTACATCGTGCTGACGCCCGGCAGCATCACCCGCACCTTCGACATCCCGGGTCTCACCGAGCACGCGTACGGGATGAAGACCCTCGCGGAAGCCGCCTACGTCCGCGACCACGTCATCTCCCAGCTCGACCTGGCCGACGCGAGCGACGACCCGGCCGAGCGGGCCTCGCGGCTCCAGTTCGTGGTCGTGGGCGGCGGATACGCCGGCACGGAGACGGCGGCCTGTCTGCAGAAGCTCACTCACGCCGCGGTCAAGCGCTACCCACGCATCGACCCGGCGCTCATCAAGTGGCACCTGATCGACATCGCCCCGAAGCTGATGCCCGAACTGGGCGACAAGCTCGGCACCAGCGCCCAGACGATCCTGCGCAAGCGCGGCATCGACATCTCGCTGGGTGTCTCCATCGCGAAGGCGGGTCCCGAGGAGGTGACCTTCACCGACGGCCGGGTGGTGCCCACCCGCACCCTGATCTGGACCGCCGGTGTCGTCGCGAGCCCGCTCATCGCCACTCTCGGCGCCGAGACGGTCCGCGGCCGCCTCGCGGTCGCCGCGGAGATGAACCTGCCGGGCCAGGACGGCGTCTTCGCGCTCGGCGACTCCGCCGCGGTGCCCGACAAGGCCAAGGACGACGACAGCGCGATCTGCCCGCCCACCGCCCAGCACGCCATGCGGCAGGGCAGGCACGTCGCCGACAACGTCATGGCGACCCTGCGCAACAAGCCGCTGACCCCGTACGTCCACCGGGACCTCGGCCTGGTCGTCGACCTTGGCGGCAAGGACGCCGTCTCCAAGCCGCTCGGCATCGAACTGCGCGGTCTGCCCGCCCAGGCCGTGGCCCGCGGCTACCACTGGTCGGCGCTGCGCACGGGCGTCGCCAAGACCCGGGTGATGACGAACTGGGTGCTCAACGCGGTCGCGGGCGACGATTTCGTCCGCACCGGTTTCCAGTCCCGCAAGCCCGCCACGCTCAAGGACTTCGAGTACACCAACTCCTATCTGACGCCCGAGCAGGTGCGGGAGCAGGTCGAGGGGTCCGACCCCGAGAAGGCCTGACGCGGTGCGGACGCTCCCGTCCCGGCGTGCCATGCTGGGACGGGATCTTGACGTGAGACGGGGACGGGAGTGAGTACGGCGGCGTGAGGGCAGTGGCAGCAACGCTCCGGGCGCGGTCGCGCGATCTCGTCGCGGCATCCGATCCCGGACTGCTGCGACTGACCGCGGGTCTGCGGACCGTGGCTGCCATCGCCCTCACCCTGGCCGTGCTGGGACTCCTGCGCGCCGACGTGTCGCACCTGGTGGGCGGCGCCATCGCGGCGATGGTCGCCACCTTCGCCATCCGCGAGAAGGAGCGCGCCCAGCAGGCGGTGACCCTCGCCCTGGGCCTCCCGGTGGCGTTCGCCTCATTGACCCTGGCCGCGGTGCTGCACTCACGCGTGGTCGGCGGTGACGTCTTCTTCGTGGTGCTCATCTTCTGCGCCGTCTACGGCCGCCGGTACGGGGACCGGGGCACCGCGCTGGGCCTGATCGGCTTCCAGACCTACTTCCTGTCCCTGTTCGTCGGCGCCACCCTCTCGACCCTCCCCCAGCTGTACGGGGTGGTCGGGATCGCCTTCGCCGCCAGCGCCCTGGTGCGTTTCGTGCTCGTACCGGAGACGCCCGAGGGCATCCTGGGGCGGCTGCGGGACGCCTTCCGCGCCCGGCTGGCCCAGCTCGTGTCCGCGCAGCTGGAGCTGCTCGACGCCGGTCCCGACGACGCCGAGACGGCTCTGGAGCACCTGCGCGAGGGCACCGCTCGGCTGCACGAGACGGCGATGATGATCCAGGGCCGGCTGGAGCAGGGCACCGCCGACGAAGCCGTCGCGCGGCTCGTGCAGCGGCGTATCGCGGACGCGGAGATCGCCGCCGAGCGTCTGGGTCTGCTGCTGCTCACCGCGCGCAGTGCCGAGCGCGCGGACACGCTGACCCTGCATCTGCCGGGCGCCCCGGTGCCGCCGCCGGGCGGCCGGCTGCCCGTGGGCGACGAGGCGACCGCCATCCTGCGCCGGGATCTGGAGGCGCTGCGCCTGCTGGTCCTGCGGCCGGTGTCCGGGGGTTCGGGGACGGGCCTGGCGCATGTGCGCAACCGGCTGCTCGGCTACCGCGACGAGGAGAACCTGCCCAAGGCGCCGACCGCCGTCCAGGACGTGTTCCGGGGCATCGGCGAGGCCGCCCGTGCGGTGCTGGGGCTGCGGATCGCGCTGGACGGGCCGCAGGACGAGTCGGACGACACCCCGTCGACGACGCGTTCGCGCGAGGAGCTGGACGCCGAGGACCTGGCGATCGACGCGGGTGAGGAGGAGCCCGAGGAGGAGCCGACGGGGCTGCGGCGGCCCACCACGCGGGCGGCCGTGCAGGTGGCGGTCGGGTCGTCGCTGGCGATCGTGGGCGGCGAGTTCCTCTCCAGCCAGCGCTGGTACTGGGCGGTCCTGACCTGCTGGATCGTGTTCATCAACACCGCGTCCACCGGCGAGATCCTGGTCAAGGGCTACCGGCGGCTGCTGGGCACCGTGCTCGGCGTGGTGGCGGGACTGCTTCTGGCGGGCCTGGTCGGCCATCACACCTGGACGGCCTTCGCGCTGGTGCTGCTGTTCGTGTTCGCGATGTTCTACACCGCGCCGCTGTCGTACACGCTGATGTCGTTCTTCGTCACCGCGGCCCTGGGGCTGCTGTACACCCTGCTGCACACCTACAGCCTGTCGGTGCTGATCCTGCGCGTGGAGGAGACGGCGCTGGGCGCGGCCTGCGGGATCATCACGGCCGCGTTCGTGCTGCCGGTGCACACGGACCGTCGTACCAACGACCTGCTCGGTACCGTCCTCGACCGGCTCTCCGATGTCACCGAGGCCGCGGTCGACCAGCTCAGCGGCGGGCCCGCGATCGATCTGCTCGAGATGGCCCGCGATCTGGACCAGGCGCTGGCAGATCTGCGCGCCGCGACCCAGCCGCTCACCCATCCGGTGACGCCGCTGCGGGCCCGGCGCGACACCGCGCGCTATGTCGTCGCGCTGCTGGAGACCTGCGCGTACCACGCGCGTTCGCTCGCCGCCACGGCCGAGCTCCTGCCAGGCAACCCGTCCATCGCCGCGGATCCCCGGCTGCGGCGGGCGGGTGACCGCATCCTGCGCAACATCGGGGCGATCGCCGCGCACGTGGCGGACGAGCACGCCGAGGCCGAGGTCGAGACCGGTCCGAGCATCGCCGCGCTGCTGGAATCCGACCGGCCGGGCGTCTCGCGCTACGGGCGGGTCACCGACCGCGTGCTGAGGCATCTGCAACGCCTCGACGAGGCCGTGACGGGACTGGCCCGGCCGCTGAAGGTGCCGGTGGCGGCACAGGTGAAGAAGGCCACGAAGTGAAGCGGGATCTCAGAGGTCGGGATCTCAGAAGTCAGAGCCTCAATAATCTCGGCCTCAAAAATCACGGCCTCAGACGTCGGGGCCTCAGAAGTCGGTGGGCAGGCCGCTGACCTCGGCGATGCCGCGCAGTTCCTCGTTCTCCCGGTGCCGGTTGCGGATGTAGTCGGCGATCTCGCCCAGCCGTACCGGGTCGGCGGCGGTGTCCGCGTCGGTGACCACCCGGATCGGGCCGGTCTCGTCGAGGTCGATCTCGACGACCTCGTTGTCCATCCTGCCGGTGACCGCGGCGGCGACGACCAGGGCCGCCTCGTCCCGGATCTCCTGGGACACGCCGTGTCCGCCCTCCTCGCCGATCGCGAAGTCCAGGGCGGGCAGGCGTCGCTCGTCGATCGCCTTGAGGACCGGTTCGACGACATCCAGCAACAGCCGGTAGTCATCCGTGTCCATCCGGGTGCGCAGAATGCCGAGGTACATGTCGACGGCCCGGTCTTCCGGTGGAAACTCGGATTCGCTCATGGGCCTCGGGTGCCCGGTCCCCGGAGTGTCATGCGTACGGTCCCGCCCGCGTCACGACCGCCGGATCCGGGTGCCGCGCCCCCTGCGGCCGAGGGCGTGCAGATACTCCAGGGCGTCCAGGACCACCGTCCGGTCGTGCCAGGACAGCCACCGGCCGGCCTCGGCGCCCATCACCTCCAGCGTCTTGAGCTGCGTCTGCGTCAGCCGGTGCAGGGTGTGGTCGGCGTGCGCGGAGACCATGCCGAGGCACAGGCCCGACATGGTCGTCAGCGGCACGCTGTGGCAGCCCAGGCTGCCCGCCGCGAGGATCTGCTCCCGCGCCGCCTCGGTGAACACGGGATCCGTCGACACGTCCTCGACGGTGACCTGGGCGAGGTCGCGCGCGGCGGCCGCGCAGGAGGTGCCCTCGTCACCGACGTAGGCGAAGAAGTCGACGAAGTCGTCGGTGAGCCCGGTGTGCTTCTCCAACCGCAGTCCGCCCCTGACCGGGTCGGCGACCTGGACGTTGCCCATGGAGGTGTCGACCACGGCGAGCGTCTGGCTCAGCACGGCGCTCAGGACGGCGCCGCGGTTGCCGGGCTCGGGGCGGTACGACGCCGGGAAGTTCAGCGCGGGCTCCGAGGACCGGACGCGCCGCGGGAACCACAGAGTGTCCAGGTCGTCCGGTCGCGGGGCGGTGAGCACCACGTCGGCCAGGGACCGGAGTTTGACGTTGAAGCGCTGGGAGGCCCGCTGCAGGAGCCCGAACGCGCTGTCGCCGTCGGGCAGTCGGTAGCGCTCCTGGAGAATGCCCTGCGCCTGGGATATCAGCGGGTGGGCGCGGGCCCGGGCCCGCAGCTCACGGGCCTCTGCCCGCAGTCGCTCCAGCTCCGCGCGTTCCCGCTTCTCGTCCGCCCCCCGGCGATCCGCCTCTGTCATGACTCCCTCGCCTCCCGTCGCCCTCACACACAGGTGCCCGTGTGCGTGTTCGGACCGCATACGGGCACCTGCCGCTTGCCACCGTCTTCCCCCTTCGAACGGGCGTACACAGGGCGAGGGTTACCGTCAGGTGAGAGCCACCACCGCGGTGATGCACTTGCCGCCCGCGGGCAGTTCGGACACCCGCACGTCACGGGCCAGCCTGCACACGATCGGCCAGCCCCGACCGCCGACCCGTCGGCGTCCGGCCGGGTCGAACGGGTCGCCGGCGACGGGCAGTTCGTCACTGCGGTCGCACACCGAGACGCGTACGCCGGGTTCGACGACGTCGACACGGAAACCCGTGACACCGCCGCCGTGCCGGATCGCGTTGGTCGTCAACTCCGAGACGACGAGCAGGGCGTCGCCCAGGGCGTCCTTGTCGCAGCGCGTCCGGGTCGCCCGGCACCGCGCCGCGACCGCCCGCTCGACCGCCCTGCGGGCCTGCGCGGGCCGGACCACCGGATCGACCGGCATCCACGCGATAGTCGCCTCAGACCCTGGGGCGACGGCTCGGCCCACCGGTACGGGCGTCGCGCGCCCACCGGCCGCTGGATTCGGCCATGGCTCCATCTCCCGCCACTCCTGGGCGAATTGGGGGAATTCGATGCTGTGCTCCTCGCACATCGCCTGGCTCCCTGATCGGTGAAGAACCGGCCTTGCGCTTCCTCGGCGACAAGGCCGGACCTGCCGCACCCGCGGGTCCCGGCGCTCGAGCACCGCGGGTACTCATCTATGCGGCTGACCTGTAAGGGGGGCGCCAAACCTGTCTGCGGAATGCGCGAGTTCCGGTCATGGCCCCACGAAAGCCGGGTAGGCGGACCCCATGACTGATGTCGTGGATTCGGGCGAGCTGTTGCGGCGCCTACAGCGGGCTCGGGCCTGCGCGGAACAGGAGCGGTCGACGTGGTGGGTGCGGAGCGAGGAGCTACGGGCGACCGATCCGGACGCGGCGCGCGAGGCGGCCGTACGGACGGTGGCTTTCGAGGCGGTGCTGCGGGTGCTGGACGAAGTTCTGACTCCGGGGCGACAAGCCGGGATCGGCGTGGCAGAGTGAAACCGGTCACGTGACCGGGTTTTTGCTACGCGAAAGCCTCGCATATGGTTTACCGTTCATTCATACGTGGTGACGGGGTGGACCGTACCGTCCTCCGCACCACTGCTTGACGGCCCTGGCTGGCCTCCCCCGTCCAGCCAGGGCTTTTTCATGCCCTCCCGCGGACCGTCCATCGGAACTCCCGTCCGCCGAGGTGCCCTGGACGGCCGTAGCGGCTGAAATGGGCATAGGGAAAGCACCGGAATCCGATGGCCGGCGAGGAGCTCCGCGTCATGACCAAAGCGACGAAACTGCTGACCGCCCTTCCCCCGCCCCAGCGCCACCGCCTCATGACCCTCGCGCGGGAGGTCTCCTTCCCGGAGGACCACCGCATCTTCGAGGCGGGCGGCCGGGCCGACCGTTTCTGGGTGATCCGCTCCGGCGCGGTCTCGCTCGACCAGCGGGTCAACGCGCTGCAAACGGTCACCGTGGCGAGCCTCGGTGCCGGCGATCTGCTCGGCTGGTCCTGGCTGTTCCCACCCCACGAGTGGGACTTCGGCGCGGTCGCGTTCAGCCCCGTACGCGCCCACGAGTTCGACGCGGACGCGGTGCTGCACCTGTGCGCCGAGGATCCCGCACTCGGGATGGCGCTGGTACGCGGAGTCGCCGAGATCCTCGCGCACCGGCTGGAGACGACACGGGGGAAACTGATGGAGTACGCGAACCACCGGCGGGCCCTGTAGGGACCCCGCTCAGATCCGGTACCGCCGCAGGGCCGGCACCGCCGCGGCCAGGCCCAGCATCACCACCACGACCAGGAGTCCGCCGCCCACGACCGCCGTGCGGGCGCCGAAGGCCGAGCCTGCGGTGCCGTGCAGGACGTCGGCGAGGCGCGGGCCGCCCGCGACGACGACCGTGAAGACGCCCTGCATACGGCCGCGCATCTCGTCGGTGGCCGCCGACAGCAGGATCGCCCCGCGGAAGACCATCGAGATCATGTCGGCGAGCCCGGCCACAGCCAGGAAGGCCGCGCCGACCCACAGGTTGGCGCTGAGTCCGAATCCGGCGATCGCGACGCCCCAGGCGACGACCGCGCCGATCACCATCCAGCCGTGCCGGCGGGCCCGCGAGAACGTGCCCGAGAAGAGGCCGCCGAGCACCGCGCCGATGGGGATCGCGGCGAAGAGCAGACCGAGGGCGAGCCCTTCGCCGTAGGAGCCGTAGGTCTGGGCGGCGAGCTGGGGGAACAGGGCGCGGGGCATGCCGAAGACCATGGCGATGATGTCGGCCAGGAAGGAGAGCAGCAGCACCTTGTGCAGGGACAGGTAGCGGAAGCCTTCGACGATCTCGCGCACTCCCGCGCGCCGCGTCGCCGAGCCCACCAGCGGCGGCAGCTTGGGCAGTTGGTAGACCGCCCAGACCGTCACGCACAGCGCGAGCGCGTCGATCAGATACAGCTCGGCCAGGCCGATGACGGGGATCAGGACACCGGCGAGCAGCGGGCCGACCACCTGGCCGGTCTGCATGACGGTCGAGCCGAGGGCGTTGGCGGCGGGGAGCTGCTCCTCGGGGACGAGTCGGGCGATGGAGGCGTTGCGGGCGGGCGCGTTCAGGCCCCAGAACGCCTGCTGCATCGCGAGCAGCAGCATCAGGACGACCACGGAGTCGAGCCCGGTGACGGCCTGGAGCCAGAACAGCAGCGAGGTGACGGCGATGCCGATGTTGGTGATCAGGAGCAGCTTGCGGCGGTCCATGGTGTCGGCCACCGCGCCGCCCCACAGCGCGAACACGATCAGCGGCAGCAGTCCGGCCAGGCTCGCGGCGCCGACCCACGCCGAGGAGCCGGTGATGTCGTAGACCTGCTTGGGCACCGCGACCGCGGTGAGCTGGCTGCCGACCGCCGTGACGATCGTCGAGGACCACAGCCGGCGGTAGGCCGGGATGCGCAGCGGCCGGGTGTCCATCGCCCACCGCCGCCAGCCGACCCGCGGCGGGCTCGCCTCGACGGGCGCGGATGGCTGCGGCTGAGCGGATGGCTGCGGCTCGGTGCTGCTCTCGCTGGTGTCCACGGAGTTCCTGGTTGCTCGATACATCTTTCGGGGCCGGGGATCACTATCGCAGCACGGGAGGGAGACGGGGACGGGCGGTCTCGGATCGTGGAATTCGGGATCCGGTGAGCGGGGTCAGACGGCCGCCGCGGCCAGCGAGCCCGGATCCGGAGTCTGTCCCTGTGTCTGCGCCCGGCACGTCAGCACCCACTCACGCAGCTGACGGGCCAGCTCGTCAGAGACCTTGTCGAGGTAGACGTCGGGATGCGCGGCGGCGCTCTCTGCCGCGCGGTCCATGTCCTCGATCATCAGCCGGTGGGCGCCGAACACGAAGTCGCGGTAGCGGAACTCGTGCAGTCGCCCGATGACCGCCTTCACCAGCTTGCCGAGGCAGCTCTTGATCTGCTCGTCCGGTTCGTGTTCCCAGATGCAGTACAGCCGGACCGCGACCGATCGCAGGGCGGCCTCGACAGCGGGGCTGTTGGTGGTCATACGGACCAACGCCTCGATGACGAGCAGTTTGGTCCGGTACTTGAAGTCGCTGTTCCAGCCGCCGTCCAGCGCGCTCGGCCAGTGCAGGGACTGGCAGACGGTGAGCCCCGTGGCATGACGGCAGAGCAACTCCGCCGCCATGAGCTGGGAGTTGGCGGAGTCGGACCTGAGGGCGGCGTCGACCACCAGGATCGCCGTCTCGTTCGAGATCCTCGGCTCGTCACCCGCCCACAGATCCACCAGGAGTGCCACGGCGAGTTCGACGTATCCGAGTTCGCTGAGCGCCAGCAGTCCCGAGGCCGCCGCCGCGGGATGGGCGGGCCCCGTCTCCGTCGGCGCGATCAACTGGCCCGCGCGCATCGCCGCGTCCAGCTTGAGCTGACGGTGCTGTTCGGCCCGCTCCTGGGCCAGGCGCTGTTCGGACCGGCGGTTGGCCATCGCCAGTCCCTGCTCGGACCGGCGGTTGACCATGACGCCGATCAGCGAGACCACTGCG
The DNA here is from genome assembly GCF_044750545.1 of Streptomyces sp. NPDC088794. Taxonomy (NCBI): domain Bacteria; kingdom Bacillati; phylum Actinomycetota; class Actinomycetes; order Kitasatosporales; family Streptomycetaceae; genus Streptomyces; species Streptomyces sp. NPDC088794. The sequence continues at coordinate 356,449 of NZ_JBIVKB010000011.1, read as the reverse complement.
GTGACGAGGACTCCGACGAACGTGAAGATGGTCGCGAGGAGAGCGCTGTCCTCCCGCATGACGATCAGGGCAGGTACGACTGCCCCGCCCACGATCACGACGAGTGCCACGGCCGAGACGATGGCCAGCTTCTTGTCGGCGCTCATGTGCGCTCCCCCTGTCCGGCGCCCGCGCGCGGCACCGCATGGACCACATGATGGCCCCGCCCGGTGCCGGCAACCAGCGATACGGCCCAACTCGACGAGGACGCCACCGGACCGCCGCTACCGCAGTGCCGCCAGCCGCGCCGCCGCGCTGTCCAGCAGCATCTCCAGGGCTGTCGGATACGCGCTGGTCACCATCCGCCCGGCCAGCAGGGGTGCCGCCTCGGCGATGCGGGGGTGGGTGGAGCGGGGCAGGTGGGCGTAGGTGGAGCGCCACTTGTCCTCGTCGGCGCGCAGGGCGGCGCTGGGCAGGGTGAGGGAGGCCGCGTCGAGGGCGGCGAAGGCCAGGGTCTGGTCGATGAAGGCGTGGTAGACGCGCACGGTGTCGGGGAGCCGGAAGCCGGCGGTGCGCAGGACGTCCAGGACCGCCTCGTCGGCGGCGAGTTCGTGGGCGCGGCCGGTGACGCGGTTGGTGGTGAGCAGGGCCGCCTGCGGGTGGGCGAGGTAGGCGGCGTGGATGCGCAGGCCGATGGCGCGCAGGTCCGCCCGCCACTCCCCCGTCGGACGCCAGCCGTCGAGGGCCTGGCCGATCAGCGCGTCGCCGATGGCCAGGGTCAGGTCGTCCATGCCCCGGAAGTACCGGTAGAGCGTGCTCGGGTCGGCGTCCAGGGCGAGGCCGAGACGGCGGGCGGTCAGGCCCGCGCTGCCGTGCTCGCGCAGCATCCGCAGCGCCGTCTCCACGATCAGCGCCTCCGACAGCACGGTGCCGCTCTTGGTGGGCCGGCGTCTGCGCCGCCGCTCCTCGGGGACCACGGGCTTGGGCATCGCGCACCGCACTTCCTTATGCCAACGCCATTGACCTTACGCGAGCCGGCGGAGTTGTATCCGCGGCAGGGCCCCGGTTCATCGACCCCCATCACAGGGAGATCTGTCATGCGTGTTCTGCTCGTCGGCGCCGGAGGCGTCGGCACCGCCGTCACCCGGATCGCGGCCCGGCGTCCGTTCTTCGAGGCGATGGTGGTCGCCGACTACGACCTGGCCCGCGCCGAGGCGGCGGTCGCGGCCCTCGGCGACGGTGAGACCCGGTTCCTGGCCGAGCGCGTCGACGCGAACGACGAGGCGGCGGTCACGGAGCTGCTGCGCAGGCACGCGTGCGACGTGCTCCTCAACGCGACCGACCCGCGCTTCGTGCTGCCCCTGTTCCGGGCGGCCCGCGCCGCCGACGCCACCTACCTCGACATGGCGATGTCCCTGTCCCACCCACACCCCGAGCGCCCGTACGAGGAGTGCGGGGAGAAGCTCGGCGACGCGCAGTTCGCGCAGGCCCAGGAGTGGGAGAAGGCGGGCGCGCTGGCGCTGGTCGGCATGGGGGTGGAGCCGGGTCTGTCGGACGTCTTCGCCCGCTACGCGGCCGACGAACTGTTCGACGAGATCGAGGAGATCGGCGTCCGCGACGGCGCGAACCTCACCGTGGACGGCTACGACTTCGCCCCCTCCTTCAGCATCTGGACGACGATCGAGGAGTGCCTCAACCCGCCCGTGGTCTACGAGTCCGACCGCGGCTGGTACACCACGGAGCCGTTCAGCGAGCCCGAGGTCTTCGACTTCCCCGAGGGCATCGGCCCGGTCGAGTGCGTGAACGTGGAGCACGAGGAGGTGCTGCTCGTGCCGCGCTGGGTCGACGCGAAGCGGGTCACCTTCAAGTACGGCCTGGGCGAGGAGTTCATCGAGACGCTCAAGACCCTGCACCTGCTGGGCCTTGACCGCACCGACCCGGTCACCGTGCCGAGCGCCGCCGGGCCGGTAGCCGTGTCGCCCCGTGACGTCGTGGCCGCCTGTCTGCCCGACCCCGCGACGCTGGGCGACCGTATGCGCGGCAAGACGTGCGCGGGCACCTGGGTGCGCGGCACGAAGGACGGCCGACCGCGCGAGGTGTACCTGTACCACGTGGTCGACAACCAGTGGTCCATGGCGGAGTACGGCAGCCAGGCCGTGGTGTGGCAGACCGCCGTCAATCCGGTGGTCGCACTCGAACTCCTCGCCACCGGCGCCTGGTCCGGCACCGGCGTGCTCGGCCCGGAGGCGTTCCCGGCCCGCCCCTACCTCGATCTGCTGACCGCGTACGGCTCTCCCTGGGGCATCCGCGAGCAGTGATCCGCGTCACCCCGAAGTCCTTGGTTTCACTTGCGCATCGACAGGTCACCCGGAAGCGAGTAAGCCATCCGCGAGGGCACGGACGACTTCGATCGCAGGTGACTTTGATGGACTTGACGGACGACTGGCGAGACCAGGCCGCATGCCGATACGAGGACCCCGACCTCTTCTTCCCGATCGGCACCTCCGGCCCGGCTCTCTTGCAGACGGAACAGGCGAAGGAGGTCTGCGGACGCTGTCCGGTGCGGGCGCGGTGTCTGCGCTGGGCCCTGGACACCGGGGAATGCCTCGGCGTCTGGGGCGGCACCGACGAGACGGAGCGGCGCGCGCTGCAATTGCGCCGACGGCGTGAGGAAGCACGGCTGAAGCGCGGGTAGCCCACGGCCCGGCTCCCCGGCACTGGTGGCCCGCAGCTCGGTTCCCCGCCGCGGATAGCCTGCGGCTCAGCTGTCCGGTGCGGGCGCGGACGCGATCGGCACCCGCAGGGTGAACTCCGCGCCCGCGCCGGGTTCGCTCGCCGCCTCGACCGTGCCGTCGTGCGCGGCGACCAGGTGGCGGACGATCGCGAGGCCCAGACCGCTGCCGCCGGTGCGGCGGCTGCGGGACTTCTCGGCACGCCAGAACCGGTCGAAGACGTGCGGGAGATCGTCCGCCGCGATACCCGAGCCGGTGTCCCGGACCGTGAACACGACCTGGTCGCCCACGCGCCGGGCGGCCAGTGTGACGGTGCCGTCCGGTGGTGTGTGCCGTACGGCGTTGGAGACCAGGTTGCCCAGCGCCTGCCGCATCCGCACCGGGTCGGCGTCGAGCCATGGCTCGCCCTCGGTCTCGGTGCGCAGGGTGACCTTGGCCGTGTCGGCTCCGATGCGGTGGGCGGCGGCGACCTGGTCGAGCAGTTCGTCGGCGCGGACCGGCTCGCGGTGCAGCCGCAGGGTGCCGGCGTCGGCGGCCGCCAGGTCCTGGAGGTCGTCGATGATCCGCTGGAGGACCATCGCCTCGTCGTGCAGGGAGGAGAGCAGGGCGGGGTCCGGGGCGACGACGCCGTCGCGGGTGACCTCCAGCCAGCCGCGGATGTTGGTGAGCGGGCTGCGCAGTTCATGGGCGATGTCGCTGACCATCGCCTTGCGCTGGACCTCTATCCGCTCGCGCCGTTCGGTCAGGTCGTTGAAGGCCTCGGCCAGGATGCCGGTCTCGTCGCGGGTGGTCACGGGGACGCGGACGTGCTGTTCCGGCGACTGCTGGGCCGCTGTCGTGAGCGCGCGCAGGGGGCGGACCAGCCGGGTGGCGACCAGCGCCGTCATGGCGACGGTGACGGCGAGGACGAGGCCGGCCACGCCGACGATCTTCGCCTTGTTGGCCGGGGACATGTCGAAGCGGGGCACGGTCTGGTCGCCGATGCCGAGGAACAGGTCGGCCGCGGGGGCGACGTAGGGGTCGAGCTGGGCGCGCCGTGCGCTGTCGATGCAGTTCTGCACGATGCGGTCGGTGTCGGCTCCGGCGCCGGCGGGCCGGGCGTACTTGGAGGTGACGAAGTGGCCCGGGACGGTGTCGCGGGTGGGGTCCAGGTAGAGGAACAGGGGTTCGACGCCGCCGACTCCCTTGTCCTTCACGCAGGACTCGGCGCGCTGCTGGAGCGCGGACAGGGCCCTGCTCTCCGTCTTGGTCGGTTCGTCGTACCCGTAACCGCAATCGGTCTGATAGGGGATCCCGGCACTCGTTCCATCCTCGTTGAGAAGGACGGAACGCCCGCTCGGGGCCCGCACGATCTTCACCTGGCCGAGGCCGAACCGCTGGTAGCAGCCCCGCAGTTTCTGCATCATCAGGTCCACCTCCTTGCGTTCGCCCGCCGTCAGCCGGTACGGGCCCACCGCGCGGGGATCGATCCCGCTGAGCTGGGCCCCGGACTCGCTGTAGGTGTCGGTGTGCAGGGGGTCGATGGTGGCGGCGGGCCGGGGCGGCAGGGAGGTGCGGCGGGGCGCGGAGTCGGCGACGAGTGTGCGGTCCGTGGTGGTCACCGCGATGCGCCGGCCGGTCCTGGCGGCCAGGGCGGTGACGGTCTTCTGCACCGCGGACCAGTCGCGGTGGGTCGCGGCATAGCCGCTGAGCTGCGCGAGGATCTTGGTGTCGGCGGCGAGGTCCTGCCCCTGCTCCTCCTTCAGCGCGCTGGTGGTGGTCGTCACCGCGAGCCAGGCGGTCGCGGCCACCGAGCACACGGCGATCAGGGCCGAGGTGAGCAACAGCCGTACCAGCAGCCGCTTGCGCAGCGGTATCCGGCGCTTCACGCCCGGCCGCCGCTGAGCTTGTAGCCCACCCCGAACACGGTCAGGAGCCGTACGGGCCGTCGCGGATCGGCCTCGATCTTCTTGCGCAGGTTCATGATGTGGACGTCGACGGCCCGTTCCGTGGACGCCCGGTCGAGCCCGCGGGTGACCTGGAGCAACTGCCGCCGGGAGAAGACCCGCTCCGGCTCCCCCGCCATGGCCAGCAGCACCTGGAACTCGGCCGGGGTGCACTCCACCGGCACCCCGTCACAGCGCACCTCGTGCCGCACCGGATCCACCGTGAGCCCGGCGGCGCGGACGACGGGCTCCTCCCGTACGCCGTCGGCGCGCCCGCTGCGCCGCAGCACCGTGCGGATCCGGGCCATCAGCTCGCGCGGGCTGTACGGCTTGGTCATGTAGTCGTCGGCGCCCAGCTCCAGGCCGAGCAGGACGTCGTCCTCCTCGGAGCGCGCGGTGAGCATCAGCACGGGTATCTCGGCGTCGCCGCCGCGCAGCACCCGGCACACGCCGAAGCCGTCGATCACCGGGAGCATCAGGTCCAGGACGACGAGGTCGGGCTTCAGCCTGCGGGCGGCGTCCAGCGCCGCCGCGCCGTCGTGGACGACGGTGGCGGTGTGGCCCTCCGCCAGCAGGGAGCGGCGGATGAGCTCGGCCTGCATCTCGTCGTCCTCGGCGACCAGCACATGTGCGCACACCCGGCGGATCCTAAGCGCTTCAGCGGGCGAGGGACGCGGCGTCCCCCATGACGACGACGGGGTGGAGGCGCGGGTCGAGCGTCCGGAGCAGCTGCTCCATGTGCTTCTCGGCGATGCTCACGCACCCGTGCGTGGGGCCCCCGTGGTCGACGTGGAGCCATATCCCGCCACCACGGCCCGCGCCGAGCGGCCGGGTCCAGTCCAGGGGTGAAGTACCGGGCTGCCGGTTGTAGTTGATGGCGATCACATAGTCGAAGGAGCCCTCCAGCGGCTCGCCCTCGAAGCCCGTGCCGGGCGACTGGAAGCCGTAGCCCTGGTCGTACGTCAGCTTGGTGCCGGGGTCGCGGAGCAGGCCGCCGGCGTCTGTGAGCCCGAACACACCGATCGGTGAGCGCAGGTCGCCGCCCATGTGGTGGTCGCTCCAGCCCTTGAGCGCGTTGTGCGCGGGCCAGCTCTCGCCGGGCTCCCAGCCGGTGGAGGTGCGCTCGTACAGGACGACCTCGGACGTCGACGAGTTCTTGCCCCGGCCGGTGACCACGACGGCCTGTCGGGCGCTGGAGGGAACCTGGGCCAGTGTCTTGGGCCCGAGGCCCGGCAGTTCGAGCCGGGCGGCCTCGGCGGACATGGCCGGCGAGGGCGAGGTGGGGGTCGTCGTCGTGGAGGCGGGCGCTCCGCGCTCCGCCGTGGCGCCGGCCGGTTGGCCCGGCGACGCCACGGCACCGCTGCCGCATCCCGTCAGGAGCAGGGACGCGGCCAGCAGGGCGACGTGAGGTCTGCGCGTGATCATGACTCGACCTTGACCCAGACTTATCAGGAACTCGTCAGGTTCTAGGGCTTGTTCGGCTTGCCCGCCGTGTAGAGCCAGGTGTGGAACAGTCCGTTCAGGTCCTTTCCGGACACCCGCTCCGCGAGTCGAACGAACTGCGCGGTCGTTCCGTTCCCGTCGTGGTGCTCGGCCGCCCAGGCCCGCAGGATCCGGAAGAACGCCGGGTCGCCGACGGCCGTGCGCAGTTCGTGCAGGGTCATCGCACCGCGGGCGTAGACCGGCGTGCCGAAGATGTTGGCGCCGCTGCCCGGGTTGCCGGGCGGGAACTCCCACAGACCGTCGCTCGCCGGGCGCGCGTAGAGCTTGTCGAAGGACTTCTGCGCGCTGTCGCCGCCGTGCTGCTCGCTGTAGAGCCACTCCGCGTAGGTCGCGAAGCCCTCGTTGAGCCAGATGTCCTTCCAGGTGGTCAGCGAGACGGAGTCGCCGAACCACTGGTGGGCGTTCTCGTGCACGAGGGTGCTCAGGTCGGGCGCGGAGTCGTACACGGGTCGCGACTGCGTCTCCAGGGCGTACCCGACGTCGGGCGCGTGGTCGACGATGGATCCGGCCGCGCGGTAGGGGTAGGGCCCGAACAGCTTGCTCTCCCACTCCAGCACGGACGGCAGCTTCTTGAGCACGGGCGCCGCGGCGGCGGCCTCGCGCGCGTCGACCGCGTTGTAGACCTGGATGCCGTCCCGGGTCCGGTACTGCTCGACCTGGAACTTCCCGACGGTGGCCGTGGCCAGATAGGCGGCCATGGGCTCGCGCTGGCGCCAGCGGAAGGTGGTCTTCCCGTGCGCGGTGTGCTGTCCGAGGAGCACGCCGTTGGAGACCGCGGTGCGCCCCTTGGGGACCGTGATCGTGATGTCGTACGAGGACTTGTCCTTGGGGTGGTTGTTCGCCGGGAACCAGGTCATCGCGCCCTGGGGTTCGCCCGCGACGAAGGCGCCGTCGTCAGTGGGGATCCAGCCGTCGGGCGAGCCGTCGGGGTCGGTGACCGGCTTCGGGGTGCCCTTGTAGGCGACGGTGACGCGGAACTTCTGGCCCTTGTGCAGGGCGTGGCGCGGGGTGACGACGAGTTCCTGCCCGCTGCGCCGGAAGCCGGCCTTGACGTGGTCGACGCTGAGCGCGGTGATCTTCAGGCCCGTGAAGTCGAGGTCGAAGCGGGTGAGCTTCTGGGTGGCCCGGGCGGTGAGGACCGCGGTGCCGGTCAGGTGTCGGCTGGTGGTGTCGTAACCGAGGGTGAGTCCGTAGTGCTCGACGTGGTAGCCGCCGTTCCCGGCGAGCGGGAAGTACGGGTCGCCGACGCCGGATCCGCCGGTGGTGCCGGCCGCCGCGGGTCCGGCGGCGGCGAGCAGGGCCGCGACGGCGACGGGGACGGTCACGACGACGGCCTCGCGGCGGAGGACGGCGGTACGTCTGGTGCCTTGCCGGCGGGATTCCACATGCGCTCCTTGAAGGGGGTGGCTGGTGATCAAACGGCCCCAGGCTAGAGGGGCACCTCGTACGGTTTCCCCCTCCTTCAGGTCAAGTCACGAAGCGTCACCCGGCCTCCCCGAACTACCGTGGACAGCGTCCCGTCCCCGGAGAGAGGCCCGGCCGTGACCGTTCGTGTGCGTCGCGTCTACGAATCGCCCGAGCCGCAGGACGGCGTCCGCGTCCTGGTCGACCGGCTGTGGCCGCGCGGCCTGTCCAAGGAGGCGGCGGCCGTCGACGAGTGGCCCAAGGCCCTCACCCCGTCGACCGAACTGCGACGCTGGTACCACGCGGGCGAGGGGTCCTACGAGGAGTTCGCGCGCCGGTACGAGGCGGAGCTGGCTTCCCCCGAGGCGGCCGAACTCCTCGACCGCGTGCGGGAGTCGGCGGCCAAGGAGCCCGTCACGCTGCTCACCTCGGCGAAGGCGCCCGAGCAGAGCCACGCGGCCGTGCTGGCCCGCCTCCTCCAGGACTGAGCAGCCTGGCGCGAGGAGACGGGCCGGACGCCTCCGTCAGCCGGTCTGCTGTGCCGCGGCGCGGCCCGCCGCGCGGCCCGAGAAGAGGCAGCCGCCGAGGAAGGTGCCCTCAAGGGCGTTGTAGCCGTGTACGCCGCCACCGCCGAAGCCGGCCACCTCGCCGGCCGCGTACAGGCCCTCGATCGGTGTGCCGTCGGCGCCCAGGGCGCGGGAGTCGAGGTCGGTCTGGATGCCGCCGAGGGTCTTGCGGGTCAGGACGTGGAGCTTGACGCCGATGAGCGGGCCGGCCGCGGGGTCGAGGATGCGGTGCGGGGTGGCGACGCGGCCGAGGCGGTCGCCGATGTAACGGCGGGCGTTGCGGATGCCCTGGACCTGAGAGTCCTTGCTGTAGGGGTTGGCCAGCTGGAGGTCACGGGCCTCGATCTGGCGGCGCAGCCGGTCCGCGTCGAGCAGCGGCTTGTCCGTGAGGTCGTTCATCTTCCCGACGAGCTGCTCCAGGGTCGGGGCGGTCACGAAGTCGGCGCCCTTGCGCAGGAACGCGTCCACCGGACCCGGGGCGCCCTTTCCGAGCAGCCGGTCGCGCAGGACGGCGCCCTTGTCCTTGGCGGTGATGTCGGGGTTCTGCTCGGAGCCGGAGAGCGCGAACTCCTTCTCGATGATCTTCTGGGTGAGGACGAACCAGGAGTGGTCGTAGTCCGCGATGTCCTCGGTGGTGCGCAGGTACTTGAGCGTGTTGAGGGTGTCGTAGCCGGGCAGGCAGGGGTCGGGCAGCCGGCGTCCGAGCGCGTCGAACCACATGGACGACGGACCCGGCAGGATGCGGATGCCGTGGCCCGGCCAGATCGGGTCCCAGTTCTGGATGCCCTCGGTGTAGTGCCACATGCGGTCGCGGTTGACCAGGCGTACGCCCGCCTCGGCGCTGATGTCGAGCATGCGCCCGTCGACATAGGCGGGCACGCCGGTGACCATCTCCGCGGGCGGGGTGCCCAGGCGCTCGGGCCAGTAGCGGCGGACGATGTCGTGGTCGGCGCCGATGCCGCCGGAGGTGACGACGACGGCCTGGGCGGTGAGTTCGAAGTCGCCGACGCGGTCGCGGTTGGAGGGGACGCCGCGCGGTGAGTCGTCGTCGGCGAGGACCGTGCCGCGCACGCCGCGTGCGGTGCCGTCCTCGACGATCAGGGCGTCGACCCGGTGCCGGTGGTGGAAGGTCAGCAGGCCGTCGCGCCTGGCCTGCTTGGCGTACTCGACGAACGGCTCCACGACGCCCGTGCCGGTCCCCCAGGCGATGTGGAAGCGGGGTACGGAGTTGCCGTGTCCGTCGGCGCGCAGATCGCCGCGCTCGGCCCAGCCGACGGTCGGCAGCAGCTTGATGCCGTGCCCCTCCAGCCAGGTCCGCTTCTCGCCCGCCGCGAACTCGACGTACGCGCGCGCCCAGCGCACCGCCCAGGAGTCCTCGTCGTCCTGCCGGTCGAACCCGGCGCTGCCCTGCCAGTCGTTCCAGGCCAGTTCGAAGGAGTCCTTGATGCCGAGGCGGCGCTGCTGCGGGGAGTCGACGAGGAAGAGTCCGCCGAACGACCAGAAGGCCTGACCGCCGAGGTTGGCGGCGTTCTCCTGGTCGACCAGCGCCACCCGCCGCCCCCGGCTGGTGAGTTCGTGCGCGGCGACCAGGCCCGCGAGGCCCGCTCCGACGACGATGACGTCGGCATCCATGGCGACCGTCCCTTCTTCTTTCGCTGATGTGCACGGCGGTGATGTGTAAGGCATTGATGTCTGCGGCGGTGCTGTCTACTGCGGATTCATACGGCGGTGTCGCCGCTGTCGGTCAGCAGCGCGGTGAGCAGTTGGCCGAGCCAGGCGCGCGCACGCTCGATGTCCTTGTCCAGCAGCAGTTGGGTGGTGACTCCGTCGTACGCGGCGACCACGGCGTGCGCGGCGCTGTCCAGATCGCCGAGCACGGCGGGCAGTCGGGCGTGGCCGCGGGCCCGGGCGAGCCGGTCGCGGATCGCGCCGCGCAGCCGCGCGCGGTGTTCCAGCAGGGTCCTCGCGACGTCTGGGTCGCGGGCGGCGTGCACGAGGAAGTCCGTCTTCACCAGCAGCCAGTCACGGTCGAGCAGCAGCACCTCGGTGACCCGGTCGACGGCGGCCGGCACGTCGAGGTCGGGCCCGTCGAGGGCGAGCGCCCCGGACACCTGGTCCGCGATGAGGTCGGCGCGCTCCTGGTAGAGCGCGAAGAACAGCTCGTCCAGGGTGGCGAAGTTCGAGTAGAAGGCGCCTCTGCTGTAGCCCGCGGCCTCGCAGACCTCCTCGATGGAGACGCGCCCGAACCCCTTGGCGGCGAAGACGGCGAACGCGGCGTCGAGGAGATTGGCGCGCGTGCGGATCCGGCGCCTGGTGACGCGCGGGGCCGTGTCCTCGGTTGTCATGTCCGGACCTCCGTTCGATACGCGAATGTATCCGATACACGAATGCATCGAAAGGCCCGGACGGCACCGGACCCGAATCGCGCCCCCGCATCGGAGGCGACCGAGAAGCGGACGGAAACACATGGGAACACATTTTCGATTAAGAGGTACGCTGGATCCATGACCACGCACCTCCAGGGCTCCCTCTTCGACCAGGCGGACCGGTTGCGGCTCGGCTCCCTCGACGGGATCCGTCGGACGCGGCTGGGTCTCGGCGCCTGGATCGACGTGCTGCCCGGCTGGCTGAGCGGATCGGACACGCTGTTCGAACAGCTGGCCGCCGAGGTGCCCTGGCGCGCGGAGCGCCGCACGATGTACGACCAGGTCGTCGACGTACCGAGACTGCTGGCGTTCTACGGACGGGACGACGCCCTCCCGCACCCGGTCCTTGACGAGGCACGCGACGCCCTGAGCGCGCACTACGCCGACGAGCTGCGGGAGCCGTTCACCACGGCCGGGCTGTGCCACTACCGCGACGGGCGGGACAGCGTGGCCTGGCACGGGGACCGGATCGGGCGGGGTGCGCGCGAGGACACCATGGTCGCGATCCTCTCCGTGGGCGCGCCCCGCGACCTCCTGCTGCGTCCGGTGCGCGGCGGCGAGTCGGTGCGCCGGCCGCTGGGGCACGGGGACCTGATCGTGATGGGCGGCTCCTGCCAGCGCACGTGGGAGCACTGCGTACCGAAGAGCACCCGGGCCGCGGGACCGCGCATCAGCGTGCAGTTCCGCCCGCACGGCGTGCGCTGAGGCGGAGAGGCGGCCGCTTCGGACGCACGGCCGGGGCTGCCTCCGGCGGACGGTGCCGGAGGCAGCTCGCGTCCCGCGCGCGGGATGGCGTGGACCCGACGGTTCCGCGACCGCTCCGGTCTGCTTTGCTGGTGGTGACCGGCAGAAACGGCTATCGGGACGCGGGGCGATCATGCGGGCGGACGTGCGACAAGTCGCGGAGGGCGTGCATCTCGTGCACGGCTCCAACACGAACTGGGTGATCCTCAGCGAGGGGGACCAGGTCACCCTCGTCGACACCGGCTACCCCGGGGACCGGGAGCAGCTGCTGGCCTCCCTCACGGCGGCGGGCGCCGCGCCGGAGGCGGTCACGGCGGTGCTGATCACGCACGCGCACAACGACCACATCGGGTCGGCCGAGTACCTGCGCGCGGCCTACGACATCCCGGTGTACCTGCACGAGGCCGAAGTCCCGCACGCCCGGCGGGAGTTCCTGCACCAGGTGGGCGTCGGACAGGTACTGAAGAACAGCTGGCGGCCCGGAGTCGTGCCATGGGCGCTGCACGCGATGCGGTCCGGCGGCACGGCCCATGTCCCCGTCGCCGAACCGGAACCGTTCCCCACCGCGGGCGCTCTGGACCTGCCGGGCCGGCCCGTGCCGGTTTACACGCCCGGCCACACCGACGGGCACGCGGCCTTCCACCTCCCGGAAGCCGGAGTAGTGATCTCCGGAGACGCCCTGGTCACCGGCCACCCCACCTCACGTATCCAGGGTCCGCAGCTGCTGCCCGACATGTTCCACCACGAGCGTGCCCGGGCCGTCGCCTCGCTGGACGTGCTGGCCGGCCTCGACGGTGACCTCCTGCTGCCCGGGCACGGTCCGGAGCACCGCGGACCGGTGGGCGAAACGGCACTTCAGGCCCGGGAGCGCGCGCTCTAAGGTGAGGTGACGATCACCCGCGAGGCAAGGACACACGCGCCATGGCACTGCAGATCAGCGCGACCAACCCGGAGCATCCCGCGCTCCTGCTGGCCCTGCCGTGGCAGCTGCCCCTGGAGCAGTGGCCCGACGAGTACCTGGTCCCGCTCCCCCGCGGCATCTCCCGCCACGTCGTGCGCTACGCGCGCGCAGGTGACGAGGTCGTCGCCGTCAAGGAGCTCGCCGAACGGCCCGCCCTGCGCGAGTACGAGCTGCTGCGCGACCTGGACCGGCTCGCCATCCCCGCCGTGGACCCGCTGGCCGTGGTCACCGGCCGCACCGACGGCGAGGGCGCCCCGCTGGAGTCGGTGCTGGTCACCCGTCACCTTCGCGGCTCCCAGCCGTACCGCTCGATGTTCGAGACGACCATGCGTCCGGCCACCATGCACCGCCTCATGGACGCCCTCGCGGTGCTGCTGGTGCGCCTACACCTCGCCGGGTTCGCCTGGGGCGACTGCTCGCTGTCCAACACGCTCTTCCGGCGCGACGCGGGCGCCTACGCCGCTTACCTCGTGGACGCCGAGACGGGCGACCTGCACACCCAACTGAGCTCCGGGCAGCGGGAGTACGACCTCGACCTCGCGCGCGTGAACATCAGCGGCGAGCTGCTCGACCTGGAGGCCTCCGGGGCACTGCACCCTTCGGTCGACCCGATCGAGTTCGGCATGGAGATCTGCGCCCGCTACCAGGGGCTGTGGGAGGAGCTGACCCGCACCTCCGTGTATCCGGCGGGCAAGTACCACTTCATAGAACGCCGAATACGCCGGCTCAACGAACTCGGTTTCGACGTGGCGGAAATGCAGATCAAGCACTCCTCGAACGGCGACACCGTCACCTTCGTGCCCAAGGTCGTCGACGCCGGTCACCACCAGCGTCAGCTGCTGCGGCTGACCGGCCTGGACACCGAGGAGAACCAGGCCCGCCGGCTGCTGAGCGACCTGGAGAGCTGGATGGCCTCCCAGGACGACTTCGACCCGGGCGACCCCCTCGCCGCGCGCCCCGAGGTCCTCGCCCACCGGTGGGTCCGGGACGTGTTCCGGCCCACCGTGCGGGAGGTTCCGCCGGAGCTGCGCGGCTCCATGGACGCGGCGGAGATCTACCACGAACTGCTCGAACACCGTTGGTACCTGTCCGAGCGGGCGCAGCACGACATAGGGCTGGACACGGCGGTCGAGGACTACATCAAGAACGTGCTGCCCAAGGCCCGCGAGACCCTGGTGCCGGTCACCCCTGAGTGACCGGGACCCTGGGTGCCGGTCGCCCCGGCCCGGCTCAGGCGTGCGGGACGACGGCCACCGGGCAGTCCGCGTGGTGCAGGACGCCGTGCGCCACCGATCCGATGCGCGCGCCGACGGCCGTACGGCGGGCACGGCGGCCCACCACCATCAACTGGGCCCGCGCCGCGACCGACAGCAGCACCTGCCCGGCGCTGCCCATCTCGATGTGCTCGACCACGGGCACGTCCGGGAACCGCTCCCGCCAGGGCTCCAGGGCCGCGGCGAGGGCCTTCTTCTCGTACGGCTCCAGGCCGCCGGCCTCGTCCAGGAGCTTCATCGAGCCGGGGCTGTAGGCGAACACCGGCGGCAGCGTCCAGGCCCGTACGGCGCGTACCGCGGCCCCGCGCGCGGCGGCGGTCTCGAACGCGAACCGCAGGGTCCCGGCGCTGTCCTCCGGGTCGCCCTGCTGGCCGACGACGATCTCGCGCCCCGCGGCCTCGCCGGGCGCCTCGTCCCCGGCCCGCACCAGAACCACCGGGCGGGTGGCCTCGGCGATCACCTGCTGGCCCACCGAACCGAGCAGGAAGCCGACGACCGGGCCGTGTCCGCGTGAGCCCAGCACCAGTAGCTCGGCCTCCGCCGCCACGGCGACCAGGGTGTCGACGGGGTCCCCCTCCAGGACGTCGGTGCTCACCTCCAGATCGGCGTGGCGCGAGGTGACGGTCCGCACGGCCTCGGCCAGCCCGTCCCGCACCCACCCGGCCTGCGTGTCCTGGTCCGCCGCGTCGATCGCCTCGTACGGCTGGAACCGCCAGGCCTGCACCACCCGCAACGGCAGCCCCCGGCGGACCGCCTCCCGGGCCGCCCAGGCCAGCGCCGCGAGGCTCTCCTCGGTTCCGTCGACGCCTGCGGTGATCGGGCGCGTCATGGGGATGCCTCCTGTGTCGTGGCCAAGTCGGTCGGGGCCAGTCTTCACTACGCTGGCCAGATGGCTCTGGAATGGGAACAAGTGATCGTGGACTCGGTCGACCCCGTGGCCCTGGGCCGCTGGTGGGCCGAGGCGCTGGGCTGGGTCGTGGTGGGCGAGGAGCCCGGCGAGTACGAGATCCGGCCCGAGAAGGACCGGCTGCCCGGACTGCTCTTCGGCACCGTGCCGGAGCGCAAGACGATCAAGAACCGGCTCCATCTGGACTTCCGCCCCGACGACCAGGACGCCGAGGTCGCCCGTCTCCTGGCGCTCGGTGCCCGGCACGCGGACGTCGGCCAGGGCGAGGAGTCGTGGGTGGTGCTGGCGGATCCGGAGGGCAACGAGTTCTGCGTGCTCTCCTCGCGCAGGGGCTGAGTACGTCCCGCCTGTCGGTATACCGGAGCGAAGCGGGACGATCGAACTTACGATGGGCGGGAGCCGGTGCGGTGACTGTTCCTACGACGGGGCTCGCCGTGCCGCAGATCCGACCACTCGGGGTGGAGACGTATGGCACAGGCGTCCGACGCAGCGCGGACCGTCATCATGACCGTGGACGACGACCCGGGGGTCTCCCGAGCCGTCGCCAGGGATCTGCGGCGGCGCTACGGCGAGTCGTACCGGATCGTGCGCGCGGAGTCCGGCGAGTCCGCGCTTGACGCCCTGCGCGAGCTGAAGCTGCGCGGGGATCTCGTGGCCGTGATCCTGGCCGACTACCGCATGCCGCAGATGAACGGCATCGAGTTCCTGGAACAGGCCCTGGACGTGTATCCGGGGGCGCGCCGGGTGCTGCTGACCGCGTACGCGGACACGAGCGCGGCGATCGACGCGATCAACGTCGTCGATCTCGACCACTACCTGCTCAAGCCGTGGGATCCGCCGGAGGAGAAGCTCTATCCGGTCCTGGACGACCTGCTGGAGTCGTGGCGGTGCAGTGACTTCCGGCCGGTGCCCAGCACCAAGGTGGTCGGCCACCGCTGGTCGGCTCGCTCCTCGGACGTGCGGGAGTTCCTGGCCCGCAACCAGGTGCCCTACCGCTGGTACTCCGCCGACGAGCCCGAGGGGCAGCGGCTGCTGAAGGCGGCCGGGCAGGACGGGCAGCGGCTGCCGCTGGTCATCACTCCGGACGGCACGCCCCTGATCGAGCCGGAGGCGCCCGAGCTGGCCGCGCAGGTGGGTCTGGCGACGACTCCGGCGGCGGACTTCTACGACCTCGTCGTCATCGGCGGCGGGCCCGCCGGGCTCGGCGCGGCGGTGTACGGGGCCTCGGAGGGGCTGCGGACCGTGCTGGTGGAGCGGTCGGCGACCGGCGGCCAGGCCGGGCAGAGCTCCCGGATCGAGAACTATCTGGGCTTCCCGGACGGCGTGTCGGGGGCGCAGCTCACCGACCGGGCCCGTCGGCAGGCGGGCAAGTTCGGCGCGGAGATCCTCACCGCGCGCGAGGTCTCGGGTCTGGAGGCCAACGGCGCCGCGCGGACGGTCCGGTTCTCGGACGGCTCGGCGGTCGCCGCGCACAGCGTGATCCTGGCGACCGGCGTGTCCTACCGGCAGTTGCAGGCTCCGGGCTGCCACGACCTGACCGGGTGCGGGGTGTTCTACGGCTCGGCGCTGACCGAGGCGGCCTCCTGCCAGGGCCACGACGTGTACATCGTCGGCGGCGCCAACTCGGCCGGGCAGGCGGCGATGTACCTGGCCAAGGGCGCCAAGTCGGTCACCCTGCTGGTGCGCGGGCAGGACCTGTCCGCGTCGATGTCGTACTACCTGATCCAGCAGATCAACGAGGCACCGAACATCTCGGTACGCGCGCGTACCGTCGTCGAGTCGGCGCACGGCACCGACCACCTGGAGCAGCTCACGCTGCGCGACGTCGACACCGGGCACACCGAACTCGTCGACGCGCAGTGGATGTTCGTGTTCATCGGCGCTGCCCCGCTGACCGACTGGCTGGACGGCACGGTGCTGCGCGACGAGCACGGGTTCATCCTGTCCGGCCCCGACCTCACCGCCGACGGCCGTCCGCCGGCCGACTGGGAGCTGGACCGGCCGCCGTACCACCTGGAGACCAATGTTCCCGGCGTGTTCGTGGCGGGCGACGCCCGCGCCGAGTCCGCCAAGCGTGTCGCGTCCGCCGTCGGAGAGGGAGCCATGGCAGTCATGCTCGTCCACCGGTATCTGGAGCAGTCGTGAGCGGCAAACTGGTGCCCTGCAGCCCGCAGGAGATAGGAACGCTGTTCCTGTTCGAGAAGCTCTCCCCCGAGCAGCTGGGTCGGCTGTGCAGCGAGGGGCGGGTGGAGCTGTTCGAGCCGGGGCCCGTGTACACCCAGGGCGATCCGGCCACCTGCTTCTACGTGATGGTCGAGGGCACGGTGGTGCTGTACAGCCGGGTCGGCGGCGACGACGTGGAGGTCAGCCGCACCTCGCAGCGCGGGGTGTACGCCGGCGCCATGCAGGCCTACCTCGGCGACCGGGTGCAGCACGTCTACCAGAACTCGATGCACGTCACGGAACCGACCCGGTTCTTCGTGCTGCCCGCGGAGACGTTCTCGAACATCATGCAGGAATGGTTCCCGATGGCGGTGCATCTGCTGGAGGGGCTGTTCTTCGGTTCGAAGAGCGCGCAGCGGGCCATCGGGCAGCGTGAACGGCTGCTGGCGCTGGGCTCGTTGTCGGCGGGGCTCACGCACGAGCTGAACAACCCCGCGGCGGCGGCCGTCCGCGCCACCGCGACCCTGCGGGAGCGGGTCGCGAAGATGCGGCACAAGCTCGGCGTCATCTCGGCGGGCCCGTATCCGCGCGAGGACCTGGCCGGACTCATCGAAGTGCAAGAGCGCACCGCCGAGTTGGTCGCCAAGGCGCCCACGCTCAGCCCGCTGGAGGCCTCGGACCGCGAGGACACCGTCAGCGACTGGCTGGACGACCACGGCATCCCGGACGGCTGGCGGCTCGCGCCGACCTTCGTGCAGGCCGGTCTGGACGTCGACTGGCTGGACCAGGTCGCCTCGGAGGTCGACGAGCAGATCCTGCCCGCGGCGATCGGCTGGCTCAACTACACGGTCGAGACCGAGCTGTTGATGGACGAGATCGAGGACTCCACGACCCGCGTCTCGAACCTGGTGAACGCTGCCAAGCAGTACTCGCAGCTCGACCGCGCCCCCTACCAGGACGCGGACGTGCACGAACTCCTGGACAGCACGCTGCTGATGCTGTCCGGCAAGATCGGCCCGCAGATCAAGGTCGTCAAGGACTACGACCGTTCGCTGCCGAAGATCCCGTCGTACCCGGCGGAGCTCAACCAGGTATGGACCAACCTGATCGACAACGCGGTCCAGGCCATCAACGGCGCGGGCGGGGAAGGCACGTTGACGGTGCGCACGGCGCTGGTGAACGACCGGGCGCTGGTGGAGTTCCGCGACACGGGACCCGGTGTGCCGCAGGAGATCAAGGGCCGTATCTTCGATCCGTTCTTCACCACCAAGCCGGTGGGCGAGGGCACGGGGCTCGGCCTGGACATCTCCTGGCGGATCGTCGTGAACAAGCACCACGGCACCCTTCAGGTCGAGTCCGAGCCCGGCGACACCCGCTTCCAGGTCTTCCTGCCGCTCACCGCGGCGGACGACGAGACGCCCGAGGAGCCCGCATGAGCAGCGACAACAGAATCGACCCCAGCGTCCCGCCGAGCGGCAACGGCTGTGTCGAGTGCGACGCGGCCGGCGGCTGGTGGTTCCATCTGCGGCGCTGCGCGCAGTGCGGCCACATCGGCTGCTGCGACGACTCCCCCGCCAAGCACGCCACCGCGCACTACCGGGAGACCGGCCATCCGGTGATCCGCAGCTTCGAGCCGGGCGAGGTCTGGTTCTGGGACTTCGAGAGTTCCGAACTGTACGAGTCCGGGCCCGAACTGGCGCCCCCGGTCAGCCATCCGATCGACCAGCCGACGCCGGGTCCGGCGGGCCGGGTGCCGGAGAACTGGGCGCAGACGCTGCGTTGACCCAACGGGCCCCGCACCCTCGTCGTCCCTGCTCACCGGCCGCGTTGTCAGTGGCGCGTGCCAGGATGGACCCGTGCCGCAGACCGTATTCACCACACCGCTGATCGGCCGGGACGACGAGGTCGCCCGACTCGCCGGCGTACTCGAGCGAGCCCGCGATGGCCAGGCCCAGGCCGTGCTGCTCGCCGGGGACGCCGGTGTGGGCAAGACCCGTGTGCTGGACGAGCTCGCCGTACGGGCCGCCGGGGCCGGGATGACGGTACTGACCGGGCACTGTGTCGATCTCGGTGACGTGGGTCTGCCCTATCTGCCGTTCACCGAGGTGCTCGGGGTGCTCGCGGCCGACGAGCGGTTCGCGGGCGTCCTGACCGCGCATCCGGTGGTCGACCGGCTGCTGGGCGCGGGGACGGACGCGGCGCGCGACGTGGGAAGCCGGCTCCAGCTCTTCGAGGGCATGGCGGGGCTGCTCGCCGACCTCTCGGACGTCGCTCCGCTGCTGCTGGTCCTGGAGGACCTGCACTGGGCCGACCAGTCCTCCCGTGACCTGCTGCGGTTCCTGCTCAGCCGCGGGATCCTGCAACGCTCGGCGGGCGGTACGCCCACGCACCGGCTCGCGGTGTTCGCTTCGTACCGCGCGGACGACCTGCACCGCCGTCACCCCCTGCGCCCGCTCCTGGCCGAGTTGGTGCGGCTGCCCGCGGTCGAGCGCCTCGAACTGCGGCCCATGGCCGACGCCGAGGTGGCTCGGCTGGTGCACGCGCTGGAGGACCGCCCGCTGCCGGAGGCCACGGTCCGCGGGATCGTCGAGCGTGCCGAGGGCAACGCCTTCTACGCGGAGGAGCTGGTCGCGGCCACGGACACGGCGGCGGACGGAGTGCCCAGCGGCCTGGCCGACGTCCTCCTCATCCGCTTCGAGCAGCTCTCCGACACCGCCCAGCAGGTGCTGCGCACCGCCGCCGTCGCCGGTCGGCGCGTCGAGCACGACCTGCTGCGCGACGCGGTCGGGCTCCCGGAGGACGAGCTGGAGTCGGCGCTGCGCGAGGCGATCGGCCGTCAGCTCCTGGTCTCCGGCGCCGAGGACACGTACGCCTTCCGGCACGCGCTCGCCCGGGAGGCGGTCTACGCCGATCTGCTGCCGGGCGAACGGTCGCGGCTGCACGGCGCGTTCGCCCGGCTGCTGGCCGGCCGGGGCCACCCCGCCGAGAGCGCGGCGGAGCGCGCCCATCACTACCGCGAGAGCCACGACCTGGCGGAGGCGCTGGCCGCCTCGCTGGAGGCCGCCGACCACGCCCAGCGGGTGGGCGCGCCCGCGGAGGTGCTACGGCATCTCGAAACCGCCCTCGACCTGTGGGCGGTGGTGGATCCCACGGCCCGACCCGCGGGCGACGGCGTCGACCGGGTCACGCTCACGCTGCGGGCCTCGGCGGCGGCCGCGCACGCCGGGCAGGCGCACCGCGCGGTGTCCCTCACCCGGTCCGCGCTCGCGGGCATCGGCCAGGACGCGGAAGCCGAACTCGCCGCCCGGGTGCGGTACACGCTGGCCGGCAACCTGCTGGGCGTCGACAGCCTGACGGCCGCGTTCGGCTACAGCAGCGAGGCGCTCGCCATGATCCCCGCCGATCCGCCGACCCGGACCTGGGTGTGGGCGGCGGCCACGCATGTGATGACGGCCCGGCAGGTCGGGGAGAACGAGACGGCGCTGAAGGTAGCCCGCCAAGCCCTCAGCGTGGCCGAGGAGTTGCAGGTGCCGGACGCGCAGGCCGACCTCCTCGTCTCGCTGGCCGTCCTGGAGGGCGGTGGCCGGCGTACCCCGGAGGGCCGGAAGCGGCTCAAGGAGGCCCGCGAGCTGGCGCGGCGCGCGGGGAACATGCCGGTGGAGATGCGCGCCCTGTTCAATCTCGCCGTGGGCTCCTTCGAGTCCGGTGATCTGGAGGGCTCGCTGCCCTGGGTGACCGAGGGCCTGGACCGGGCCCGGCGGGCGGGGTTGCTGTCGTCGCCGTATCCGCTGGAGATGCGGTATCTGCATCTGCTCGTGCTGTACACGCTGGGGCACTGGGACGAGTGCGCCCGGGCCGCGAAGGCGGACGCCGAAGTGCTGCCGATGGCCGGCGGGTACGCGGGCGGACCCGCGCTGTACGTGGCGCTGGCCCGAGGTGACCTGAGTGCCGCCGATCGTGCCCAGGCGCTATTGGAGGGGCACTTCGACTGGATGGCCACGCTGGTCGCGGGCGTCGCGCTGACCGAGGCCGCCGTGCTGCGCGGCGACGCGGAGGGGGCCGTGGAGCGGATGCGGGTGACGGTCGCCGCGCTCAGCGACGGCGCGGGCAACCTGCCCGACGCCACGGTCCGGTTCGCCACCCTCGCACTGACCGCGGTCGCCGACGCGGCGGTGGAGCTGCGGTCCTCCGGTGACACCTCGCAGCGGTGGAAGGAGACCGCGGACGAACTGGTCGAGCTGGCCCGCACGATGGCCCTGCGCAGCGAGGACGGCTCCCCGCAGGGTCCCGAGGGCCTGGCGTGGCTGGCCCGTGCCGAGGCGGAGTGGACGCGGGCGGTGTCCGGACCGGACGCGGACGCGTGGGAGAAGGCGGTCACCGCGTTCGACTTCGGTGACGTGTACGAACGGGCGCGCTGTCAGGCGCGGTTCGCCGAGGCGCTACTCGCGGCCGACCGACGGGACGAGGCGGCCGTGCAGGCCCGCGAGGCGAGAGAGGTGGCCGAACGGCTGGGCGCGCGGCCCCTGTTGGAGCGGATCGACGCCCTGGTCCGGCGCGGCCGGCTCGGGGAGACCCCGGCCGACCGCGGCCGCACCTCACCGCTGACCGCCCGCGAGCAGGACGTCCTGCGGCTCCTCGCCCGCGGCCGCAGCAACCGCCAGATCGGCGAGGAGTTGTTCATCACCGGCAAGACCGCCAGCGTGCACGTGTCCAACATCCTCGCCAAACTGAGCGCCGCGAGCCGCACCGAGGCAGTGGCGATCGCCTATCGCGAAGGCCTCATCAACAGCCCAGCGCCTTGAGGTCGACCGCGTCGGCCATCGCCGCCATCCCCTTGTCGTTGGGGTGGATGTGGTCGCCGCCGTCGAGGAACGGCAGCATCCGCTCCTGGTCGTAGGGACTGCGCAGGATGTGGTCGAAGTCGACGTAACTGTCGAAGTCGGAGTTGTCGCGGATGTAGGCGTTGACCTCCTGACGGACCGCCTCCGCGGCCTGGTCCCATTCCGGCCAGCCCTTGAAGGGGGCGACCGTCGCGCCGACGACGCACTTCCCGGCGGCGTGCGCCCGCCGTGCGATCTCCTGGTAGCCGGCGATCATGTCCTGGGCAGTGACGCCCGAGTGGGCCTTGATGTCGTTGACGCCCTCGAAGAGGAACACCGTGCGGACGCCCGGCTGGGACAGGACATCGCGCTCCAGCCGGTTCAGGGCGCTCTGCCCGGCGCCGTCCGCGAGCACCTTGTTGCCGGAGATGCCCTCGTTGGCGACACCTTGGATGTCGCTGCCCGCCTTCTGCAGGCGCCTGGCCAGGTAGTCCGGCCACCGGCGGTTGAGGTCGGTGGTGGACTGCCAGCCGTCGGTGATGGAGTCGCCGAGCGTGACGACGGCCGAGGTTCCCTTGGACGGTCGCACGGAGACGGAGTCGAGGTAGTACCAGGAGCCCGTCGTCACCGTCCAGTTGGCGGCGCCCAACTCCGCTGTGTGGTCGCCGGTGGTGACGTAGGAGTTCTGCATGGCCATCCCGTGCCCGGTCGCGGGCCCTGCCGCGTCCGGGCTGTGGATGCTGACGACGAGGTTCGTCGCGGCGGGGAGCCGGCCGGACAGCGGGTCGCTGAGGACGACGGCCCCGGCCGGGACCGTCACCGAGCGCGCGCCCTCGAAGGTCACCGGCCGGTTGCTGCCGGCGACCAGTTCGGCGCCGGTCTTCTGGGTGCCGGCGTAGACGCTGTCGAAGGTGAGCGGCCGGTCCCCGAAGGCGTTGGAGAGCCGGATCCGCGCGCCGTTGCCCCCGACGCTGGTGTGCACGACGAGCCGGTAGGCCCGGTCGGCGACACCGTCGCCCAGCCGGTCGGCGCTGGCGCCCCAGGTGACGACGTCCCGCCGGTCGGCCGGAGCGCCCACGGCGGAGAACGCGGGCTGGTCGGCGGACGCCTGCTGCACCGGCACCGCCTGGACGGCGCCGGCCAGCAGCAGGAGCGCGGCGAGCCGGCCGGCTCTCGCGGTGCGGGCGATCACCGCGCGAAGTCCTTCAGTGTCACGGATCCTCCCGGCTTGACGGTCACCGTGCGGGTCTTGCCGCCGTAGGCGACGGTCGTCGTGCGGCCGCCGACACTGCGGATCTTCGCCTCGGTGGGCTTGCCGTTCTTCCAGCGCAGGTCCACGACGAAACCGCCGCGGGCGCCGGCTCCGGTGATCGAGCCGGACTCGGCCCACGCGTCCGGCAGGGCCGGCAGCAGCTCCAGATGGCCCGGCCGGGAGTACAGGAGCATCTCGGTCACGGCGGACGGGGTGCCGAAGTTGGCCTCGATCTGGAAGATGCCGCGGCCCTGTTCCACCTCGTAGATGTCGAAGAGGTTGAACGCGGTTCCGTTGGTGCCGTTCTCCGACGGGCGGAGGTTGTTGACGACCAGCTGGTAGGCCTTGTCGGCGTTCTTCAGGCGTGCCCAGCACAGGCTGCGCCAGGCGTTGGCCCAGCCGAAGCTGTTCATGCCGCGCGCGGTGAGCAGGGCGGTGGCGCCGTCGACGATGTCCTTGGGGGTGGAGCCGTCGGGGCGGATGCGGTCGCCGGGGAAGAGACCGACGAGCGGGGAGAGGTGGCGGTGGGTGGTCTCACCGAGGTTGTCCGGGGACATCCACTCCTCCAGCCAGCCCGTCTTCGGGCTCACCACGGGCAGGTACAGCTTCCTGCGCAGGGCCGAGATCTTACCCGCGTAACCGCTGTCTCGCTTCAACTCCGCCGACGCGGCGGCGTAGTTGCCGAACAGCGCCCACACCAGTTCCTGGGCGTAGGTGATCCCCTTGGCGTCGAGCGGACCCTGCTCGGGGGACCAGTCGCTGTCGGCGATCAGCACCTCCTTCGAGCTGCCGGGCAGGGTCGTGGTCAGCAGCCGCGCCTCCCAGAACTCGCAGGCGCCCTTGAGGAGCGGGTAGATCTTCTCCAGGTGGGAGCGCGAGCCGGTGAACTCGTAGTGCTCGTAGAGGGTGGTGCACAGCCAGGCGTTGCCCGCCGGGTGCCACCACCAACCGCCTCCGCCGTAGGGGTTGGTAGAGATGGCCACGGTCCAACCGGCGTTCTTGCCACTGGAGTTGCGGTAGCGGTTGCGCGGGTCGTTGAAGAGCCGGCGGGTCAGGTCGGTCCAGTCGGGCAGCTGGGCGACGCAGTAGTCGGTGAACGCGTCGAAGCACGAGGACAGGCCCGCGCGGTCGGCCATCCAGTAGTTCATCTGGATGTTGATGTCGGTGTGGTAGTCGCCCATCCAGTCCGGGTCGTTGCCGTCCAGCCACAGGCCCTGGAGGCCCATCGGCAGACTGCCGCGCGAACCGGCGACCATGAGGTAGCGGCCGAACTGCACGTAGGCGGCTTCGAGTTCGGGGTCGGGCTCGTCGCTCGTGAAGCGCTGCTGGATCCGCTCCCAGGTGTCGAGCGCGCGCTGGTCGGCGGTCGAGGTGCCGAGCGAGATGGCGAACTTCCCGAACACCGCGCGGTAGTCGGCGACATGGGTGCGCAGCAGGGTGTCGGCCGAGTGCTTGGCGGCGGCGTTGACCTTGGTGCGGGCGAGCTTCTGCGGGTCGACCTTGGGGTCGCGGTAGCCGTGCGCGGAGTCCGGCGCGTAGTTGCTGCCGCCGCTGACCACGACGGTCAGGTCCTTGCACCCGGAGAACTCGACGTGGGACCCGGTCACGGTGACCCGGCCGCCGCTGCCGTAGGCGGTGACGGCGGCGCCGTACTTCAGGCCGTTGGCGAACTTGCCGCCGAAGGAGGTCGCCGCGGCCTCGCCGTGCGTCCCCTCCAGCGTGACCGTGCCGGTGTAGCGACCGCCGCCGTTCTGGCTGAAGTGGAGGACGATCGCGTCGTCCGGACGGCTGGAGAAGATCTCCCGCTGGTACGTCACGCCCGAGCGGACGTAGGAGGCGCCCACCACGCCCCGGTCGAGGTCGAGGGTGCGGCGGTAGCCGGAGACGGCGTCCAGGTCGTGGTCGGGGATGTCGACGGTGAGCCGGGCGAGCAGGGTCAGGGACCCGAAGTCCGCACGGCCGTAAGGGAACTGGCCGTCGGAGTCGAGCGTGTCGTTCAGGCCGCCGGTCCACATCGTGGCGTCGGTGACGAGAAGGAGTTCACGGCCCGGGTCGTTGCTCGCGAGGGCGCCGAGGCGGCCGTTGCCGACCGGCAGACCCTGCTCGATCATCGAGGTGTCGCCGGCGGGGGCCTGCCACCACAGCGTGTTGAGCGAACCGCTCGCGCCGTAGGCCGAGTTGTCGTCGGCCGAGGCCTCGGGCCGCTGCGGCGCGGCCGAGGCGGTGAAGGTGGGGAGGGCGGCCAGGGCGCCGGTCGCGGCGGCGATGGCGAGCAGGTCGCGTCTGGGCAGCAGGTGGGAGGGTTCGGGGTTCATTGCGGCTCCTGGTGGCTCGGTCAGGACGACTTGGGGACGTCGATGCGGTCGATGTCCGGCGCGTAGCTGTCGCCGCTGTCGAAGACGATCGTGTTGGAGCCGGCCTTGAGGGTCACCGGCACGTAGACCGTCCCGACGGTTCCCCAGTCACCGGTCGACGGGAACTTGTGGCTGACGGCACCGCCGGCGTTGGCGGAGACCTTGACCGAGCGGGCGTCACCGCTGACGTAGGCGACCTTCACCTGGTAGGTGCCGGCCTTGGCGACGACGACGTTGTTGACCGTGAGCTTGCCGCCGACGTAGAGGTTGCCGACCTTCTTGCCACCGGAGCAGGCGGAGCAGTCGGCGACGACGGCGTTGCCGGACAGGGTGTTCGCGGCGGCCTCGGCCTCGTAGCCGGTGTAGGCGAGCGTGCTGCCGTTCGGGGTGACGGTGAACAGGCGGGAGCCGTGGGCGGGCAGGGCCTGGGTGACCTTGTCCTTGTAGCTGCCGAGGTTCTCGTGGTTCCACAGGTCACGGACGGCGGCCTTGCCGGTGAAGCCGAGGGAGGCCCAGTTCGCGGAGACGGACGCGGGCTTGTCGGCGAGGTTGAACAGCGCGACGGTGTAGCTGCCGTCGGCGTTCTTCGCGGCCCACACCTGCTGCGGGTCGGACGGGGTGATCGGGCGGGCCGGCGGGGTGCTGCCCTGGTTGAGGGCGATGACTTCCTTGTTGGTCAGCAGGGACAGACCGTAGGAGTCGAGCTTGGTGAGGTCGTCGCCGGTGTAGATCGGGGACTTGGCGATGGTCCACAGGGTGGCGTAGCTCTGTCGCTCGGCCTTGGTCAGGCCGTCCATCTCGCCGTTGCCGACGTCCAGGGCGTCGAGGTCGTTCCAGCCGCCGGGGCCCGCCTTGTCGGTCCAGCCGGGAGCGTCGTCCCAGCGGTCGTCGACGGAGTTCTCCCAGGTGACGAGGGTGTTGCAGTAGCACTCGACGTCCGTGTCGATGCGCCAGCCCTGGGAGTTCTTCTTCCAGTCGGCGGCGTGCCCGATGTCCAGGGACCAGGACAGTTCGAGGTGGATGGGGCGGCCGGTGTCGGCGATCGCCTTGTTCCAGGCGGCCACGTCGGCGACGTTGTTGTACTGGTCACCGCTCTTGCCGGAGCCGGGGCCGACGCCGTCGAGCTTGAGGAAGTCGTAGCCCCAGCCGGCGATCAACTGCGCCTGGGAGTCTATGTACTTCTGGGCGCAGGGCTTGGAGAAGTCGATCTTGTACGCGCTGTCCCAGCCGTTGGTGGTGCGCAGGTCGCTGTAGACGATGTCGCCGGTGGTGCAGCCGTCGGCGTTCCAGATCGGCGTCTTTCCGTCGCCGTAGGCGCCCTTCTCCAGGCCGGCGGGCAGGTAGATGCCGGCCTTGAGGCCCTTGGAGTGGATGCGGTCGGCGACGGCCTTCATGCCGCTGGGGAAGCGGACCGGGTCGGCCTTCTGGCGTCCGTACTGGTCGTATCCGGACTTCCAGGTCTTGTCCATCCACCAGCCGGCGTCGATGTTGATGTACTCGTAGCCGAACTTCTTCAGCTTGCTCGCCATGGCGTCGGTCTGCTTGGTGACGTTCGCCTCGGTGAGGTAGCTGTAGTCGCCGTCCGGGTTGAGACCCGGGTACTTCGACGACTGCATGCTCCAACTCGTCCAGCCCATGTAGGGCTTGGCGGCGAGAGACGTCGCGGTGGTCGCGGCCGGAGCCGCGGGCGCGGTGGTCTCGGCACTGACCGAGGGCGCGGCGGAGACGGCTCCTGCGGCCACGGCCAGGACCACCGCGGCTCTCAGGACGCGTGCGGGCAGGAAGGAGTACGAGGATGACCGCATGGGTCGTACCTCCAGGGTGATGGTGGATCAGCGGCTCTGTCGGGGGTCGTGCGGGGTGATGAAGGACTGGATCGCGGTGGCGGCTGCCCCTCGTGCCCACTCCTCGAACGGGAGCGGGCGGGTCTGTACGTCGCACTGTGCGGCGGAGCCGAACGCTGCGGCGGTGAACGCCTCGCGGATCTGCGTGGCGAACAGGTCGTAGGCGGCGAGTCCCTCGCCGGAGATGATCACGCGTTCGGGGCCGAGGAGGTTGGCCACGGTGGCGATGCCCCGGCCGATCGCCTCCCCCGCCCTGGCGAACGCCTCACGGGCCCCCTCGTCGCCCTGGTGGGCCAGCGCCGCGGCCGCGGCGGTGTCGGCGACATCGAGGCCCGTGGTCTCGCGGATCCGCCGGATGATCGCGGCGTCCCCCGCGATCGCCTCGACGCAGCCGCGGTTGCCGCAGTGGCAGGGCGGTCCGGCCGGGTCGACGGTCACATGGCCGATCTCGCCGGCCACGCCGTACGCGCCGGAGATCACCCGGCCGTGCACCACGATCCCGCAGCCGATGCCCGCGCCCACGGTCACCAGGGCGAAGTCGGACAGTCCGGCCCCGGCGCCGAACCACTGCTCGGCGACGGTCAGGGCACGGACATCGTTGTCCACGGTGACCGGCAGTCCGGTGGTCAGGGCGGCCAGTTCGGCGAGGGGGACGTCCCGCCAGTCGAGGAAGGGCGAGTAGCGGACGACGCCCTGGGCGCGGTCCACGTCGCCGGAGATCGCGACTCCGAGGCCGAGGACGGGGGCGCCCAACTCGTCCGCCTCGACGAGCAGTTCGCGCACCATTTCGGCCAGCGAGGTGAGCACGGCCTCGGTCGCCGGGTCCTGGACCGGGACGTGCCGGGCGACGCGGATGCGGCAGCGCAGGTCGGTGAGCACACCGATCAGCTCACCCGCGGTGATCTTGACTCCGATGAACAGGGCCCGTCCGCCGTCCACCCGCACGAGGCTCGCGGGCCGCCCGAGCGCCGGCCGTGCCTCCTGGTCCGGGGTCTCCACCAGGTAGCCGGCCTCCAGCAACGGACGCACCGCCTTGGTCACGGCCGCCGCCGACAGCCCCGCCCGGCGCGCGGCATCGAGCCGGGTCAGGGGGCCGTGGGACAGGACCGTGGTGAAGATCTGCGAAGCGGCCGGCGTGTGGGCCGGAAACGTTTCGGCTGGCGGGGCGGAGCGCATGGCCGGAACCTAAGGCTCTTAATTTCCGCTGTCAATAAAAGAAACAGGAATCACCTGAAGGTTGACTGTGAGGCTCAAGTGGCCTTCAAATGACGGGTGGCACGCCACTGTCGGCGACTGATCCCGCCGATGTCAGTGCCCCCTTGCACAATCGCTTTCATGACGACGATCGACTGGCACGAGCTGACCCACGCCTACGGCTCGGCCGAGGACATACCCGGCCTCTTCGCGCGCCTCGGCGGCACGGAGGACGACGACGTGTGGACCGCGTTGTGGTCCTCGCTGTGCCATCAGGGCTCGGTGTACGACGCCAGCTGGGCCGCGTTGCCGCAGCTCACGGAGATCGCGCGGGGCGACGCGCCGGCGGCCCGCTCCAGGCGGTGGTCATGGCCGGGGTGATCGCCGACGACATGGACGACCCGCGCCGTGAGCGCTACGCGCGGGAGATCGACGAACTCCTCGGCACCGCCCGCGCGTTGCTGGCCGAGCCGGATCAGACCGCGCCGCTCTTCGTGAACCTCCTCCAGTCCGTCCTGTCCTTCGAGGGCGCCGGCATCTGGTCCGAGGCCCTGGCGGGGGTGAACAGCGAGGAGTACGAGTTCGAGTGCCCGGAGTGCGAGGAGAGCCTGTACATCGCCTTCGGCGGCTACGGGACGTTCGTGTCCGTCGGGGACTACGTACCCGGGGCGAGCGGCGAGGACACCGCATCACGGGGGGAGTTGACACCGGCGGTACCGGAGCGGCTGTCGGGCATCGGGGCGCGACTGCACGGCGAGGCGGTCGCCCATGGTCAGGCGGAGGTGGCCCGGGCCCTGACCTATGTCTTCGGGGAGGCGCGCTGCCCCTCCTGCGACACCGTGCTGTCGGTGTCGCAGGAGGTCGAGAACCAGTGGTTCTGAACTCTGGACTCTCGGGTCAGCGGCTGATGGCCGGCGTGTTGGCGACGGTCACGTTGACCCCGGCCCAGGCCTTGTTGACCGTCTTGTACTCGGTGCTGTTCAGCCCGTACAGGTCCTTCGCCGCCTTCAGCGTCGCCGAGCGGGCGTCGTGGAAGTCGGTCGTGGAGACCATGTAGCGGGTCAGGGCGCGGTAGAAGATCGCCGTGGCCTTGGTGCGGCCGATGCCCTTGACCGTGGAGCCGTCGTAGGTCGGCGAGTCGTAGGCGACCCCGTTGATCGTCTTGCGGCCGCTGCCCTCGGCGAGCAGGTAGTACGCGTGCGAGGAGACGCCGGAACCGGCGTGCACCTCGGTGTCGTAGACCTCGGGCGACCAGTAGTCGATCGCGCCCTCGAGCACGTCGAGCGACGGCTTGTCCAGGCGGCGCAGGAACTTCTGGGCGAGGCCCAGCTTCTCGCCGATGAGGTAGTCGGGCTTGTCCTTCGCGTTGTTGGTGAAGAACTCGACGTTCGAGCCGAAGATGTCCGCGAGGGACTCGTTCAGGGAGCCCGGCTCGCCGTACTGGTTGCCGTCGGAATCGACGTACGTGGGCTCCAGCTTGGCGGTGGCGTCCACCACGCCGTGGGTCAGTTCGTGGCCGGTGACGTCGAGGACGACGAGCGGCTTCTTGAACATGACGCCGTCACCGTCGCCGTACAGCATGCAGCCGCAGGTGGGGTCCCAGAAGGCGTTGGCCACCTCGGTGCCCCAGTGGACCATCGCCTTGGCGGCCTTGCTGTTGTTGGCGATGCCCTTGCGGGCGAAGGTCTTCTTGTAGAAGTCCAGGGTCTTGGTGACGCCGTACTGGGCGTCGACGGCCGCGCTGTTGCGGCTGGAGAGGGCGCCGTTGCCGAACGTGGACGTGGAGTTGACGATCGCCTTGCCGCGGGCGAAGTTCTCCGTGAACGTGCCCTTGGCGTCCCGGGTCTCGGAGTTGTACCGCTTCGGGTCCTTGAGCTGGTACTTCTTGGCGGCGGTCCGGGTGACGGTCAGCGAGACCTTGCCGACGAAGAGCGACTTGCCGGTGCCCGTGACCGTCTGGGGGTAGTGCACGGCGGCCGCGCCCGACGAGGCGGCGGTGAGCCCCGCGGCCTGCGAGCCGATGCCGGTCTGCGGGTCGAGCTTCTCGCCCCGCTTGCGCAGGGTCTCGAGCAGCTCGGGCGAGAGGAACTCGTCGCTGTCGGGCGTGTTGCTGCGCACCTTGCCGGTCACGGCGTCGATGACGACGGTGCTGGAACCGCCGCCCTCGGTGGTGCCGCTGTCGCTGACCCGCACCTGGTAGGCGAGGGCGGAGCCGCCGTCGCGCGCGTCGACCACGAGGACGGCCGGACCGGCGTCGCCCTTGGCCGCCGACGCGGCCTTCTGTTCGGCCTGCGTGGCGGTGAGCTTGGAGTCGCTGGTGGCCGGCTTGACCGTGTGGTCGGCGGCGCGGGTGACGCCCGCGTACTTCAACTGCCGGGTGAGGTGCACGACGAGGTCGCCGCCGAGGACCTGCATGCCCTCGTGGGCCCGGGCGAAGCGGACGTGCCGCGCGCCCTCCGGGTCGATCAGGACGTCCGTGGCCTGAAGTTCGTCGCCGGTCAGGACACCGGTCGCCGAGGAGTGGGCGAACGCGGCGGCGCGCGCGGCGGCCATCACGGACGCGGCCGAGCTTTCGGCGGCGGCCTTCGAGGACCCCGCCCCCGCGGCGGGGTCGGCGAACGCAGTACCCGCGAGGCCCGTGGCAGCCGTCGTCACGGCGACGGCGACCGCCACGCTGCGTATGTGCGGTCTACGCACTGGTGAGGGTTTCCTTCCTGGCAGAGCGGCCGGAAATCCAACCGCCCCGAGGCGTGGCGCCGTTGAGCACCACGAGGGCTGGTCGGGCCCTGAGGCGAAACCCTTATGGATAAGTCATGGACATGTAAAGCCCAAATCATCGCTTTCAGCGTGATCCATGGCAATACTTTGCAAATCCACGGCGCGCGGTGATCAACGAGTGACCAACTGTGCGTCCCCTGTGGAGATGTGACTCGACGGAAGAAGGTTGCACCGCGTGAATGTGACAGATATCGCATCCCTGGCCAAGGGTGCGGTCCTGGGGACCCTCACCCTGTCCCTCCTCGCGGTACCGGCGCAGGCCGCACCGGCGGAATCCCGCCCGAAACCGGACATCACCGGCCTGAGAAGCGTCCTGCGTACGGCAGTTCAGCAAGGCGCGCCCGGCGCCATGGCCCGCGTCGTCGACCACGGCAAAGTACGGACGGCGGCCGTCGGTGTCGCCGACCGCACGACCGGCCGGGCCCTGTCCACCGCCGACCGGTTCCGTATCGGCAGCGTCACCAAGACCTTCTCGGCGGTGGTACTGCTCCAACTGGCCGACGAGAAGAAGCTCGACCTCGACGCCTCCGTCGACCGCTACCTGCCGGGCCTGCTCCCGGACCGGCGCATCACGGTCAGGCACGTGCTGGCCCACCGCAGCGGTCTGTACGACTACACGAACGACATGTTCGCCAAGACCGTGCCCGGCTTCGAGGCGGTCCGCACCAAGGTCTTCACCTACCGCCAGCTCGTGGACCGTTCACTTCGGCACGCCCGCACCAACGAGCCCGGCGCCGCCTACGCGTACTCCAACACCAACTTCGTGGTCGCGGGCCTGCTCATCGAGAAGCTCACCGGCCACTCGGTACGGACGGCGTACGAGAACCGCGTCTTCAAGCCGCTGAAACTGCGCGACACCTTCTACCTCCACCCCGGCACGAAGATCCCCGGCCGCCACACCAAGGGCTACCTCACACCCGACCAGGCCGGCGCCCCACTGGTCGACGCGACCGACCAGACCGTCTCCTGGGCGCAGAACGCGGGCGCGATCATCTCCAGCACCCGGGATCTCAACACCTTCCTGACCGCCCTGCTCGGCGGCCGGCTCACCTCGGCCGCGAGCCTGAAGCAGATGGAGCGCATGATCCCGGTCAACAGCACCCAGGCGTACGGTCTCGGCCTGCGCCGCCGCGACCTGACGTGCGGAGTCTCGGTCTACGGTCACACCGGCGCCGTCCAGGGCTACTACACGTACGCCTTCGCCTCCAAGGACGGCAGGCGCAGCCTCGCGGCGCTCGCCACCACCTCCAACAACGGCGAGGTCCTCAACACCATGCTGGGCACGCTGGAGTCCGCGTTCTGCGGAAAGCCCGCGAAGTCGCCACGCGCCGTCACACCCGTCGAGCGGTACGAGGACATCGCGCCCGGCGTGGTCAGGAACTGATCGCCGCGGGAACCCGGACCGCCCTGACGGACGTTGATCCGGCAAGCCCACCGGGGGTTCTGGCACCCCCACCGGGCCGCGGACGACGACACATCAGGGCGGTGCGATGACCGAGTTGGTCCCCGGCGGCAACATGCCCCTCCCGGCCGGCGCCGTGACCGTCCGGGTACCGGGCCCCTTCGACGTCTCCGCGCTCATCACGGACGACGGCGGCAAGGTCCGGGGCGACGGCGACTTCGTGTTCTACAACCAGCCGTCCGCCCCGGGCGCCCGCCTCGACGGCGACACCCTGACCGTCGACCCGCCGAGACTGCGCCCCGGAGCGACCCGGATCACGGTGGTCGTCAGTCCCGCCGACCCCGGCACCCCGCTCGGCCGTCTGCCGGCACCCGCGCTCCACCTCAGCGCCCCCGGTGGCCGCCAACTCGCCCGCTTCGCCCCGCCGCGCCCGCAGCAGGAGACCGTGCTGCTGCTCGCCGAGATCTACCGGCGGGGCGGTACCTGGAAGCTGCGCGCCCTGGGCCAGGGGTACGCCGACGGACTGGCGGGCATCGCCCGCGACTTCGGGGTGGACGTCACCGACGACCCGGCCCAGCCGGCGGCACCCGCACCGCCGACAGGCCGCCGCTGGTCCCTGCCGAACCTGTCCCGCGGCCGGTCCAATGCGCCCGTCTCCCACGGCCACTCCGCACCACCGGCCCCCAGCAGCCGATCCACACCGTCCGCCTCCTCCGGACACCCCTCCCCCGCCGCCGACCCCGACGGCTTCCTCCGCCTGATCAACCCCGCCCGCGCCAGGGCCGGTTCGCCACCCGTCGCCCTGGACTCCCGCCTGACGTCCGCAGCGCGCGCCCACGCCTCCGCGATGGCGGCGGCCGGGCAACTCGGTGTGGAGGGCCGGGACGGCGTCTCCGTGTACCAGCGCGTCACCGCCACGGGATACACGTATCTGACCATCGGCGAGCACCTCGTCTCCGGTCCGCGCACCACTGCTGAGTTCGTCGACTACTGCCTGCGCGGGGAGCAGACCCGGCGCACCCTGTCCGATCCGGCGTTCACGCACGCGGGGCTGGCGTACGTCGCCGACGGGCGCTCCGGGGACACCTTCTGGACGGCCCTGTGGGCGCGGCCGCTCACCCCAGGCGACCTGGACCGCACGGCCGCCGAGGTCGTCGATCTCACCAACAGGGAGCGCGCCGGGGCGGGTCTGCCCCCGCTGGCCACCGACCCCCTCCTCACGCGGGCCGCGCAGGCGCACAGCGCGGACATGGTGGCCCGCGCCTTCTACTCGCACACGGACCCGGAGGGCGGCCAGCCCTGGGACCGGGCCGCCCGGGCGGGCTCCCGACGCCGGACGATCGGCGAGAACATAGCCTGCGGGCAGCGCTCCGCCGCCGAGGTCGTGGAGGGCTGGATGAACAGTCCCGGTCACCGCGCCAACATCCTCAAGCCCGACTTCACCCACATCGGGATCGGCTTCGCGGGCGGCGGCCCGTCGGGCACGTACTGGACCCAGCTCTTCGGCGCCTGATCCGCGCAACGTCCCGGTTCTGTCAGGTTCTCGTCGACGATCTTGGCGGAATCAACCCGTCCGGGCCAGGATGCCCGCATGAAGGGTGACCTGTTTTCCAGTGAGCGCATGGTCCAGCCGGCCGTCCAGCCGGGAATGACCGTCGAGAACGCCAAGTGCATCAAGTACGCGGTGAACGGCGAGATGCACGCCCGCCAGGGCGCGATGATCGCCTACCGCGGCAATCTGCAGTTCGAACGCAAGGGCCAGGGCGTGGGCGGCATGCTCAAGCGCGCGGTCACCGGCGAGGGCCTGCCGCTCATGGCGGTGCGCGGACAGGGCGAGGCGTGGTTCGCGCACGAGGCGCAGAACTGTTTCGTCGTCGACATCGACCCGGGCGACGAGTTCACGGTCAACGGCCGCAACGTCCTGTGTTTCGACTCCTCGTTGTCGTACCGGATCTCGACTGTGAAGGGCGCGGGCATGGCCGGTGGCGGCCTGTTCAACAGCGTCTTCACCGGACAGGGCAGGCTGGGCCTGGTCTGCGACGGCAATCCGCTGGTCATCCCGGTCTCGCCGCAGTACCCGGTGTACGTCGACACGGACGCGGTCGTCGGCTGGACGGCGGGACTTGGAACCTCGCTGCACCGCTCGCAGTCCATCGGCTCGATGCTGCGCGGCGGCTCCGGCGAGGCCGTACAGCTGATGCTCCAGGGCCAGGGATACGTCGTCGTGCGGCCTAGCGAAGTCACCCCGCAGAAGGCCCAGCAGCACTGACCTCTCATCGAGTGATCCGCGTCGAGTGATCTGCGTCGCACAAGCAACCCCGGCGGCGGAAGTGGCGTCTTGATCGACAACAAGTGATGCCCTGGCCTTCCCGGCCAGGGCTCAATTTCGACGCACTATACACACTATGTATACACAGGGCGTAGAGCAGACATGTATACGCTCGATGTATACGCATCGTGTATATGGACCGAAAGGCATCCATGTACGGCAAGGCACACGCCCCGGAGTACCAGGGCGCTCTCACCACCCTGTCCGTGAACTCGTCGCTGACCGACGTACTGGCCGCCGGTACCCGGCAGCTGAAGGAGGCGGAACAGGCTGGTCAGCACGGGGAGGCGGCGCGTTCGGGGCTCGCGGTGGCCGAGGCGCACCGACGGCTGGGACAGGTCGGGGACGCAGATCGCGCGTGGAAGGCCAGTTACCGCTCGGCCCGGGCGGCCGAGGACATGGCGGCGATGGCCTGGGCGCTGTGGAGCGGCGGCACCCTCGCCCGACAGCGCGGCGCCTTCCCGCTGGCCCGCCGGCTGCTGCAACTCGCCGCCGATATGGGCAAGTCCGGCGGGGATGTCGTCGTCCGCGGCTACTCCCTCGCGGGGCTGGCCGAGACCGGCCGCATCCAGGGCGACTACGAGGCGGTCGCTCGGTTGCACGAGCAACTCCTGGCCGAGGCCCGGCGGCGCGGCGAGGCACGGCACACAGTGTGGGCCCTGGAGGGCATCGCGCAGATCCACCGCAACACCGGTTCCTACGACACCGCTTACGCCCTGTTCGAGGAGGCCGCCGAGATCGCCGCGGGTGCGGACGACCGGCGCGGACACGCCTGGGCGCTGCGGGGGCTCGCCGACATCGTCTCCGTACGCGATGGGGACACCGAGCGGGCGCTCGCGCTGCTGTCGGAGGCGGAGACGGCGTGCCGGGCGATGAAGCTGTCCAGCGCGCTGGCCTACAACCACAAGATGCGCGGCAACGTCCTGTACCGGGCGAGGCGTTACGCGGAGGCCCGGGACCTGTACGAGCAGGCGCTCGCGGAGTTCCGGGCGATGAGCGAGCCGCGGGGTACGGCGCTGGCGCGGCTCGGGCTGGCCAAGTCGCTGGCCCGGCTGGGCCGCGACAGTGCGGAGACGGCGGACGAACTGGCGCGACTCGCCGGTGAGTTGGACCGGATCGGACTGCGACACGCCAGGGAGATGGTGGCTCGGGCCGAGGTGGAGCTCGGTCTGCGGGCGGAGGTCGTCCGATGAGCGCGCCGGGTCGTCCGACGACCACGCTGGAGGCGCCCGTGACCAAGCTGGAGGCGCCGGCGGATGCCCGCCGGGTTCTCGACCGCTGCCGCAGTCTGGTGCGACCCGCCCTCGCGGAGGCCGTCGGGCGCATGCACCCCTGGGTGGGTGAGATGGCCGCGTACTCCTTCGGCTGGTGCGAGGTGGGCGGAGCGCCGGCCGACGCCTCCGGCGGGAAGGGGGTGCGGCAGGCGCTCGCCGTGCTGGCGGCCGAGGGTGTGGGCGCGCCCGGCGCGGACGGGGTGCCGGCGGCGGTCGCGGTGGAACTGGTGCACGCCTTCTCCCTGTTGCACGACGACATCATGGACGGCGACCAGTCCCGGCGCCGCCGCCCCACCGTGTGGAAGGCGTACGGCACCGGTCCCGCGGTCCTCGCCGGGGACGCGCTCTTCGCGCTCGCCGTCGAGACGCTCGCCGCCACTCCGGCCGGACCGCGGGCGCTGCGGTTACTGTCCGCCGCGCTGGGCGACCTGGTGCGCGGACAGGCGGACGACCTGTTGTTCGCCGGCCGCCCGTGGACGGGTCCCGGGCGGGTGCGGCCCGACGAGTACCGCACGATGGCCGAGCACAAGACGGGCGCCCTGCTGGGCTGCGCGGCGGCCCTCGGCGCCCTGCTCGGCGGTGCGCCGCCCCCGGTCGCCGCCGCCCTCGACCGGGCCGGCCGGCATCTCGGGGTCGCCTTCCAGATCGTGGACGACGTGCTGGGCATCTGGGGCGATCCCGCGGTCACCGGCAAGCCTGTCCACGGCGACCTCCGGGAGCGGAAGAAGACCTACCCGGTGCTGGCCGCGCTCGACTCGTCGAATCCCGGATCCCGTCGGCTCGCCGGACTGCTGGACCGCGGCGACGCGCCGGCGGAGGCGGCCGCCCTGATCGAGGCGGGCGGCGGCGGGTCGGCGGCG
Source organism: Streptomyces sp. NPDC088794 (assembly GCF_044750545.1). Taxonomy (NCBI): domain Bacteria; kingdom Bacillati; phylum Actinomycetota; class Actinomycetes; order Kitasatosporales; family Streptomycetaceae; genus Streptomyces; species Streptomyces sp. NPDC088794. Next base: position 319,758 of record NZ_JBIVKB010000011.1, on the reverse strand, counting down.
CTGGCGGAGGCGCGGCGGCACATCACCGCCGTGGAGACGGTGCTCGCCGGGCTCCCGCTGACGGATCGGGCCGTGACCGAACTGCGGTCGCTGCTGGACTTTCTCGTCCGGCGCGACCTCTGAGGCTCTCCCCTACAGGGCTCGGCACAAGCAGAGACGGGCGCCCCTCCCCGCCGTAGGAAAATCCGTGTTGACCTGCGACCGCTCGCCGGGTCAGGGTGCAAGCGGCGCGGACCTTCACCCCCGTGCCGGGAGGGTGAGTGCCTTGATCGGGATCTCGGACATCGAAGCCGCGGGCGAGCGGATCGCCGGCCATGTCGTACGCACGCCCACGGTGCCGAGCCCGGGCCTGTCCGACCTGCTCGGCGCTCCGGTCACCACGAAGCTCGAACTGCTCCAGCGCACCGGGTCCTTCAAGGCGCGCGGTGCCACGGCGAAGCTGCTCTCGCTGAGCGAGGCGGAGCGGGCGGCCGGGGTCGTGGCGGTCAGCGGCGGCAACCACGGGATCGCCCTCGCGGTGATGGCCGCGGCGCTCGACGTCAAAGCCACGGTGATCATGCCGCGCACGGCTCCCGCGCGCTCGATCGAGATCGCGGAGGCCGCCGGGGCGTCGGTGCGGCTGACGGAGGGCATGGCCGAGGCGTTCGCGCTCATGGCGCGGCTGCCCGCGGAGGGGCTGACGCCGGTCCACCCCTTCGACGACGCCGTCGTCATCGCCGGTCAGGGCACGGTCGGGCTGGAGTTCGCCACCGACGCCGGCGACCTCACGGACGTCGTCGTCAGCATCGGGGGCGGCGGACTGATCGCCGGTGTCGCGACGGCTTTCCGGGCGCTACGGCCGGGTGTGCGGGTCTGGGGCGTGGAGACCGCGGGCGCGGAGGCCATGTCGCGGGCGCTGGCGGCGGGCGGTCCGGTCCCGGTGGACCCGTCCTCGATCGTGACGACCCTCTGCGCGCCGACGGTGTCCCAACTGACGTACGACCATGTCTCCGCGCTGGTCGAGGAGGTGTTCGTGGTGCCCGACCGGGAGGCGGTGCGGGGTGTGCTGGACCTCGCCGAGCACGCCAAGGTGTGGACCGAACCGGCGGCCGGATGTCTGCTGCCGGCGGCCCGACAGGTGGTCGAGCGGGTCGGCGACAGTGCGCGGATCGGACTGGTCGTGTGCGGGGGCAACGCGACGGCGGGTGACGTGGTGGCATGGGCGGAGCGCTTCGGTCTGCGCTGAATTCCCGTGACCTACCGACGAGTTGAGCCGGGTTGAATATCCGTCAGGTTCAATCCGGTGCTATGGAAATACCCAACTCCGTATGAACAAAAGGCGGCCGCCGCCCTTTGGTCGCGGAATGTTTGAACATACCGAGGCCCACTCGCCGTACTTCTGGGAAAGGGGAACACCCGGGTTCTGCGAGGGATGACCATGGTCAAGGCGCACGTCTTCACGCACGAGCTGGTCGCCGGAAGGTACCGGCTCGTCGATGTCGTCCAGCGCGAGACAAATCGCCTCTGCTGGTACGGCAACGATGTCGAGGCCCAACGCCCATTTCTCCTCGCCCAGATCGGGCTCCCGGACGATCCGGGCCCGGAGGCCGTGCCGCGCGCCGCCCGCATCATCCGGATGTCCGAGACGATGGGGCGGCTGTGCCCCGGCCGGGTCGCGACGGTCGTCGACGCCGTGGAGGAGAACGGCGCCCTGTGGACCGTCACCGAATGGATCGACGGCACCCCACTGGGCGAACTCCTCGAACAGCAGGGCCCGTTCGACTACGTACGGGCCGCGCGCATCGCGCTGGAGCTGCTCGACGTGCTGGAGGTGGCGCACGCCGAGGGCATCACGCACGGCGAGCTGAGCCCGGGCCAGCTGTACATCCAGGACCGGGGCCCGATCGTGATCACCGGCTTCGGCCTGGCGGGGGCCACGCTCGCGCCCCGGCTCACCGCACCCTCGTTCGCCTCTCCCGAGCAGGCCCGCGACCAACGGATCGGCCCTGCCGCCGACATGTGGGCCCTGGGCGCGATGCTCTACACGATGATCGAGGGGCGCCCGCCGTTCCGCGAACGCGACCGGCCCGAGGCCACCCTCAAGGGCGTGGACAAGCTTCCGCTGCGCTCCCCCGTGCGGGCGGGCCCCCTCACCCAGACCGTGCAGGGGCTGCTCCGCAAGAACTCCAGGGAACGGCTGACCCGGCCGGTGGTCCGCGAGGCCCTCAGCCGCGTGCTCACCGAGGAACCGGAAGCGACCCTGCGCAGCGGCTCGGGACACGGCCTGCGGGATGTCTACGTCGCCGCCGTGCACGCTGTCCCGAACTGGCGCCGGCCCTCCATCGCCGTCGGCACCGCCCTGGCCGTGGGCACGGTCGCCGTCGCCGTACTCGCCGCGACCCACCAACTGCCGGGCCTCAACGACTCCGAGGCCAATTCGGCGGCCCGGCCGTCCGCCTCGGCCGACGTCTCCGCGGCCGGGCAGCGCTCCGACGGCAGAGCCTCGGCACCACCCGCATCCGTACCACCGAAGACCTCCCCGCCGGCCTCCCCCTCGACATCTCCGTCGGCCTCCCCGTCCGCCACGGCCTCCGCCTCGGCCACGGGTCTGCCGGCCGGCTTCCGCCGCTACACCGCGCCGGAAGGCTTCTCCGTCGCCCTCCCCGCCGGCTGGAAGCGGCTGGAGACCCAGAAGGGCGGCACCGAGTCGGTCCGCGTGACCTTCGGCGCGGACGACGATCCGCGCACGCTCGCCGTGACCTACAGCGAGGTCGCCGGCCCCGATCCCGTCGCCGTGTGGCGGGACGACGTGGAGCCGGTGCTGAAGCAGACCGCCGGGTTCAAGCGGATCGGCGACATCGAGGCGACGACGTACCAGGGATACAAGGCCGCCGACATGGAGTGGCTCTCCGATGTCGACGGCACTCAGGTGCAGACATTCGGCCGCGGCTTCCTCATCGGCGGTGGCCGCAGCTTCTCGATGCGCTGGACGACACCGGCGGCCTACTGGGACGACGCCGCCAACCGCCAGGCGCTGAACACCTTCCTCAAGACGTTCCGGGTGACTCTGGACTGACGGCCGGGGCGCTCGCGTCAGACCGACGGCCGGGGCGCCCGCATCGCGCGCAGCGGGAGGGGGTGCAGCGGGGTCGTCCGCCACTTCGCCGTGAACGTCCGCTCCGGCAGCGAGCACGTCACCGCCAGCCGGTGCGGCGTCTCCAGGAACAGCACGTCGATCGCGAGGGTGTCGGCGTCGGTCCATCCCCCGCTCACCGCGGTGGGCGGCGCGCCCTCGGCGACGGCCCAACCGGCCTCCCCGAACCGCAGATCGAGCCGACGCCCGTCCTCCGTGAGAACCAGCCCCCAACCATCCGCGCCAGACGTCACCTCGACCGCGGTCAGCTTCGGCCGGTCGGCGCAGACACCGCCCTCGGGCGTGAACTCGGCGCCTGACCAGTCCCGGTCGCCCTCCGGCGGGGCGAACTTCCCCGCGGCCGGCGGCAGTTCGAGCCGTGCCAACCGCTCCGCCAGAGACGTGTCCGCCGCCTCCCGGCCGGGGAGCGGCTCGGGTCCGAAGGCCGGCAGCAGGTGCTCCCAGGCCAGGTCGAGCACCCGTTGCATCTCCTCGGTGGCCGCGGTCGTCGCGATCACGGCGTCGTGCTCGGACAGCACCACACAGAACTGCCCGTACGCGCCGTCGCCGCGGTATCCGTGCCGCGCCCTCCAGAACTGGTAGCCGTAGCCCTGCTGCCAGTCCGACAGCGCCGCCTCGGGCGTACCGGAGCTGTTGTCGACGTGCACGCGCGTGGCCTCGGCGACCCATCCCTCGGGCAGCAGCCGCTCGCCCTCCCAGACGCCGTCCGCCAGATACAACTGGCCGAGCCGGGCGATCGCGTCGGTCGTGGCGTGCAGCCCGCTGAAGCCGAATTCGCGGCCGGCCCCGTCGCGCAGCCACGCCAGTTCGCCGACGCCGATCCGGTCGAGCAGCCGGGAGCGCAGGTACTCCGTCAGGGACTGGCCGGTCACCCGCTGGACGATCGCGGCGAGGGTGTACGTGGCGGGCTGGTTGTAGGCGAAGACGGTGCCCGGCTCGCGCTCGGGCGGCACCAGCAGGAAGCCGCGCACCATTTCCTCGGGGTCGGCCGCGCGCGCCCGGTCCAGGGTCTCGGCCTCGTGCCCGCTGGCCATGGACGCCACGTGCCGCACGAGCATCGCGCGGCTGCGCGGGTCGGTGATGTCGGCCTCGAACTCCGGGAAGTACGAGATCACCGGGTCGTCGAAGCGGAGCAGCCCTTCGCCGGCGGCGAGGCCTGCGGCCGTCGAGGTGAAGCTCTTGCTGAGCGAGTAGAGGAGATGCAGGCGTTCGGGCGCGTAGGGCGCCCACCAGCCGGAGGCCACCAGGTGACCGTGCCTCATGATCATCAGGCTGTGCGGCTCGATGGCGGGATCGGCTTCGAGGGCGTCCAGGAAGGCGTGGACGCCGGTCGCGTCGACGCCCTGGGCGGCGGGGGTGGCGGTGGGCAGCGGACGATCACTCATGACGGCATCCTCGCCGAGGAGCGCGCCGATGCCCAGGCCTGCCCGACCATCGCCATACGTGCGGCTAGGCTTCCGGACTGCAGCTTCACCCCCCGTCCGCCGTGCACAGGAGAGTCATCCGTGACCCTAGCGATCGACCCGTCCGAGACGTCCGCCGCGCCCCTGTCCGACCTCGTGGCGCGGGACGCGCGCGAGTTCGGCGTCTACGCCAGGACCGGCGGCTGGGCCTTCGGCCTGATGGTGGCGCGCAGCGTACGGCCCGGCGGCCAGGGCGCGGAGGAGACGCCGAAGGTGTCCGCGAAGGAGTTCGCCGAGCTGGCCGGCTGCTCCGCCGACCGCGTCATGCGCTACTACAAGGCCTGGGACCGGGCCGCCGACGACGGAGTCGTCCCGCACTTCGAGGCGCTCGCGCCGGGCCAGGACGCCGAGTTGCCGGACGCCGACCTGTGGCTCACCTACTACGCCTCGCGCAGCAGCGCGACGTCCGAGCGGGGCACCGCCATCTCCGAGGCCGCCGAGGCCGAGGGCATCCGCCCGACGAAGGCGCTGGAGGTCGCCGAGAACCCGACCGCGCTGCGCGCCGCGATCCTCGCCGACCCCTCCACGGCCCGCGCGGCCCGCCAGGCCCTGCTCGACCGTGTGCGCGAGGACCCGGAGCTCCAGGCCGAGCTGGCCCGGGACGTCGTCCGCACCGACGACCTCAAGAAGGCCGTCGCCACCGAGTCCCGGTCGGCCGACCGGATCGGGTACGTGCGTCAGATCGCCGAGTCGGGCCAGGTCAAGACGCCCGCGGGGCAGACCATCGACGCGCCCGTCGACCTGCGCCAGGAGGCCGAGCGCCACCTGTCCCTGCTCGACGAGCTGGAGGAGGACGAGGACACCGGCGAGTGGGCCACCGAGGCCTACGACACCATGAAGTCGCTCGTCGTCGAGGCCGTGGAGGCCGATCCCGAACTGCGCGTCCAGGAACGGCGGACGAAGTTCTACAGCAGCCTTCAGAAGGCCACGAAGGTCTTCGAGGAACTGACCTTCGACGATGTGCAGGAGTTCGTCGAGGACGACATGGTCCAGCGCCTGGAGGAACTCCAGCAGGCCATCACCACGTGCATCACCGCCCTGCGCAGCGCGCAGAACTGAGGTACTGCTACCCGGGCGCGGCTGAGTAGTCGTACTCATGCCGACGCCCGGCCGTCCCGCCACGATGGGGGCTCCCACCAGGAGGAGCCCCCATGACCACGCTCGCGCACCCCACCGTCCCCCGGCAGCATCTGCCCGTCGTGCTCGCCGGCGTCGTGGCCGTGGGCCTCGCCGTGTCGGCCTGGGGCGCGAAGGACCCCACGACCTGGTTCCTGGAGACGATGTGGGTGCTGGTCGGGCTGCCGATCGTCGTGCTCACCTGGCGGCGCTTCCCACTCACGAACCTGCTGTGCTGCCTGCTCGCCGCGCACGCGCTCGTCCTGGCCGTCGGCGGCCACTACACGTACGCGGAAGTGCCCTTGGGCGACTGGGTGCGGGACACCTTCGGCCTCGATCGCAATCCGTACGACCGCTTCGGGCACCTCATGCAGGGTTTCGTACCGGCCGTCCTGGTACGGGAGTTGCTCAGCCGGACGTCACCGCTGCGCGGCAGCCGCTGGCTGGCGCCGCTGACCGTGTGCGCGTGCCTGGCCTTCAGCGCCGTCTTCGAGATGCTGGAGTGGCTGTCGGCCGTCGTGGGCGGGCAGGCGGCGGACGCCTTCCTGGCCACGCAGGGCGACGTGTGGGACACGCAGTGGGACATGTTCTGCGCGCTGATCGGCGCCACGGTGTCGGTGCTGGTGCTGAGCCGGATGCACGACCGGCAGCTGGCCGCGCTGTCCGAGCACGGCCGGCAGGTCCGGTAGCGGGAAGCGAGCGGTCAACAGGCTTGGGCGGGCGGTCACTCGACCGTGTAGCGGTGCCGGGTCCAGAGGGGCAGCACCAACCAGCACAGCACGTACCAGGCCGCCACGCCCGCGACCAGATAGGGCACGTAGTGGTCGTGCGTCGCCACCCGCAGGACCAGCAGCAGGGCGGCGATCATGGTGGCGAACAGCAGGGACAGCCCGACGATCGTCAGCCGGGACGCCCACCGCACCGCCTGCGTCTTGACCCGCCGACCGGAGACCAGGCGGTGCAGGGAGACCGGCCCGATCAGGGCGCCCGTGGCGCAGGCGCCGAGGACGACCGTCACGATGTAGATCGTCTCGTTCGCCCGGCTCAGGTCCACGAAGCGCGGTGTGAACACGACGGTGAGCAGGAAACCGAAGAGGATCTGCACGCCGGTCTGGGCGACGCGGATCTCCTGGATCAGCTCGCCCCACATCCGGTCGGCGCGCTCCGCCTCGGTCTCGTCACGTCCATCGCCCCGCTCGGGGTCGGCCTGCTGATCGGTCACTTGTCCTCCCGGTCGGCTTCGGTCAGCGTTTCTCCCCGCCCGACTACCCCGAGAACAGCGGCCCTCCCAGGTCCGGCTACCAGCGGCCCTCGACCTGCTCCTTGATCCGCCGGTCGTAGAGGTCGGCGATCGCCGCGAGCGTCTCGTCGGTCAGCTCCGGGAGCGCTGCGGCGGAGGCGTTGGCGCGGGCCTGCTCGGGGGTGCGGGCGCCCGGGATCACCGATGTCACGCCCGGCTGCTGGATGATCCAGCGCAGGGCGAGCTGGGCGGGTGTGTACCCCTCGGGGGCCAGGGCGGAGAACTCCGCGGCGGCCTCGACCCCGGTCGCGTAGTCGACGCCGGAGAAGGTCTCGCCGACGTCGAAGGACTCGCCGTGCCGGTTGTAGGTGCGGTGGTCGTTCTCGGCGAAGACGGTGTCCTTGGTGTACTTGCCCGACAGCAGACCGGAGGCGAGCGGCACGCGCGCGATGATGCCGACCCCGGCCTCGCGGGCCGCGGGGAGCACCTCGCGCAGGGGCTTCATGCGGAACGGGTTCAGGATGATCTGCACGCTGGCCACGCCGGGCCGGGCGATCGCGGTCAAGGCCTCGGCGCAGGTCTCCACGCTGACGCCGTACTGGGCGATGCGCTCCTCGGCGACCAGGGTGTCGAGGGCGTCGAACACCTCGTCCGAGGAGTAGACGGCGGTCGGCGGGCAGTGCAGCTGGACCAGGTCGATGCGGTCCACGCCGAGGTTGCGCCGCGAACGGTCGTTCCACGCGCGGAAGTTGTCGAGCACATAGTTCTCGGGGAGCTGGTCGACCCGGCGGCCCATCTTGGTGGCCACCAGGACGTGCAGGTCGGGACGGCCGCGCAGGAAGCCGGCGATGGTCTCCTCGCTGCGTCCGTCGCCGTACACGTCGGCCGTGTCGAAGAAGGTCACCCCCGACTCGGCCGCCGCCTCCAGCACCGCGAGGGCTTCCTTGTCGTCCACGTCTCCCCAGTCGGCACCCAGCTGCCACGTGCCGAGACCGACGACGGATGCCTGCTGACCCGACCTACCGAAAGTGCGCTCGTCCATGGCGTCAGTCTGTCATCCGCCACCGACATCCGCGGAACCGGTTGCTCCGGTGCGCGGACCCGCCCGCTCCGGTGCCACGCCTGTGAATCTGTCACTCACACGGGTGATGGGATTCGACGAATGGACGGCACGTGTCAACGGCGCCCTAGCGTGTGGCCGTGACTGACCGTTCAATGAACAACTTAGTGTTCGACGCCCCGGACGACCCGTCCCGCGCCGCGTCCTCAGCCCCGCCCTGCGACCCCTCCTGGTCCCGTCGCGGCTTCCTGTTCGGTGCCGCCGCGCTGGCCACCGTGCCCGTCCTGATCGCCGCGGATCCGGCGACGGCGGCACAGGAGCTGCCGGACTTCCCCACCGACGTCGACCTGTACCGCTCGGCGTACCGGAACTGGGTCGGCGAGATCACCGCCGACGGACTGTGGGCCTGCGCCCCGAGCGACCCGGACCAGGTCGTCGACGTCGTCAACTGGGCCTGGCGACACGGCTGGACGGTACGCGCGCGTGGTGCCGCGCACGGCTGGTCGCCCCTGACGATCACCGAGGGCACACCGTCGGACGCGCCCGTCCTCCTCGTCGACACGGCCCCGCACCTCACCGGCCTCGCCCTCGACGCACCGACCGCCGTCCGCGCCGGCGCCGGGGTCACCCTGGAGGCGCTGCTCACCTACCTGGAGGGGCACGGGCTCGGGGTCACCGCCGCGCCGGCTCCCGGCGACCTCACCCTCGGCGGCGCCCTGGCGATCGACGCGCACGGCACCGCCGTACCGGCCCGGGGCGAACGGCGGACGTCCGGCCACACCTACGGCTCGCTCAGCAATCTCGTGCTGTCACTGACCGCCGTGGTGTGGGACGAGGACACGGGCGCGTACGTGCTGCGGACCTACGACCGCGACGAGGCGGACTGTGCCGCGCTGCTCACCCACCTCGGCCGCTCCCTGGTGACCGAGGTCGTGCTGCGCGTGGGCGCGAACACGCGGCTGCGGTGTCTGAGCCGTACGGACATCCCGGCCGCCGAACTCTTCGCCGCGCCGGGCTCCGACGGGCGGACCCTCGCGAGCTTCCTCGACGAGTCGGGGCGTGTGGAGGCGATCTGGTTCGCCTTCACCGAGGTGCCATGGCTGAAGGTGTGGAGCGTGTCGCCGACCCGGCCGCTGACCTCGCGGCGCGTGACCTCGCCGTACAACTACCCCTTCTCCGACAACGTGCCGACCCTGGTGGCGGACCTGGTGGGGCGGATGGTGTCGGGCGCGGCCTGGTACCTGGCGCCGGTGCTCGGCAACGCGCAGTTCGACGTGGCCGCGCTCGGCCTGGTGACGACGCTGTCCGCCGACATCTGGGGGCCGTCGAAGAACACGCTGCTCTACATCAGACCCACCACCCTGAGGGTCACCGCGAACGGCTACGCGGTCCTCACCGGCAGGGCCCAAGTGCAGCGCGTCATCGCAGAGTTCACGTCCTTCTACCGGGAGCGTCTCGCCGCGTACGCGGCTCAGGGGCGCTTCCCGGTCAACGGCTCGGTCGAGATCCGCGTGACCGGCCTCGACGACCCCGCCGACGTCGAACTCGACGGCGCCCGGGCCCCGTTGCTGTCCGCGCTCCGGCCGAGCGACGGGCACCCCGAGTGGGACACGGCCGTCTGGCTGGACGTCCTGACGCTGCCCGGCACACCCCATGCGGAGGCATTTCTCCGGGAGTTGGAGCAGTTCCTCCTCACCACCTACGACGGGGAGCACGCGCTCACCCGGGTCGAGTGGTCGAAGGGCTGGGCCTATACGGACGACGCGGTCTGGAGCGACGACGAGGTGCTGAGCACGGTCGTGCCGGCCTCGTTCGGCGAGAGCACGTGGGGGCAGGCGGCCGGGGTGCTGGACCGGCTGGATCCGCACGGCGTCTTCGGGAACGCGTTCCTCGACCGCTTGCTGCGCTGATCGGCCTGCTGCTCTCATCGACCGGCGCGGCGAGCCGTGGCCGTCGCGATAGTCCGTGGCCGTCGCGATAAGCAGTTGCGGTCGTCCGAAGGGCGCTGAGAAGGTCGTGATCATGCCTGCCTTCTCCGCGCCCGACGGAACCGAACTGGCCTACCACCTGACCGGCGAGGGCCCGCCCCTGGTCTGCGTCCCTGGTGGCCCCATGCAGGCCTCCGCCTACCTCGGCGACCTCGGTGGCCTGTCGGCACACCGCCGGCTCGTCCTGCTGGACCTCCGCGGTACCGGCGAGTCCGCGACGCCGGACGACCCGTCCTCGTATCGCTGCGACCGTCAGGTCGACGACGTGGAGGCCCTGCGCGAGCACCTCGGCCTCGACCGGCTCGACCTGCTCGGACACTCCGGCGGCACGAACCTCGCGCTGCTGTACGCCGCCCGCCATCCGGAGCGACTCCGCAGCCTGATGCTGATCAGTCCGAGTGTGTACGCCGTCGGGGTCCCGGTCTCCGGGGAGGTCCGGCGGGAGACCGCGCTGCTGCGCCGGGACGAGCCGTGGTTCGCCACGGGCTTCGAAGCGCTCGGGGAGATCGGCGCCGGCCGGGCCGCCGCCGGGCACTGGGCGGCCGTATCGCCGTTCTTCTACGGCCGTTGGGACGCGACCGCGCAGGCACATCACGCCGCCGGAGAGGACCAGAGGAACCAGGAGGCCGCGGCGGCCTACGGCGCCGAAGGGGCCTTCGATCCGGAGGTCACCCGGGCCGGGCTGGGCCGCCTCGACGCGCCCGTTCTCCTGCTCGCCGGCGAGGTCGATCTGAACTCCCCGCCGCCCGTGGTGCGGGAACTGGCCGGGCTCTTCCCGAAGGCCGAGGTCGTGGTGCAGGCGGGCGCGAGTCACTTCCCGTGGCTCGACGATCCCGAGCGGTTCGTGGCTACGACCGCCGGGTTCCCGTACTCGGCGTGAGGTGCGTCTGCACCGCGGGGGCGTAGCGGTCCACCACGTCCTCCAGGGGCGCCCGGCGCAGTTCGGTGCCGCGGGCGATGCCGTAGATCACGCCGAGTCCGAGCAGGGCGGCGACGGCCAGTTCGGCACGCAGGCCTGCGTCGGGGCCGTCGAGGCGGGCGGTGAGGCGGGCGGTCACCTGGGTGCGGAAGTTGGCGCGCAGGATGTCGCCCTGCTCGCCCTGAAGAGGGGCGAACACGATCCGCAGCAGGGGGTCGGCGCCCTGCTGGGACTGGCTGAAGAGCACGTGGCGGACCATGTGCCGGCCGAGTTCGTCCAGCGGTGCGTCCAGCAGCACGTCCGCGTCGGCCTCGAAGGACATGACGCGGGCGAAGAGGGCGTCCTTGTTGCCGAAGTACTTGAGGATCAGCGGGGCGCTGACCCCGGCCCGCTCGGCGACCGCCTTGAGCGTGATGTCGCCGTGGGCGTGCCGGGCCAGCAGATGCCGGGCCGCCTTGAGGATGGCCGTCTTGGTCGCCTCGGCGTCCCGGCGAACGGGCGCGGTGGGAGGAGTGCTCACGGCACTCATGCTCCCTCCAACGCCTCGTCCCGGCTGCTCCGGGTGCGGTCCTGGGCGCGTTTCGTCTTCTTGGGCGCCGATTCGTCGCCGGGAATGGTCAGGGCCGCGGCACAGGCCGCCAGGGCGACGGCGCCGGCCATCCCGAAGGCGAGCAGATAGCCGTGCAGGGTGGGCACGGGGGCGCCGCCCACCAGGCTGGTGTGGTGGACCAGTACGGCGGCGACGGCCGCGCTGGAGACGGCCTGGCCGATGGTGCGCATCAGGACGTTGACGCCGTTGGCGGAGGCGGTCTGCTCGGCCGGGACCGCCCGCAGGATCAGGGTGGGGAGCGCCGAGTAGGCGAGGGTGGTGCCGGTGGCGACGACCGTCGCGCCCAGGATGATCATCCAGAGGTCGCGGCTGTCGGCGATCCGTACCGCGTAACCGCAGGCGATGACTGCGGCCCCGAGGGCGAGCGTGATCCGTGGGCCGCGGGACGCGGAGATGCGGGCGGAGACGGGTGAGAACACCAGCATGGTGATGCCGCCGGGCAGCAGGCACAGGCCCGTGGCCACGATCGACAGGCCGAGTCCGTATCCGGTGGCCTTCGGCGCCTGCACCAGTTGGGCGGTCACCAGGGAGTTGGCGTAGAACGCGAACCCGGTCAGCAGGGCCGCCACGTGCGACAGACCCACGCGCGGCCGGGAGACCAACCGCAGGTCCACCAGCGGGAGTTCGGTACGCAGCTGCTGCCACCACCACAGACCGAGGACGGCCACGGCGGCGAGGAACAGGGCCAGCACCGAAGGACTCCCCCACCCCCACTGCCCGCCCTGGGACACCCCGAGCAGGAGGCACACCAGTCCGGCGGCGAGCCCGAGGGCACCAACTGTGTCGAAGCGGCCCGGTTGCCGTACGGGCGACTCCTTGACCGCCCACCACACGCCTGCCACGCCCAGCGCACCCAGGGCGCTGGTCAGCCAGAACATGGTGTGCCAGTCGGCGTACTGCACGACGAGCGCGGCCAGCGGCAGGCCGAGGGCGGCGCCGATGCCGACGGTCGAGCTCATCAGGGCCACCGCGGAGCCCCGGCGCTCGGGCGGCAGTTCGTCGCGCAGGATGCTGATCGACAGCGGCACCACGGAGGCGGCGGCGCCCTGGAGAGCGCGGGCCGCGATCAGCACGACGATGTCGGACGACAGGGAGCACATCACCGAGCCGACGGTCATCAGGGCGAGGGCTCCGGTCAGCACCCGGCGTTTGCCGTACATGTCGCCGGCCCGGCCGAGGACGGGGGTGAGGACCGCGCCGGACAGCAGGGTCGCCGTGACCAGCCAGGAGACCGCGCCCGCCGAGGAGTTGGTGAGCCGGGGCAGGTCGGGCAGCAGGGGCACGACGACCGTCTGCATGACGGCCATGAGGATGCCGCCGAACGCCAGCACCGGGATCGTGAGCCGGTCCCGCAGGGCCCTCCGTGCGGAGGGCTCGGCTATCGGTGCGGGCTGGTCCATCGGCGCTCCATACGAAAAAGAAAGGGTGAATGGCAATTCACCATAGCTGGTGAATTGCCATTCACCCAAGGTGGGGCCGGTGCGGGGTCCACTGTGGAACAGGCGCCGGGCCTACTTGCGGGAGGCCAGCGCCCGCGCGTGCACCGTGCGGGCGAGCTTCGGTCCGAGCCAGCGCTTGAACCTGCGCAGCGCCTCCAGTCGCCCGGCCGCCCGGTCCATCCGGTAGTAGAGCTGGGGCGGGACATAGGGCAGCAGTGGCGAGTGGCGCTGGCCGAGCAGGGCGAACATCCGCTCCGGCGGCAGATGCATGTAGCGCGGCAGGTTCTCGTACCACTGGGCGCTGTAGCGGGCCGCGCTCTGGATGGACAGGAGGGCCGCCTTGCGTTCCCGCTCGTAGTGGGCGAGGGCGTCGGGCAGTTCGGGGTGCTCGCGCAGCGCGTCCGCCAGCGCGATGGCGTCCTCCAGGGCGAGCGTGGTGCCGGCGCCGATCGAGTAGTGCGTGGTGTGGGCGGCGTCGCCGACGAGGACGAGGTTGTCGCGGTGCCAGGTGCGGTTGGTGAGGGTGCGGAAGGTGAGCCACTGGGCGCTGCCGTCGCCGGTGGAGCGGCCGATCAGGGCGTGACCGTCCAGGACGTCGGAGAAGAGCTTCTCCAGGAGGGCCAGTCCGTCGGCCTCGTTCGCGGTGTCGAGGCCGAGCCCGGTCCAGGTCTCGGGGGCGCACTCGACGACGCAGGTGCTGCGCTCGGGGCTGAAGGCGTAGCCGTAGCACCAGATCCAGCCGTGGTCGGTCTCCACGAAGGCGAAGGTGAAGGAGTCGAAGACCTTGCTGGTACCGAGCCAGATGTAGTGGTTGCGGCCGGGCCGCAGCTCGGCGCCGAAGTGGTCGGCGTGCCGGGTGCGCAGTGCGCTGTTGACGCCGTCGCCCGCGACGACCAGGTCGGCGGCGGGCAGGTTCCCCTCGGTGATCTCGTGCTCGAACTCCAGCCGCACGCCCAGCGAGCGGGCCCTGGCGGCGAGGATCTCCAGCAGCCGGTGCCGGCCGATACCGAAGCCGTCGTCGCCGGGCTGCCGGGTCGTCAGGTCGCGGACTCGGGCGGTGCCCTCGTTCCAGGTGACGGAGTGCTCGGAGAGCGCGCGTGCCGACTCGGGGTCGAGCTCGTGCAGTTTGTCGAACAGTCCGCGCCAGTAGGTGACGCCCCAGCCGTAGGTCGAGCCCTCGGGATCGCGCTCGTACACGGTGATGTCGTGGGACGGGTCCTGCTTCTTCAGCAGGATCGAGAGATACAGGCCGGCGGGCCCGCCGCCGACACAGGCGACCTTCACACGCACCCCTATGAGCTACCCAATGCGGTCAATTGGCAACGCAGAGTAGCAGGAGGTGGGTACGGGTCAGGGACGCTCGGGGACGCGTCAGCCCGTCGGGGTGGTTTGGCTCAGACGTTGACCTGTCAGGCCTCGGCCGTGGCGCACTCCGGGTGGCCCCAGCTCTGCCCGTTCTTGCTGATGGGCTCGCCGGCGGCGTAGGCGCGGCCACAGGCGCAGCGGCCGGGGAACTTGGCCTTGATGGTGCGCGGGGCGCCCCCGGGCGACCCCGCCGCCGCGGACTTGCGGCGCGGCGCACCCTTGGACTTCGGGGTGTCCGGGGAGGGCGGCGGCGCGGGCGAGCCGAGGTCGCTGCTCGCGGGTTCCTGGACGACGGCGGCCTGGCTGGCGGCGCGGTCGGCGAAGTCGTTGAGCGGGTCGCCGTCGACCTGGTGGGCGGGGACGTAGCGGAAGTCGACCGTGCGGCCGTCGAGGAGTTCGTCGATGCGGACGACCAGCTCCTGGTTGGCGACGGGCTTGCCGCCCGAGGTCTTCCAGCCGTTGCGCTTCCAGCCGGGCAGCCAGGTGGTGACCGCCTTCATGGCGTACTGCGAGTCCATCCGCACCTCAAGGGGTACGTCCGGGTCGGTCGACGTCAACAGGCGTTCCAGCGCGGTGAGTTCCGCGACGTTGTTGGTGGCCCTGCCGAGCGGCCCCGCCTCCCAGCGGGTCACGGTCTCCGTCTCGTCCGCGACGACCCAGGCCCAGGCCGCAGGACCCGGATTTCCCTTCGAAGCGCCGTCGCACGCGGCCACCACACGTTCACCCATGCGCCCGATCATGCCATGGCCGCGAGGGGCGTTCCGCCGGGCCTACGAGACGTCCACGCTCTGCGGCATCTCCCCCGCCGTCGTCGTCACGTCGATCACCGAGAAGTTCGCGCCCTGCGGGTCGCTGAGCGCGGCGAACCGGCCGAACGGGCTGTCCATGGGCCCGAATCGGAGAATGCCACCGAGCTTGGCGGCCTTGGCGACGGCGTCGTCGCAGTTGTCCACGCTGAAGTAGACGTTGATGTACGGCTGCACGTCGGGCGGGAATTCGTCCGTCATCCGCATCCGGCCCAGGACCGTGTTCTCACCGAGGTCGAACATGCGGAAGTCGACGTTGTCGTCCTGCACCTGCTTGGCCGTGTAACCGAAGACGGCGGGGAAGAACGCGTCGGACTTCTCGGGCTCGCGGGTGAAGACCTCGGCCCAGCAGTACGCGCCGGTCTGTTCGGGCGGCGCCTCGAAGCCCTCGTGGATGCCGGCCTGCCAGATGCCGAAGACGACACCGCTGGGGTCGCGGGCCAGGCACATGGTGCCGAACTCGCCGACCTGCATGGGCTCCATCAGGACCTCGCCGCCGTTCTCCCGGATCCGGCCGGCGGTCGCGGACGCGTCAGGGGAGGCGAGGTAGAGGCACCACTGCGACTGGCCCTCCTGGCCGGGCATCGGCGGGACGACCGCGGCGACCGCGTTGCCGTTCGCGTAGGCCTGCGTGTAGTTGCCGTACTCCGACGAGGACTCGCCGAAGGTCCAGCCGAGCACATCGCCGTAGAAGCTCTTGGCGCCCTCGACGTCACCGAACATCGCATCGGTCCAACAGGGGGTTCCCTCAGGTTGTACGGCCATGATCGCGGCCCTCTCCCGAATCGGTGGTTGGTCCGTTTCCTCACGCTAGTCATCCGTCCGGCCTAGCGCGCGCCGAACCGGGCGGTCCGTCCCAGACTGGACGGGTGGCCCTTCGACGCGACGGACGGGGTGCGGAATGGCGGACGGGACGATGCGCGCGTGGTCGGTGGTCGAGCCGGGGCCGGTCGAGGAGGGGGCGCTGCGGCTCGTCGAGAAGCCGGTTCCGGTGCCCGGTGACGACGAGTTGCTGGTGCACGTGCGCGCGTGCGGGGTGTGCCGGACCGATCTGCACGTCACCGAGGGCGATCTGCCGGTGCACCGGCCGGGGGTGACGCCCGGGCACGAGGTGGTCGGCGTGGTCGCCGGGCTCGGGTCGGGAGCCGACGGTTTCGCCGTGGGCGACCGGGTGGGCGTGGCCTGGCTGCGCCGCACCGACGGGACCTGCGGGTACTGCGCGCGCGGTGCCGAGAACCTGTGCCCGGCCTCGCGGTACACCGGCTGGGACGCGGACGGCGGTTACGCGCAGTACACGACCGTGCCCGCCGCCTTCGCCCACCGGCTCCCGGACGGGGTCGACGACGTGGCCCTCGCCCCGCTTCTGTGCGCCGGCATCATCGGCTACCGCGCGCTGCGGCGAGCGGCCCTGCTGCCGGGCGGGCGCCTGGGCCTGTACGGCTTCGGCGGCAGCGCCCACCTGTGCGCGCAGGTGGCACTCGCCGAGGGCGCCCGCGTGCACGTCATGACCCGCGGCGCAGCCGCCCGGCAACTGGCGCTCGACCTGGGCGCCGCCTCCGCGCAGGACGCGTACGCGAGCCCGCCGGAGCCGCTGGACAGCGCGATCCTGTTCGCCCCGGTCGGCGACCTGGTCCCGGTCGCCCTGCGCGCCCTCGACCGCGGCGGGGTCCTGGCCATCGCCGGCATCCACCTCAGCGACACACCGCCACTGCGCTACGAGACCGAGCTGTTCTACGAGAAGCAGGTGCGCAGCGTCACCGCCAACACCCGTGCGGACGCGAGGAAGTTCCTGGAGAGCGCGGCCCGGCACCGCGTACGCGCCACCACGCACACGTACCCGCTCTCGCGGGCCGACAAGGCGCTGAACGACCTCAAAGCGGGCCGTTTCGACGGTGCCGCCGTACTGGTGAACGACCTGTTCTGAGCGCCCGGGTGGCACGTCACCGGCGCGCGAGCGCGGCGCTTCCAACTGCCTGCCCCCATCCCGGAGTTTGCGCCTCGGGGAGGCGAAACCGCCCCCTTCGCGCTGTACCGGGACCCTCCCTGCCCCTGTTGCCTTGTACAGGCGGTGCGTACCTGTCAGCCACCGCTTCGCCGCCTTCACCTCCGACCACTCCGCTCACCCCTGTACACCCTCAGGGAGGGAATGTGTCCGCCCCCGAAAGCGTCACCGACCCCGCCACCGACGAACCCGCCCCCGCAGACGCGGCGGCCGAACTCACCAGTCTCAGTACGCGGGCGGCGCGCCAGCTCGCCACGACCACCAAGTCCGAACCCCAGATGCAGGCCATCAGTTCGCGATGGCTGCTCAAGTCCCTGCCGTGGGTGGACATCAAGGGCGGCACCTACCGGGTCAACCGGCGCCTCCAGCTGCGGATCGGGCGCGGCCGGGTGCACTTCGAGCAGAACGGCGCCGACGACATCAAGGTCATCCCCGAGACGCTCACCGAACTGCCCGTGCTGCGCGGCTATCAGGACATCGATGTCCTGCGGGAGATCTCCACCCGGTTCCGGGTGCGCGAAGTGCGGGCAGGGCAGGTCGTGTTCGAGGCCGGGCAGCCGGTCACGGAGACCTATCTGATCGTGCACGGCCGCTTCACCCGGTACACGGCGGGCAAGTACGGCGAGGAGGAGATCCTCGGAGTGGTCTCCGACGGCGACCAGATGGGCGACGAAGCCATCGGGCAGTCCGATCCGCTGTGGCTCAGCTCGGTGCGGGCGGAGACCTCGGGCGTGCTGCTGGTGCTCCCCTGGGACGTGGTCCGGGAATTCACCGACCGGGTGTCGTCGCTCGCCGAGCACCTGGAGGCGTACGCCGAGTCGCAGCGGCTGCCGATGAACCGCAAGGGCGAGGCCGATGTGCCGGTGCAGGCCGGCCATGTGGGCGAGCCGACGATCACCGGCGGCTTCGTCAACTACGACCTCGCCCCGCGCGAGTACGAACTCTCGCTCACCCAGACCGTGTTGCGGGTCCACACCCGCGTCGCCGACCTCTACAACGACCCGATGGACCAGACCGAGCAGCAACTGCGCCTGACCGTCGAGGAGATCCGCGAGCGTCAGGAGTGGGAGCTGGTCAACAACCGGGAGTTCGGACTGCTGCACAACGTCGACTACGGCCAGCGCGTGAGCACCTTCACCGGTCCGCCGACGCCGGACGACATGGACGAACTGCTCGCCATGCGCCGTAAGACCAAGGTGTTCCTGGCGCATCCGAAGGCGATCTCGGCCTTCTTCCGGCAGTGCAACCGGCGCGGTCTGGTCCCGGGCACGGCGAACGTCGACGGCCACGAGGTCCCCGCCTGGCGCGGGGTGCCGATCTTCCCCTGCAACAAGATCCCGGTCAGCCGGCAGCACACCAGCAGCATCATCGCGCTGCGCACCGGCGAGGCCGACCAGGGGGTCGTCGGGCTCTACCAGACCGGCATCCCCGAGGAGTTCCAACCCGGCCTGAACGTGCGGTTCATGGGCATCGACACCGCCGCGATCATCAGCTACCTGGTCACCGCCTACTACTCGATGGCCATCCTCGTGCCCGACGCGGCCGGGATCCTGGAGAACGTCCAGATCGGCCGGACGGCCGACTGACCCCGGTGGAGTACGGAATGAGCACGCCCACGTCCACATCGTCCCTGCCCGGCCCGCCGAACCTCGCCCGCAGCGTCACCTCCCGGCGTACCGGCGCGGTTCCGGGACTCAGGTACCGGCCCGCCGTCCCCGCCGATCCGGAGAAGGTCGCCGAGGTCGACCGGCGCCTTGAGGCCTGGGCCCGTGGCCTCGACCTGTTCCCGGCCGCCTGGAAGGGGGACTTCTCGGGGTTCCAGTTCGGCCGGGCCGTGGTGCTCCAGCATCCGGGGGCGCTCGATCTGGAACGGCTCACCGTGGCCGGGGAGTTGTTGCTCGCCGAGAACCTCGTCGACAGCTGCTACTGCGAGGAGGATGAGGGCCGCGGAGCGTCACGGCGCGGGCTCGGCGGCCCGCTGATCCTGGCCCAGTCGGCGATCGACCCCTACCACGGGACGCCCGCGCTGGAGGCGCAGTGGCGTGCGGGCATGCAGGCCGACGGACCGCTGCGCTCGTACCACTGGGCCGTCAAGGACTACGCCGGTTTCGCCACGCCCAGCCAGACGGACCGCTTCGTGCACGACATCGCCCGCCTGCACCTGGGCTATCTCGCCGAGGCCGCCTGGGCGGAGACCCGGTTCGTGCCCCAGGTGTGGGAGTACCTGGTGATGCGGCAGTTCAACAACTTCCGGCCCTGTCTGTCGATCGTCGACGCGGTCGACGGCTACGAGCTGCCGGAGCCCGTCTACGCCCGTCCCGAGATCCAGCGGATCACGGCGCTCGCGTGCAACGCCACGACGATCGTGAACGACCTGTACTCCTTCACCAAGGAGCTGGCCGGCGATCCCACCCACCTCAACCTCCCGCAGGTCATCGCCGCCAACGAGCGGTGCGGGCTGAAGGCGGCCTACCTCAGGGCCGTCGAGATCCACAACGAGATCATGGCCGCGTTCGAGGAGGAGTCCGCGGTCCTGGCCGCCGTCTCCCCGCTCGTGGAGCGCTACGCCCAGGGCCTGTCCGACTGGGTGGCCGGCAACCACGAGTGGCACGCCACCAACACCCACCGCTATCACCTTCCCAACTACTGGTAGGCGCAGCTCCGATGAACCATCAGCAGGACAAAGAGGAGTCACCGTTGACCATCGCCGCCGCCGGTACCCGGAACGCTCCGGTGCCGACCCAGTCCACGTACCAGACCCGTGTCGCGGACTACTGGAACGCCGAGGAGAACCCGGTCAACCTGGAACTCGGCCGGATCGACGACCTCTACCACCATCACTACGGCGTCGGGCCGGCCGACCGGTCGGTGCTCGAAGAGCCGGACGACGCCTTGCGGCGGGAGCGGATCACCGCCGAACTGCACCGGCTCGAGCACGCCCAGGCCGAGTTGCTCGCCTCGCACCTGGGCCCGCTCACCCCCGCGGACCGCGTCTTCGACGCCGGCTGCGGGCGCGGCGGCGGCAGCGTCGTGGCGAACCTGCGCTACGGCTGCCACGCCGACGGCGTGACGATCTCCGCGAAGCAGGCCGCGTTCGCCAACGAGCAGGCGCACCGGCGGGACATCGACGACAAGGTCCGCTACCACCACCGCAACATGCTCGACACCGGCTTCCCGACCGGCGCGTACGCGGCCTCCTGGAACAACGAGTCGACGATGTACGTGGAGTTGGAGCTGCTGTTCGCCGAGCACGCCCGGCTGCTGCGCCGCGGCGGCCGGTACGTCGTCGTCACCGGCTGCTACAACGACACCTATGGGCGGGCCTCGCGCGAGGTGTCCCTCATCAACGCGCATTACATCTGCGACATCCACCCGCGCTCGGAGTACTTCCGGGCGATGGCCCGCAACCGCCTCGTCCCGGTCCATGTGCAGGACCTCACCGCGGACACCATCCCCTACTGGGAGTTGCGCAAGGAGGCCGGCCACCTGGTCACGGGCATCGAGGAAACGTTCCTGAGCGCGTACCAGAACGGCAGCTTCCAATATCTGCTGATCGTGGCCGACCGGGTCTGAACACCGGTCAACCCCTGGGGCGTTAACTCGTTCCGGTGACCCTGGACACCGCTTGCGGGAAGGTGGTCGCCGGATCGAACAGCTCCAGTGAGCCGTGGGCGTGCAGCAGCCGCAGAGTGCGCTCGCGGCACAGCAGGGCGAACGCGCCGCCGCCGGCCAGGACGCGGCGGCGCAGGCGCAGCAGCAGGTTCAGGCCCGTGGAGTCCACGAAGGTCACGGGCCGCAGATCGACGATGTACGCCGGTGCGCGCAGCGCCACGACGGAGTCCAGCCAGCCCTGCAGCTCCACCGTGTTGGCAAGGTCGATGTCGCCGTGCAGTTCGGCGAGAAGCAGTCCGTCGGCGGCAGGAAGGACGCCTTCGTCGCCGGGCGGTGGCCAGCAGACCCTGCTGACGGGTTCCAGAATGTTCCTGTGCACGTGCCTCTGTCCCCGTTCCCTGCGTACCCCGCGTGCCCCGACACGGGCCGGCGCGGGGGTTGCTCCATCCCCGCCCCGCACCGGCCCGCGCCGGGACTCCCCCCGGTCGGCTCCCCCTTGAACCGTGGGCGATTCCTGTTCTACCTTCGCCACATGGTCGGGGCATCAACGGCCGCTCATCAGCGACACAACGAGCGGGCGGCAGATGGGCCGGGTGATGCGGAATGCGTCCGCACCTCGCGCTGATCGAGGACGAGCCCGACTTCGCACTGATGTGCCGTTCCTATCTGGAACGGGCCGGCTTCATCGTCACCTGGGCCATGGACGCGCGCGCCGGAAAGTCCGTCCTGTACGAGGGCGGTGTCGATCTGGCCGTCCTCGACCTGGGACTCCCGGACGGCAGCGGGCTCGAGCTGCTGCGCGCGCTGCGGTCCACGAGCCGCCTTCCGGTCATCGTCGTCTCGGGGCGCGCGGCGGAGGCCGACCGGGTTGCCGGCCTGGAGATCGGCGCCGACGACTACCTGGTCAAGCCGTTCTCGCAGCGGGAGTTGGTGGCCCGTATCCACGCCGTGCTGCGCCGGTCCCAGCCGCCGGACACGGCGACGGTGCTCCAGGTCGGCTCGCTGCGCGTCGACACGGCGGCCCGGCAGGCGTCGGGCGGGGACGTCCACCTCGTCCTGCGCCCCAAGGAGTACGCGCTGCTGGAGATGCTCGCGGCGGCGCCCGGCCGGGTGTTCTCGGCCGCGCAGGTACTGGAGCGGATCTGGGGTTCGTCCTGGCAGCAGCCGGCGACGGTGGTCGAGCACGTGTACCGGCTGCGCGGCAAGCTCGCGGACCTGCCCCCGCCGGCCCCCCGCATCACCACCGTCCGGGGCTACGGCTACCGCCTCGACCCCTGAGCCCCTCCCACCGGCCCTCGGAGGTCCGACCGTGCCCGATGTCCCGGACTTCCGGCTCCTGTTCGACGCGACCCTGTCCCCACTGCTGATCCTGGACCCCGACTTCACCATCGTCGAGGTCAACCGCGCCTATCTGACCGCCACCCGCACCGAGCGGACCATCGTCGGCAGACCGATCTTCGACGTGTTCCCCGACAACCCCGAGGACCCGTCGGCGGACGGGGTCGCCAATCTGCGGCGGTCATTGGAGACGGTTCGGGCGAGCGGACGTACGGACACGATGTCACTCCAGCGCTACGACATCCCGACGAGTGAGGAGGGTGTCTTCGCCGAGCGGTACTGGAGTCCCGTCAACTCCCCGGTCGTCGACGCCGAGGGGCGGGTCGTCTTCATCATCCACCGGGTCGAGGACGTCACGGAGTTCGTGCATCTGCGCCGGGTGGGGCGCGAGCAGCGGCGGGCGGTCGCCGACGCGCAGATGCGGGCCGAGGGCATGGAGATCGACCTCTTCGTGCGGGCGCGGGAGATCCGCGAGGTGAACGAGCAGTTGAGCCGGGCCAATGCCGAACTGGACGCGGCGGGACGGCGGTTGCGGGAGGAGCAGCGGGCCAAGGACCGGTTCATCGCCACGCTCTCGCACGAACTGCGCAACCCCCTGGCGGCCGCGTCCGCGGCGACCGAGCTGCTGGCCCTCGACATCCCGGACGGCCATCCGGCGCTGTCCGTCCTGGAACGGCAGTTGGGCACGCTGGCCCGGATGAGCAACGACCTGCTGGACGGCACGCGGGCGGTGACGGGGCGCCTTGAGCTGGTGCGCGAGCCGGTCGACCTGCGCTCGGTCGTCGACGGGGCCTGCGCCGACATCCGCGGTCTGTTCGAGCACGAGGGCCGCACGCTCGGCGCCGTCCTGCCGCCCGACCCGGTGGTCGTGGACGGCGACCGGCTGCGGCTGGCCCAGGTCCTGACGAACCTGCTGTCGAACGCGCTCAAGTACACCCGCCCCGGCGGGCACACCGAGGTCGGTCTGACCGCCCGGGACGGCCGGGCCCGGCTGACCGTGCGGGACGACGGCATCGGGTTCGAACCCGACCAGGCGGAGGAGCTGTTCGGGGTGTTCATGCGGGCGGCCCCGGCCGGTCCCGACACCCCGGAGGGCCTGGGGCTCGGGCTCGCGGTCGTGCGGACGGTGCTGGAGCTGCACGGCGGCGAGATCACCGCGCACAGTGAAGGCCCCGGCAAGGGCGCCACGTTCACGGCCCTCCTCCCGACCACCGACTCCACGGCCCCGCACCCTCCCCGCCCGGCGCCCCTGCGTGCCGCCCCGCGCGCCCTGTCGATCCTGATCGTCGAGGACAACACCGACCTGGCCGCCACCTACCCCACCCTGCTGGAACGGCAGGGCCACCAGGTAGAGGCGGTGCACACGGGCGCCGACGCCCTCTCCGCCACGACGTCACGCCCCTTCGACGTCGTCCTGTGCGACCTGGGGCTGCCGGACATGGACGGCTACGCGATCGCCCGCGCGCTGCGGTCCCGACCGGACGGCACCGGCCTCCGTCTGATCGCGGTGTCCGGCTTCAGCCAGGGCACCGACCGTGCACTGTCCCGGGCGGCGGGCTTCGACGCCCACCTGACCAAGCCGCTGCCCCTGACGGACCTGTTGGATCTCCTGGAGCACCTGGGCGAGTGACCGGAGCGTCTCGGCCAGCGGCTGATCCGATCGACAGCCCCTGAACCTCCACAACTGCCGTACGTCTTCCCCCTTGTGCCCCGCTGTGCTTGCCTGGTGAGCCGATTTCGGGCTCCGGGGCGGGAGTTGGTGCATGCGGAAGCCGTGGATCGTGGGGGCGCTGCTGTCCGCAGTGCTGCTGCTCGGCGCGTGCGGGGACCCCGCGTCCGGACCGGAGGAGGCGCCGCCGACCCCCACCTTGCCGAGTGCGCCCGCCGCGACCACGCACCAGCCGCAGCAGGCACCCGGCTCCCCCTCCACCTCGCCGCGCGCCCGTCCCGCCGTGGCACCCCGGGTCCTCTACCTCGGCGACTCGCTCGCCATGGAGGCCCAGAACGTGCTCGGCGAGGAACTCCGCCGGGATCTGGGAGCGACGTACACGAGCGCCCCGTACTCGGGGACCACGCCGTGCGACTACCTGGAGGGCACCGGCGAGAAGTCGCTCGTCCCCGACTCCGCCAAGGCCGCGGCACTGGTCCGCGCGCGGCATCCGGACTATGTGGTGCTGCAGTTCTGGGGCAACGCCTGGGCCTACACCTGGTGCATGGACGGGATCACCTACGACGCCTCCCCTAAGACGTACTTCGCGCGCTACCAGGCAGACATGCGCAGGCTCACGGAGCAGATCGCCGACGCGGGCGGGGCACGGCGCCCGAAGATCGTCTGGGTGCTCCAGGGCCCCGACCCCATCACGCCTGACCGCGTCCGACGGGTGAACTCCCTCTACGAGAAGCAGGCCGCCGCCTCGGACGACCTCGTCGCCGACGCGGGCGCCACGGTGAGTCCGGCCGGGGCCCGCTACACGTGGACCCAGTACCTGCCGTGCACGGCCTACGAGCACGAACACCCCGCCTACTGCACCGATCCCGGCGACGACCGCACGGCCCTGCACTTCGGCAAGGACTATCTCCATTTCTGTATGGCCCCGACCACGTCCACGCCGAAGCCGTGCCCGGTCCGCTCCCCCGGCATCCTGCGGATCGGCCGGGAGATCACGCGGGTGATCGGCGAGGACGTGTCGTAGCGCCGAACTCCCGGCAGGTGACCGCGGAGGTGGCGGCGGAGGTGGCCGCGGTGGTGCAGCGGCCTCCGCGTTTCGCCCGTACGGCCCCTCCCGGCGTGCCGACGTCCTGAGCTCCGGCGGGAATGGGGGCAGCGGACGGCCGGACGGAACCGGGAGGCACCATGAGCGCCCCGCAGGATCCCGGCTCGCACGGGTCCCGTCCGTCCGCGCGTGAAGCGCGTCCGTCCCTGGCCGCTCGGCCCGGCCGGATCGCCCGCGCCACCGCTTCCGCGATCCTCCTTGTGCTGACCTGCGTCCTGGTCCCGGTCGCCCTGCTGGCCACCTGGGTGCACGACATCGCCCTCGACACCGACCGGTACGTGGCGACCGTGTCCCCGCTGGCGACCCGCCCCGGCGTACGGGACGCGGCCGTGCGCCGGATCACCGACGCCGTGGCCGTGCGTGTGGACGGCACTCAGACCGTCGGGGACATCTCCGCCTGGCTGGAGTCGCAGGGGCTGCCGCACCGGGCCGCGGCCGCCGTACGGATGCTGGGTCCGCAGGTGGACGACGCCGTGCACGAGGCGGTGAGGAAGGTGGTGACGCGGGTCGTGCGCAGCGGCGCCTTCGCGAAGGTGTGGACGTCCGCCAACCGGACCGCCCACGACGCCGTGGTGCACGCCCTCACCGGCGAGGGCCGGGGCGCGGTGGGCGTCGACGAGGGCACGGTCACGCTGGACGTCGGGGCGGCCGTCGACCAGGTGAAGAAGGAGCTGGTGGCCGAGGGCCTGACACCGGCGGACAAGATCCCGCAGGTGGAGAAGGAGTTGGTGCTCCTGCGGTCCGACCAGCTGGACCGGATCCGCGGCGGCGCACGGCTGCTGGACGTGGTCGGCAACTGGCTGCCCGTCCTGCTGGTGGTGCTCGGCGCGTCGGGTGTGCTGCTGGCGCGCGAACGTCGGCGCGCGCTGGTCCGTACCGCGCTGGGCGCGGCCTTCGCGGCACTGCTCGTGGGGATCGCCCTCGTCGTGGCGCGCCGGTACTACCTCGACCATCTCCCGGCGCAGATCCAGTCACGGGCGGCCGCCGCGGAGATCTTCGACACCCTGCTCCGCTTCCTGAAGGTCAGCCTGCGCACGGCCGTCGTCCTGGGTGTGGTGATCGCGCTGGGCGCGTATCTGATCGGCCCCGGCCGGCTGCCGGTCGCCGTCCGCAGGAGGTCCGAGCGCACGGCGGACTCGGCGGCGACCTGGGCGTACGGCCATCAGATCCACGCCGGACGCGCGGGAACGCTGGCCCAGGCGCACCGCCGTTGGATCACGCTCGGCGCGCTGCTTCTGGTGGCCCTGGTCTTCGCCCTGTGGAACGACCCGACGTTGCTGACCGTCGTACTCCTCGCCCTGGTCCTGCTGGCGGTCCTCGCCGTGCTCGCTCTGCTGGCGGCCGGCGGCCGGGCCGTCCTCGCCGCGGACGGATCGGGCCGGCCGCCGGAGGCCACCGAGCGCTAGGGCCACGTGCGCCCCGCCACCGAGAGGGCTACTCGCCCGCGAACGCCTTCTCCAGGGCCGCGATGTCGAGCTTGCCCATCTTCATCATGGCGCCCATCGCGCGCGTCGCCTTCTCCGTGTCCGGGTCGCTGATCATGGCGTCGAGGCCGTCCGGCACGACCTGCCAGGACAGGCCGTAGCGGTCCTTGAGCCAGCCGCAGGGGCCGGGCTCGCCGCCACCTTCGATGAGCTTGGTCCAGTAGTAGTCGACCTCCTCCTGGTCCGCGCAGAAGATCATGAAGGACACCGCCTCGGTGAACTTGAACTGGGGGCCGCCGTTGAGCGCGAGGAACTTGTGGCCGTTGGCCGTGAACTCCACGGTCAGCACCGTGCCGGCCGGCTGCATGGCGCCCTCGGTGTAGCGAGCCACCTTGCCGACGCTGGAGTTCTTGAAGACCGAGACGTAGTAGTGCGCGGCCTCCTCGGCCTGGCCGTCGAACCAGAGACACGTGGTGAATCCGTCGGTGGTCATGTGTACCTCCTGGGCGGTGGAGCGGGGTGGATGGAGCGCGGTCCGCGGGACGCGGGCGCTGTGGCGAGCGTCGTCATCTGTATCGACCGGTCCGCGCCCCCGAACTCATCGGTCCGGCGCCAGGTAATCCGGATGGCCGCGGCGACAGGTAATCCGGATGGCCGCGCCTCCGCCCCGAACTAGGCTCCCCACCATGACGTCTTCGCCTGCCGAGAGCATCCGCCCCTTCCGCATCGACATCCCGCAGCGCGACCTCGACGATCTCCACGACCGTCTCGACCGCACCCGCATGCCGGACGAGCTGCCCGGCACCGGCTGGGCCTACGGCGTGCCGGCGGACTACCTGCGCGAACTCGTCCGGCACTGGCGGCACACCTACGACTGGCGGGCGGCGGAGGCGCTGCTCAACGAGTGGCCGCAGTTCACGACCACGATCGACGGCTCGAACGTGCACTTCGCCCATGTCCGCTCGCCCGAGCCGGACGCCACCCCGCTGATCATCACCCACGGCTGGCCAGGCTCGATCGTGGAGTTCCTGGACATCGTCGGACCGCTCACCGACCCGGTCGCGCACGGCGGCGACCCGGCCGACGCCTTCCACGTCGTGGTGCCGAGCATCCCCGGCTTCGGGCTCTCCGGACCCCCGGCCGACACCGGCTGGGAGGCCGGGCGGATCGCCGACGCGTGGGCCGAACTGATGCGGCGCCTCGGCTACGAGCGGTTCGGCGCGCAGGGCGGCGACTGGGGCGCCGCGATCTCCCGCGAACTGGGCCGGGCCCACCCCGACCGCGTGATCGGCGTGCACCTCAATCTCCTGCCGGGCGGGCAGCAGTCCAGCGAACCGACCCTCGACGAGCTGGACGCCCTCGACACGGAGGAGCAGGAGCGGGCGCTGCTGTCGTGGCGCCGGTGGAGCGAGTGGTCGCGCGAGGGCACCGGGTACGCCATTCTGCAGTCCACCCGGCCGCAGACCCTCGCGTACGCGCTCACCGACTCGCCGGTCGGCCAACTCGCCTGGATCGTCGAGAAGTTCCAGGAGTGGACGGACTCGGACCTGCTGCCCGAGGAGGCCGTCGACCGGGACCGGATGCTCACCAACGTGATGCTGTACTGGCTGACCGGCACGGCCGGTTCGGCGGCCCGCATCTACTACGAGCGGGCCCACGCCACCGGCCGCGCAGCCCTCCCCACCGAGCCGTCCACCGCCCCGACCGCCCTCGCCGTCTTCCCGGCCGAACCCCAACTCCCCCTGCGCCACAAGGCGGAGCGGACCGAGAACTTGGTCCGCTGGACGGAGTTCGACCGGGGCGGCCACTTCCCCGCGATGGAGGAGCCCGACCTGCTGGTCGGCGATGTGCGGGCGTTCTTCCGACAGCTGCGCGAGAAGGACTGAGGACACGCTCTGCCGGTGGCGAATCTGCCACCGGCAGAGAATCCGCTTCGGCACGCCGACCTGGGCCAAGAGTGGAGTCGACGGCAACACCGCCTCGACGGAAGAACCCAGGAGAACCGATGACTTCACTCACCGCGCCCCGGGCCGAGGAGGGCGACTCCCCGCCCACCCGTTTCGACGACCATCTCGCCTCCCAACTCCTCGGTCAGCGGATCGTGTTCCTTGGGACCGAGGTCAACGAGACCTCCGCCAACCGGATCTGCGCCCAGCTGCTCCTGCTGTCGGCGGAGGACCCGCGGACCGACATCGGGCTGTTCATCAACAGCCCGGGCGGTTCGGTGCACGCGGGGCTCGCCATCTACGACACCATGCGGCTGATCCCGAACGACGTGTCGACGCTCGCGATGGGGTTCGCGGCGAGCATGGGGCAGTTCCTGCTCAGCGTCGGCGCGGCCGGCAAGCGCTACTCCCTGCCGCACGCGCGGATCATGATGCACCAGCCGTCGGCGGGCATCGGGGGCACCACCGCGGACATCGAGATCCAGGCGGACAACCTGGACTTCACCAAGAAGACCATCGAGCGGATCACCGCGGAGCACACCGGCCAGAGCCCGGAGACGATCTCGCGGGACGGCGACCGCGACCGCTGGTTCACGGCCGAGGAGGCCAAGGAGTACGGCATGGTGGACCGGGTCCTGGAGTCGCTCGCCGACATCCGCCCGGCCGCCGCACGACGACGGATGGGGCTGTGACATGGGGACCTACACGATTCCGAACGTCGTCGAGCGGACCCCGCAGGGCGAGCGCTCCTACGACGTGTTCAGCAAGCTGCTGTCCGAGCGGATCATCTTCCTCGGCACCGAGATCGACGACGGCGTCGCCAACGTCGTGATCGCGCAACTCCTCCATCTGGAGTCGGCGGCCCCGGACAACGAGATCGCGATCTACCTCAACTCGCCGGGCGGCTCGTTCACTTCGCTGATGGCGATCTACGACACGATGACCTACGTCCAGGTGCCGATCTCGACGTTCTGCGTGGGGCAGGCCGCGTCCACGGCGGCCGTCCTGCTGGCCGGCGGGGATCCGGGGCGACGGTTCGTGCTGGAGCACGCGCGCGTGCTGCTCGGTCAGCCCGCCAGCGGCGGCCGGCAGGGAACGGTCTCCGATCTGGCCCTCCAGGCCAAGGAGATGGTGCGGATCCGCTCGCAGGTCGAGGAGGTGCTGTCCCGGCACACCCACCACGACATCGCGACCCTGCGCGCGGACATGGACCGCGACAAGGTGTTCACCGCACAGGAGGCAGTGGCGTACGGACTGGCGGACGAGGTGGTGAGCCGGCGCCTGGCGCGCGTCTGAGGCGCCGGCCCACGGGCGGTCTCAGGCGACCAGGCACAGTCCGTCGTACGACGAGCCGGCCGCGCCGCGGCTCCTGTGCTGCCGGCGGCTCTCGATCCGGGTGAGCTCGCCGTGCGCCAGCGACAGCAGGTCGCCGAGGCCGAGGCCCAGGGCGTGGGCGGCGGCCGCGAGGACCTCCGAGGAGGCCTCCTTGCGGCCGCGCTCCACCTCGGACAGGTAGGGCATGGAGATCCGGGCCGCGTCGGCCACGTCCTTGAGCGTGCGCTCCTGGGCGAGGCGCTCGCGCCGCAGGACGTCACCGACCAGGTCGCGCCACAGCGGCTCTCTCGGCGCGGGGGCGACCGGGGTCACCGGCGCCCCGGGGGCCCGCCTCGGCGCTGGGGAGTCGGCCGGCCGCGCGGGGCGCAGGGGGATGACTCGGGCTTCGTTCGGCGCTTGGCTGCTCACCCTCTTCAGCCTAGATATCTTCGACCCCAGGGGAAGAGGTCGGCGTTCCGCTCTGGGTGAAGCCGCGGTCAGTCTTCTTTTTCCCGAAGGTTGTTGGGCATGGGATCCCAAACCCGGGGTACCCGCTCTGCGAAGGAACCGAGGCCGGCGGACCGCCGCCGGGCCGAGACTTTCGTGGGAGAGGTAATGGACACCGCCGTGAACCGGTCAAAGGCACAGGTCAGGGAGAGGACCGCCGGGACCAGCACGAGTGGCGCACCGCTGCCGGGAATCGCCGAGCCGCGGGCCGTCGCCCCGCGCGACGCGCGCGAGCTGTCCCGCCAGTTCTTCCAGCGGCTCAGCGAACTGGAAGAGGGCACACAGGAGTTCCAGTACGCGCGCAACACGCTGATCGAGATGAACATGTCGTTGGTCCGCTTCGCCGCCGGGCGGTTCCGGGGGCGCGGGGACGACATGGAGGACATCGTCCAGACCGGGATGATCGGCCTGATCAAGGCGATCGACCGGTTCGAGCTGTCCAGGGAGGTCGAGTTCACGTCGTTCGCGCTCCCCTACATCGTCGGCGAGATCAAGCGGTTCTTCCGTGACACGACCTGGGCGGTGCACGTACCGCGCCGGCTCCAGGAGTTGCGCGTCGAGCTGGCCAAGGCCCGCGAGGAGCTCGCCAGCAGGCTGGACCGGGAGCCCTCGGTCGCCGAACTCGCGACGCTCATGAACATCTCCGAGAGTCAGGTCATCGAGGGCCAGATCGCCTCGAACGGCTACAACTCCTCGTCCCTGGACGCCGCGCTCACCGGCGACGGGGCGGAGGGCGGCGAGTCCGTCCTCGCCGACTTCATCGGCGTGGAGGAGGAGGGGCTGCGACTCGTCGAGGACTGCCAGTCGCTCGCCCCGCTCATGGCCGAACTGGGCGAGCGCGACCGGCAGATCATCCACATGCGGTTCGTGGAGGAAGCCACCCAGGCGGAGATCGGCGAACGGCTCGGCTGCTCGCAGATGCATGTGTCGCGTCTGATCAAGCGGATCATCACGCGACTGCGCGAGGGCATGCTGGGCGAACTCGACTACGCCTGACGCACCACACGCACGGACAGGACGCACACAGCGACCGTCTCAGCCGCCGACCGGGCGGCGGGACGGTCGCTCTGTCATCCGCCACGCATCATCTGCTCCGCAACAGCACCAGCGGTCGGCTCACTCGCCGTTCAACGGCAGCACCGCGCTCACACGCTTGCCGACCGGCACCCGCTCGACGCTGATCCGGGCCGCCAGCGCGTGGACAATCTCCAGGCCGTGCCGGCCGATGCGCTGCGGGTCCCGCGGGAACCGGTGCGGGAGCGCGGCGCTGCTGTCGCAGACGCACACGGTCACCGCCGTGTCGGTGCCCTCCAGCTCCAGGATGTACGGCCCGTTGCTGTGCCGGTCGGCGTTGGTGACCAGTTCGCTCACGACGAGCAGCAGCTCGTCCCGGACGCGGTCCTCGATCATGGCGCACCACTCGGTCCGCAGTTGCTCTACGAAGAGCGCGGCGAAGGACCGCGCCTCGGCGATGCATCCCGGTTCACCCGTGTAGTGCGCGGCGCGCCGCAGCGGTTCCACGGGCACGTCGAACCCCGTCGGTACCACTGCCCCGCCCACGTGCTCGGTCATGCGTTTCTCTCTCGGAAGCCGGACTGGCCGGACGCTCTTGCACCAGTGCTCGTACCCCGAGTCGCGCCGCGCAGTCCCGGTGTGTCCCGTTCGTCTCAGAACGCCGGTGTGGTGGCGGACGACCCCGGAGCACTGTACGTCGACGCGTGCCCCGGCGCGGAGGAGTTCGCGGCCGTCGTGGAGGCCGTGTCCGGGGCGAAGGGCTGTTCAGAGGCCGAGGACCCTGAGGAACCCGGCGACTCCGGCTCGCTGGTGGGCGGTTCGGAGGACGGCGTCTGCGAGGACGGGGCCGTCGACGTCGGCGGGCACGGGCTGCCCGAAGGGGTCGGGGTGCCGGGGCTCGCGGTGGGCGAGGAGACGCACGGGGACGGCGACGGGGAGTCGGACGACGGCGACGAGGGCGTGGTCGGTGTGGACACGCTGACCGACGGGGAGGGGTGGTCCACCGGCGGCTTGGTGTGCTCGTCCTTGTGGCCCGTGTCGCCGCGGTGCCGGGCGATCCACTGGTCGTGGTGGGGGTCGTAGATCACGAAGATGTTGATGATCTGCGGCGCGGGGGTGACCACGACGACGTTCGAGGAGCGGTACGAGGTCCAGGAGTCGCCCGTCGGCTTCGGTGCGGTCTGCTGGGCGACGGGCGGGGTGAGCGGGTTGCCGCAGGCGCAGCGGACCCGGGGCACGCCGTGGCTGTCGACGAGGACGGCGGTACCGGTCTGGAGGACGGCCTGGTAGCTCGTGACGGCGCCGTTGCGGTAGCCGTGGTTGGTGACGCGGGTGTCCATGCGCAGTTGTACGGGCGTCAGCGAGCGCAGGTAGGTCGGGACCTCTGCGGGCTGGATGCCCTCGACCGAGGCGAAGGCCCGGTTCTTCGACGGGTTCGCCTGGAGGGACTTGATCTGCTTCTCCACGTCGCAGGCGGAGACGTTGAGGCTGCCGCCGTAGAGTCCTGCGGCGCCGCCGTCGACCCCGCGTACCGCGTTGGCCGGCGCCGATTCGGTGGCCGGACTGGCGGAGACGGGTGCGGCCGAGCTGTCCTTGGCCGTCGACTCCGTGAACGGATCGGGGCCCGTCTTGGCCGCGGCCTGGAGGAAGACCTCGCCTCCGCTGCCCGAGGCGCTGTTCGAGCCGCTGTCGGAGCGGCTGAACACGAGGCCGAGCACCACGGCGGCCACCGCGACGGTGGCGATGATCGCGACCCGGGGCGCGGACTTCCACCAGGGGTGATGGGGTTCCGGCGAGGGTGTGCCGCCGCTGCTGCCGGGTGGCTGGGAGGGCGGGCCCGAGGGCGGCTGGGAGGGGCCCGACAGGGGTCCTGAGGGCGGGCCCGTGGGGCGGCCGGATGACGGCGGTTCGACGCTCACGAGGTCTTCTTCCCGACGCGGTTCCTGCGGCTCGCCCCGAGTGGGCCGCAATGTCATGCCTTGTGCCCATTGTGTGCTCCGGTTCGGTGTCGCTCGCAAGCCGACGCGGACGGCCCTCCCGGCGGGCGGGCCGCGCCGGGGCTGTCTAGCGTGGCGAGAGTGAGCCTCCGAACCCCCTCCCACCAGGCATTCGCCCGCCACGGCTGGCTCCAGGCACTGGCCGCGGTACTGGCCCCGATCGTTGTGATGGGAGTCGTCGCGGCGCTGGGGCTGTGGGCGGCCGGGGCGTCGGATCTTCCGGACGGCGCCTTCCCGCGGGTGGTCGCGGCGACGGTGGTCACGGCGGTCGGCGGCACGATCGAGCTCTCCGGGAACGCAGGCGAGCTCGCCGACACCAAGGCGGGCCTGACGGTCATCCCGCTCTCCGTCACCCTCGCCGGCGCTCTCGTCCTCGCCGCGGGCTTTCTACGGCCGCTGCGGCACCGGGCGGTCGCCGGGGCACCGGAGCTGGTCGGCTGGGCCGTCAGGCTCGCGGTGCTGTGGCTGCTCGCGCTGCTCGGCCTGGCCTTCGGCGCCCGCCAGACCTTCAAGCTCTCGGTCGGTGACAGCACACTCGGCGATCTCGGCGACCTCCTGGACGCGTCACCCGAGGTCGGCTTCACGACGGACGTGCCGCAGACCCTGTTCTTCGGCCTGCTGTGGCTGGCGGGCGTGCTGGCGCTGGCCCTGCTGGTCTCGCGCGGGGCACCGCTGCCGGGGCGATTGCTGCGCTTCCAGGAATCGGTGCGCCCGGCCGCGTACGCCATGGTCGTGCTGCTTCTCGCGTACGTCGCTCTGGGCGCCCTCGTCGCGCTCGTCACCGCGGCGACGAAGGGGCACGCTCCCGAGACGCTCGCCGTGCTCCTGCTCGGTCTGCCCAACCTGGTCTGGCTCGCCTTCACGCTCGGCCTCGGCGTCACCTGGAGCGGCCGCGTGGAAGGACCGTTCGGCCTGCCCATGCCCCGCGTCCTGGACGAGGTGCTGCGCACCCCGGACGTCTCCACGCTCAACGTGCGCACCCTCGCCGAGCACGACGGCAACGTGTGGTGGCTGGTGGCCGTCGACGCGGTCCTGCTGCTGGCCGCGGCGTTCGTGATGGCCGCCCGCTCCCCGGCACGGGTCCGCGTCTGGCAGCACGCCCTGCACATGGCCGTCGCCCTGGCGCTGACGGTCCTGATGATCTGCCTGGTCGGCCGGATCTCCGCCCACTACGGGCTCTCGGTCCCAGGCATCGGCGACCTGGGCGGCGGCCTCTCCGGGGACCTGTTCCTCAAGCCCAAGGTGTGGTCCGCGCTGGGCCTCGCCCTGGCGTGGGGACTGGTGGCGGGCTTCCTGGGCGCGCTCCTGGCGAAGCCCGTGCGGCGGCGCGGTGCGCGGGCCGGGCGTTAGCGGCGGCCGCCGAAGACCGGTGCCGCCCAGCGTGGCGGTGGTGCGGGGCGGTCCTCCCCCGGGGCCACCACGCGCAGGTCCACCTCGGTCGGTGGGTGGGCGTCCGGAGGTTCGCCGTTCGTGGCGGAGCGCAGGGCGGTGATGAAGGCGAGGCAGGAGTCGTGGCGGTCGTCGGGGGACTTGGCAAGGGCCTTGGCGAACACCGCGTCGACCGGTGCGGAGAGGTCGGGGCGGGATTCGGTCAGCGGGGGCGGTTCGTCGTACTGGTGGGCCCACAGGAGGGCCATGTCGTCGTCGCGGCAGAAGGGCGGGCGGCCCGCCAGGGACTCGTAGACGACGCAGGCCAGGCCGTAGACGTCGCAGCGGCCGTCGACGGGGCGGCCGGAGATCTGCTCGGGGGCCACGTAGTCGAGGGTGCCGACGAACTGGCCGACCGAGGTGAAGCCGGTCAGCGACAGGGACTTCTTGGTCAGGCCGAAGTCGGTGAGGTAGACGTGCTCGGGGTGGTCGCTGTCGGTGCCGCGGGCGACCAGGATGTTGCCGGGTTTCACGTCCCGGTGGACCAGGCCGTGGTCGTGCGCCGCGTCCAGCGCGGAGGCCACCTGCGCGGCGATGCGCAGGGCGGCGGGCGGCGCC
Organism: Streptomyces sp. NPDC088794; assembly: GCF_044750545.1. Taxonomy (NCBI): domain Bacteria; kingdom Bacillati; phylum Actinomycetota; class Actinomycetes; order Kitasatosporales; family Streptomycetaceae; genus Streptomyces; species Streptomyces sp. NPDC088794. The sequence goes on along the minus strand of NZ_JBIVKB010000011.1, from coordinate 284,705 downwards.
AACGGGCCCTGGCGGTCCAGGAGATGACGCAGGTCGCTGCCTTCGACGTAGCGCATGGCGATGTACAGGACGCCGTCCGTCTCGCCCGCCTCGAAGACCGGCACGATGTGCGGGTGGTCGATGGCCGCGGCGGCCCGGGACTCGTGGGTGAAACGGAGCCGGAAGGTGTCGTTGCGGGCGAGTTCCGGGGCGAGCAGCTTGAGCGCGACCGCGCGGTCCAGGCGCAGGTCGCGGGCCCGGTAGACGACGGCCATGCCACCCCGGCCGATCTCGCGCTCGATGCGGTAGCCGGCGACCTGCCGGCCGATCAGCTCGGAGGGGCGGCCCGAGAAGAGGCTCGTGTCACGGGCCATCGGGGCTCACGACCTGGGTGGGGGCGTGGCCGGGATCCGGTGCCGCGGCGCGGGGTCCGTCGTCCGTCGCGTAGGTGCTCAGGCGCGTTCCGTCGCCGTAGACCCAGCGGCCGTGGTCGGTGTCGTAGAGCCACACCGACTCGCCGTCGACGACGATCCCGATCCGCAGCCCCCGCGTGCGGACGCGGAACGTCTCGCCGTCGAGGCCGCCGCCGGCCAACTCCTCGACCGCACCCCGGTAGTGGGCCAGCGCCTGTTCGGCGCGGGCGATGAGCGGGCGCGGGTCGGCCGTGCGGGCTTGGGGATCGCCGGTGGTGGGCGGGTCCTGCGGTACGGCGACCAGGTGACGGCCGTCGACCCAGGCCGACCAGCCATTGGCGCACTGCACGTGGCCCCAGTCGCCGCGCCGTTCGACGAGCTGGACCGGCAGCAGCGGGTCGAGGGGCATGGTGGGGCGGGCCGGGCCGGGGGCCTCCCAGGCGGGCATGCCGTGCTGGGGGACGACGTGGGTGGGCCGGAAGCCGGGGGTCGTCATCGGGCGGCCACCCCTACTTCCGCATCACGGCGGGTTCGTGCCGGCGCAGCAGCCGGGAGACCGCCCAGCCGAAGACCGCCGACAGGACGATCAGCATGCCGATGTTGAGCAGCCACACCCCGGTCGAGTGCCGGAACAGCGGGTCGCCGGTCAGCTCGCCCGGCACGATCCGGGACAGTCCGACGGTCCCGGCCATCGCGCCGAGCGCCCAGCGGGAGGGCACCAGCCAGGACAGCTGTTCCAGGCCCGGCACACCGTCCAGCTTCAACAGGGCGCCACAGAAGACGACTTGGACGATGGCGAGCAGCACGAGCAGCGGCATCGTCACCTCCTCCTTGCGCACCAGCGCCGAGACCAGCAGGCCGAGCATCATGGCGGTGAACGCCAACAGGGCCACGGCGACCGTGATTTCGACAAGGGGTGGCATCAACACGCCTTCGCCACCGGGCGCGTTGAGGTCGACGCCGAGCAGCGCCACCAGGGTCAGTACGACCGCCTGGAGCACAGTGATCGTGCCGAGCACGACGACTTTCGAGAGCAGGTACGCCGATCTGGACAGACCGACGGCCCGTTCGCGCTGGTAGATGGTGCGTTCCTTGACCAGCTCGCGCACGGCGTTGGCCGCGCCGGTGAGGACTCCGCCGACGCACAGGATGAGCAGCGCGTTCATCGCGGTCTCCTGCGTCAGCTTGCTGCCCGCAAGGGCGCGGGCCATGGCGCCCATCACGAACGGCAGCGCGATCATGATGGCGAGGAAGGTGCGGTCGGCGGCGAGGGCGGCGGTGTAGCGGCGGATCAGGGTGCGGAGCTGGGCACTTCGACTGCGCGGGCGGGGCGGCGGGGTGAACACCACAGGACCCGACCGGTCCACGCGGGGCTGTGCGGAGGAGTCGGCGACGTACTGCCGGTGGAAGGGCGAGACATGGAAGTCGCCCGCCCAGTCGCGGTCGCGGTCCCGTTCGAAGGCCTCGAAGGCCTCCGGCCACTGCTCGAAGCCGAAGAAGGCGAGGGCGTCCTCGGGCGGGCCGTAGTAGGCGACCTTGCCGCCGGGGGCGAGGACGAGGAGCCGGTCGCAGACGTCGAGGCTCATGACGCTGTGGGTGACGACGATGACCGTGCGACCGTCGTCGGCGAGGCCGCGCAGCATGTGCATCACCGAGCGGTCCATGCCGGGGTCCAGGCCCGAGGTCGGCTCGTCCAGGAACAGCAGGGACGGCTTGGTCAACAGTTCCAGGGCCACGCTGACCCGCTTGCGCTGCCCGCCGGACAGGCTGTGCACGTGCTGTCCGGCGCGCTCCTCCAGGCCCAGTTCGCGGATCACCTCGTCGACCCTGGCCCGCCGCTCGGCCTTCGCGGTGTCCTGCGGGAAGCGCAGTTCGGCCGCGTAGGACAGGGCGCTGCGGACGGTGAGCTGGGCGTGCAGGATGTCGTCCTGGGGGACGAGGCCGATGCGCTGGCGCAGTTCCGCGTAGTCGCGGTAGAGGTCGCGGCCGTCGTAGAGGACGGTGCCGTGGTCGGCGGGGCGCTGTCCGGTGAGGGCGCCCAGGAGCGTGGACTTCCCGGCGCCGCTGGGGCCGACGACCGCGAGCAGGCACTTCTCCCCCACCGGGAACGCCACGTGGTCGAGCAGGGTCTTGCGGCCCCGGTCGACGGCGACCGTGAGGTCCTGGACGTCGAGGGAGACCTCGCCGGTGTCGACGTACTCCTGGAGCTCGTCGCCCACCAGGCAGAACGCGGAGTGGCCGATGCCGACGATGTCGCCGGGGCCGAGCGGGGCGCGGGTGACGGGTGAGCCGTTGAGGAAGGTGCCGTTGTGGCTGCCCAGGTCGACGATCTCGTAGCTGCCGTCGGGCAGCGCGCGCAGTTCGGCGTGCCGGCGGGAGGCGACGAGGTCGTCGACGATCAGGTCGTTGTCGGGGCCGCGGCCGATGCGGACCGTGCGGGCGGGCAGCGGCCGTACGGTGGTCGGCTGGCGGAAGGTACTGGTGAGGCCCGGCATGGAGACCGCCGAGGGGCGTTCCGGGGCCGGCGCGGGGCGGTCGAGCAGGACGGCGCGGGGGCCGTCGGCGGGGTTGCCGAAGCGGATGACGCTGCCGGCGCCGACGCCCCACTCGTGGACGCGGCGGCCGTCCGCGTAGGTGCCGTTCGTGCTGTTCTCGTCCGCGAGGGTCCAGTGGTCGGCCTCGGGGCGCAGCACCGCGTGGTGCCAGGAGACCCGGGCGTCATCGATGACGATGTCGCACATCGGGTCGCGACCGACGTGGTAGTCGTGGCTCGGACTCATCACCGTGGAGCCCGTGTCGGTCTCCAGGACGAGTTCGGGCGCGCTCGGCGCGATCACCCGCTCTGCCATGCGGGAAATTCTACCGATTCGTACCCATGTGCGCCCGGCGCGGGGATCGGGCCGCGGTCAGCCGACGGAGACGTACAGTCCGGGGCTCATCCGCTGCATCCGCAGGGCGTCGATGGACTCGGCCATCAGCTCGTACTCGGTGGTGTCGTCGTACAGGGCGATCCGCACCAGCCGTCCGGCGGCCAACTCGTTGGCCACCAGCTCCTGTTGGGTGACGTCGCCGCACCAGGCGCGCAGCACGGCGGGTACGTCGAGCACGGTGTCGGCGACCGGGACGAGGGAGCTGGGCGGGAAGTGCTCGGCTTCGGGCAGGGGGTCCAGACGGTCGGCGATCCAGTTCGCGCGGTCCCGCAGCCACCACAGGGCGAGGGCCAGGGTGGGGGCGCGGTAGGTGCCCAGGGGTACGCCGATGCGCTCGCCCGCGCAGGTGCCGTATGCCGTCACGTGGCATAAGAACTCGTCATGCACGTTCGCTCCCCCGTCGCTTCCTACGCCTGCCGGCAGGCCTCGCTTTCGGTGCGGCTCATGTGCTGTGCTGCGGTGTCGCTCTGGGTTTACCCAACTGCTGTGCGTGATCGGTTCTTCGCCCGATGTGAAGTTCCTTACAGTTGAGTATGTTCACTTGCGAAACACTGTCACCATGGATTTCCGGCCACTCTCCTGGCATATTCACAGGTCGAGTTGGCCGAAATGTGATGGGTCCCGTCATTACCCGAGAGGTAATCGACGTCCGGCGCACGGCCGGGCAGGGTGGTCGTACCGGGTCGCCGAGAGCGCGGCCACGGGTCCTGACCAGCAACGACCACCTCGATGGAGGCTGATCGCCATGTCCGCGAACACCGACCGTTACGAGCTTGCCGCCGCCCGTTACTTCGAGGCCTGGAACGCGGGCGAACCCGAGGAGTTGGCGAAGGCGGTCGCCACCGCGTGGGCCGCGGACGGAGGCTACACGGACCCGCTGGTCGACGTCAGCGGGCACGAACAGATCGCTGCCGTGATCGCGGGGGCGCACGAGCAGTTCCCCGGATTCTCCTTCAAGCTCGCCGGCCCGGTGGACGGTCACCATGAAACCGCCCGGTTCACCTGGGAGTTGGTGAACGAGGCCGACGGCTCGGCGCCGGTGGCGGGCTTCGACGTGATCACGCTGGACGCGGACGGGCGGATCCGTTCCGTGCTCGGTTTCCTGGACCGGGTGCCCGCCGGGGCCTGAGAGCCGGCGTTCGCGATGAGTTTTCCCGCTCCCGGTGGTCTCTTGAGTACACGGCAGAGCACATGGCAGTGCACACGGCCGCGTACCCGGCCGCCGGGAGCGAGGAGACGATCATGACGACGACCGAGAAGCTGGCCGAGGAGTTCACCGCGGTCCTGCGCAAGAGCCCGAACGACGGCGGCTGGACCTATCTGGTGTGGCCGAGGTCGGTGGAGTTCTTCGGCACGCGCGGGCTGGTCAAGGTCCGCGGCACGATCGACGGGCACCCCTTCCGCAGCTCGTTCATGGCGCTGGGCGACGGCACGCACAAACTCCCCGTGAAGGCCGACCTGCGCAAGGCCATCGGCAAGGCGGAGGGCGACCGGGTGACCGTACGCCTCGAAGAGCGGCTCAACTCCTAGCCGCGGCCTCCTCCCGCACCGCTGCCGCCTCCTCCCGGTACCGCCGCGGCCCCACGCCGACCGTCCGCTTGAAGGCGTTGCTGAAGGCGCTCTCGGAGGTGTAGCCCACGGTGCGGGCGAGTTCCGCCACGGGGGCGGTGTCCTGCCGCAGCGACCGGGCGGCCAGGCTCATACGCCAGTTGAGCAGATACGTCAGGGGCGGCACCCCGGCCGCCTCCTTGAACCGTACGGCGAACGTGGTGCGGGACATCGCGGCCGCCCCGGCCAGTTCCGCCAACTGCCAAGGGTGGGCCGGGTCTTCGTGCATCAGGCGCAGCGCCGGGGCGAGCCGCTCGTCGGCCAGCGCCCGCAGCCAGCCGGGCGGCAGCCCCTCCGCCTCGGCCAGGCAGACCCGCATCACCTGGACGAACATCAGCTGCGAGAGGTGGTCCGAGGCGAACTCGACCCCGGCGCGGCGCGTGCTCATCTCCTCGGCCAGCTGCCCGATCAGCCACCGCAGCGCCCCGGCCTCGGCCATGTCGGCCCGTACGTGCACGAGTTCCGGCAGGGCGCGGCGCAGCAGGGCGCCACGGTCGCGGCTCAGGTCGATGTGCCCGGACACGCAGACGACGTCCGCCTCACCGTCGCCGAGCCGGGCCATGCGGGTGACCGGGTCGACGGTGACCTCGGCGGAGTCCAGCGGCCGGATGCCGGGCCGGCTGCACAGGACGTACGGCTTCGCGCCGTCGGAGACCACGACGTCGCCCTCGGCGAGCCGCACGGGTTCGCCGCCCGCCTCGCGCAGCAGCCGGCACTCGCCCCGCACCACGGCGTTCACCTTGAGCCGGTCGCGGCCGCGCAGGTTGATCGCCCAGTCCCCGCCGGCCGTGAAACCGCCGGAGAGCACACTGCGGGCGTCGGCGACGGCGAGGGCGTCGGACAGCGGGTCTGCGGACATGCTCGAACTATCACGCAAGTAATGCGGATCCTCAAGCATTCATCGTGCGGATCCGGCGTCCTACGGTGGTCGGGAAGGCTCACATCGAGGAGAGACCAGACATGACCACCGCACAGCGTCCCTTGGGTTCCGGCTTCGGTGCCGCGTCCACCGCCGAGGAGGTGATCAAGGGGATCGACCTGACCGGCAAGGTCGCGATCGTCACCGGCGGCTACTCCGGCATCGGCCTTGAGACGGCACGGGTCCTGCACAACGCGGGCGCCGAGGTCGTCGTACCCGCCCGGGATCCGGAGCGGGCCGCCGCCGCGCTCAAGGACGTGCCCGGCGTCGAGGTCGCGCACCTGGACCTGCTGGACCCGGCGTCGGTCGACGCCTTCGCGGAGAAGTTCCTGGCGTCCGGACGGCCGTTGCACATCCTGGTCAACAGCGCCGGGATCATGGCGACCCCGTTGACGCGGGACGCACGCGGGTACGAGGTGCAGTTCGCGACGAACCATCTGGGGCACTTCCAGCTGGTGGCCCGGCTGTGGCCCGCCCTGGTGGCGGCGCACGGCGCGCGGGTCGTCTCGGTCTCGTCGCGGGGCTTCCGCTTCGCCGGCGTCGACTTCGACGACCTGGACTTCGAGCACCGGCCCTACGAGCCCTTCGTCGCCTACGGCCAGTCGAAGACGGCCAACGCGCTCTTCGCCGTGGAGCTGGACCGGCGCGGACGGGCCGAGGGCGTGCGGGCCTTCTCCGTGCACCCGGGCACGATCATCGACACCGGGCTCGCCAAGCACATCTCCGACGACGTCATCCGCGCGGCCGGAGCCGTGGACGAGGAGGGCCGCCCGGTCCGCGACCCCGCCCGGCAGCTGAAGACGATCGAGCAGGGCGCGGCCACCAGTGTCTGGTGCGCGACCAGCCCTCAGCTCGACGGGCTGGGCGGGGACTACTGCGAGAACTGCGACATCAGCCCGCTGGTCGCCGCCGCGGACGAGGACGCCTGGCGGGCCGGTGCGGAGACACCCGGCGTCCTCGGTTACGCCGTCGACCCGGTGGCGGCGGCCCGCCTCTGGGAGGTCAGCGAGCGGCTTACTGCTTGACGATCGCGTCGATGCGGGCCAGCTCGTCGGCGTCGAAGTCCAGGTTGCGGGTGGTCGCGACGCTGTCCTCGATCTGCTGCGGGCTGCTCGCGCCGACCAGCGCGGAGGTCACCCGGCCGCCGCGCAGCACCCAGGCCAGGGCCAGCTGTGCGAGGGTCTGGCCGCGTCCCTTGGCGATGTCGTCGAGGGCGCGCAGCCGGCCGACCAGGTCCTCGGTGACCGCGTCCGAGTTCAGGAACGGGCTGTCGCTCGCCGCCCGGGAGCCCTCGGGGATGCCGTCGAGGTAGCGGGAGCTGAGCAGGCCCTGCTCCAGCGGGGAGAACACGATGGAGCCGACCTTCAGCTCGTCGAGGGCGTCGAGCAGGCCCTCGTCCTCGGGGCGGCGGTCGAGCATCGAGTAGCGCGGCTGGTGGATCAGCAGCGGGGTGCCCAGCTCGCCGAGGATGCGGGCGGCCTCGCGGGTCTGCTCGGCCGAGTAGTTGGAGAGGCCGACGTAGAGCGCCTTGCCCTGCTGGACCGCCGTGTGCAGGGCGCCCATCGTCTCCTCCAGGGGAGTCTCCGGGTCGGGGCGGTGCGAGTAGAAGATGTCGACGTAGTCGAGGCCCATGCGGCTCAGGCTCTGGTCGAGCGAGGACAGCACGTACTTGCGGGAGCCCCACTCGCCGTACGGTCCTGGCCACATCAGATAGCCGGCCTTGGTGGAGATCACAAGCTCGTCCCGGAGACCGCCGAAGTCCGCCGTCAGCGCCTCGCCCAGGGCGGACTCGGCGGCGCCGGGCGGCGGGCCGTAGTTGTTGGCCAGGTCGAAGTGCGTGACGCCCAGGTCGAAGGCGCGGCGCAGGATGGCCCGCTGGGTCTCGACGGGACGGTCGGGCCCGAAGTTGTGCCACAGGCCGAGCGAGATCGCGGGGAGCTTCAGGCCGCTGCGTCCGGTGCGCCGGTAGGGCATGTCCGCGTAGCGGTCGGGGTGTGCGGTGTACAACGCGACTCCAGAGGGGTTGGCACACGAAAAGACGGTTCCGGGGAACCGGGTACCCACTCTCGCGCGACCTGCGGGCAGTGGTCCAACAGGAGAATCCGATGGAACTCAGCGGCTAGGCTTCTCAATCATGGAACTGCGCCATCTCCAGCATTTCGTCGCGGTCGCCGAGGACCAGCACTTCACCCGGGCCGCCGAACGCCTTCTGGTGTCCCAGTCGGGCCTGTCCGCCTCGATCCGGGCCCTGGAGCGGGAGCTTCAGACGCCCCTGTTCGTACGGACCACCCGCCGGGTGACGCTCACGGAAGCCGGGCGGGCCCTGCTGGGCGAGGCGGAGCGGATCCTCGCCCAGGTGCGGTCGGCGCACGAGGCGGTCGCGGCCGTGCAGGGGGTGCTGCGGGGCACGCTCGCGCTGGGCACCGAGCAGTGCATCGCGGGCGTGCACGTGGCGGAACTGCTCGCCGCGTTCCGGCACCGGCACCCGGACGTCGAGATCAGGCTGCGGCAGGCCGGCTCGGGCGAGCTGGCGGAGGAGGTCGCGGCCGGCCGTCTCGACCTCGCCTTCGCCTACCGGACGCAGGCGGACACCGACCAGCTGCGCTCGGTGGCGCTGACCGCCGAGCCGATGACGGTGCTGTGCCATCCGACCCACCGGCTGGCGCGGGACGGCGCGGCCGTCACCCCGGAGGACCTCGGCGGCGAGGTGTTCGTCGACTTCCACCCGGACTGGGGCCCGCGCCGCACCACCGACACGGCCTTCGCCGCCGCCGGCGTGCGGCGCACGGTCGCGCTTGAGGTGAACGACGTGCACAGCCTCCTGGACCTGGTGGACGAGAACCTCGGCGTCGCCGTCGTGCCCCGGCACTTCCGGCACAAGCGGGACCGGCTCACCGCACTGCCCGTGAAGGGCACCGGCGAGACGGTCTACGAGACCGTGGCCCTGCTGCCCCCGCCCCAGGCGACCAGTCCGGCGGCCCGGGCGCTGATGACCCTGCTGGAGACGAGCAGGCTCGAAACGGGTGGGCTGGAAACAGACGGGCCGCAACAGGGGGTCTAGCACCACCCCCGGAGGGTGTTCACGCCTCCTGACCGGGCCCGTTCCTGATCGCAGACTCGTGACTGTTCCTCACGACAACTGCGATCAGGAGTACGGGACATGAGCGACCACACACGACGGAACGTACTGCGCGGCGCGGCGGCGATCACGGCTGCGGGCGGCCTCATCGGCACGGGAAGCCTCCAGGCGTCGGCAGTTGCCCGGCAACCGCAGCCTCAACAGGAGGTGACGACGCGCCACTTCCCGTTCCTGGAGGGCGCGTTCAAGCCGGTCACGGAAGAGCTGACCGCCTTCGACCTGCCGGTCACCGGGCGCATCCCGCGCGATCTCGACGGCCGCTACCTGCGCAACGGCCCCAACGTGCTGGGGCTGGAGGACCCACGGGCCCACCACTGGATGCTCGGCGACGGCATGGTGCACGGCGTGCGACTGCGGGACGGACGTGCCGAGTGGTACCGCAACCGGTGGATCCGCTCCTCGCAGGTCGCGAAGAAGCTGGGCGAGCCCTATCCGCGCCCGGTACCGCCGGACGACTTCCCCTCCAACACCCATGTGATCCCCTACCGGGGCCGGATCCTGGCGCTCCAGGAGAGCGGCCCGCTGCCGTACGAACTCGACCACGAGCTCAACACCGTGGGTACGTACGACTTCCGGGGCACGCTGGAGGGGGCCTTCACCGCGCACACCAAGTTCGACGCGGTGGCCGGGGAGCTGCACGCGATCGCCTACTACCCGACCTGGGACCACGTCCGGCACCAGGTCATCGACCACACCGGACGGGTCGTACGCACCACCCGGATCCCGGTGGCGGACGCGCCGATGATGCACGACTTCGCGCTCACCGAGAAGTACGTCGTGATCTTCGACGTACCCATCACCTTCGACCCGGCGGCGGCCGAACGCGGCGACATCGTGCCGTACATCTGGAACGACCAACACCCGATGCGGGTCGGCCTGTTGCCGCGCAAGGGCGGCGCCGTCCGCTGGTTCGAAGTGGACCCGGTGTACTACTCGCACACGCTCAACGCCTACGACGAGGGTTCGTCCGTGGTCGTCGACATGACGACCTACCCGGCGCCCTTCTACGTCGCGGGACGCGGCGCCGACGGGCCCTACGGCGCGGGCACCGCGTCACTGGAGCGCTGGACGATCGACGTGCCGGCCGGACGGGTGCGGACCCGGACGATCGACGACCGGCCACAGGAATTCCCGCGCGTCCGCGAGGAGTTGGTGTCGCGCCGGCACCGGTACGCGTACACGGCGGCGTCCGCCGAGATGACGGCGGCGTACCTGGCCGTGGACGGCAACCCGCCGCCGGACAGCGCGTTCAGCAACGCCCTGATCAAGCACGACCTGTTGCGCGGGACGACCCAGGTCCACCGGCTGCCGCGCGGCGCGGCCACGGGCGAGGCCGTGTTCGTGCCCCGCCGGGGCGCCAAGGCCGAGGACGACGGCTACGCGATCGCGTACGCGCACAACCCGGACCGCGGGGCCGCCGACCTGGTGATCCTCGCGGCGCAGGACTTCACCGGCGAACCGTTGGCGCGGATCCACCTGCCGGGGCGTGTGCCGCTGGGTTTCCACGGGAGCTGGATTCCGGACGCGTGAGCGATCGGGATTTGCGAGGGTGGGGGCATGCATGCAAAGGACATCCTCATCGACTCCTACAGCCGCATCCAGGAAGAGGTCCACAACGCGGTCGAAGGGCTCGACCCCGCCCTCCTCAACACCCGTCCCACGCCCGACGCCAACTCCATCTCATGGCTCGTCTGGCATCTCGCCCGCGTCCAGGACGACCACGTCGCCGACGCCTTCGGGCTGGACCAGGTCTGGCTCACCCAGGACTGGGAGAAGCGGTTCGCGCTCGACCTGCCCCGGCACGACATCGGCTACGGCCACAGCGCCGCGAAGGTCGCCAAGGTGCGGGTCGACGACGGCGGACTGCTGACCGGCTACTACGACGCCGTCCACGCGCAGACCCTCACCGTGCTGCGCGATCTGGCCGCCGAGGATCTCGGACGCGTCGTGGACGAGCGCTGGGACCCGCCGGTCACCCTCGGGGTGCGGCTGGTCAGCGTCCTGTCCGACGATCTCCAGCACGTCGGACAGGCCGCCTATCTGCGGGGCATGCTTCAGAGCGAGGCCGAGTAACCCGGCAGGACCACGTCCTCGATGAGGGACCTGCGCTCGTCGAACGGGATGAACGCGCTCTTGACCGCGTTCACCGTGACCGCGCGCAGGTCCTCGACCGTCCAGCCGGCCTCGTCGACCAGCAGCGACATCTCCCGGGTCATCGTCGTACCGGACACCAGCCGGTTGTCGGTGTTGAGGGTGACCCGGAAGCCGAGGTTCTTCAGCTCGGTGATCGGGTGCTCGGCGATGGAAGTGGCGGCGCCGGTCTGGAGGTTGGAGGTCGGGCACATCTCCAGGGCGATCCGGCGGTCGCGGACCCAGCCGGCGAGCCGGCCGAGCTTGCCGTCGACGATGTCCTCGGTGATGCGGACGCCGTGCCCGATGCGCTGGGCGCCGCAGACCTGGAGCGCCTGGTGGATGCTGGGCAGTCCGTGCGCCTCACCGGCATGGATGGTGAAGGGCACGCTCTCGCGGCGCAGTCGCTCGAAGGCGTCGAGGTGGTCGGCGGGCGGGAAGCCGTCCTCGGCGCCGGCGATGTCGAAGCCGACGACACCCGCGTCCCGGAACGCCACGGCCAGGTCGGCCGCCTCTCCGACCCGGTCGAACATCCGCATCCCGCACAGCAGCGTGCCGACCCGCACCGGGGTGCCCGCGGCCGCCGCCTTGGCCATGCCCGCCGCGAGCCCCTCCTGGACGGTCTCGACGACCTCGGCGAGGGCGAGCCCGCCCTTGGTGTTCAGCTCGGGGGCGTAGCGCACCTCGGCATAGACCACACCGTCCGCCGCCAGGTCGAGGACGTACTCCTCGGCCGTGCGCAGCAGGCCCTCACGGGTCTGCATCACGGCGAGGGTGTGCTCGAAGGTGGCGATGTAGCGCACTAGGTCGCCCGAGTTCGCGGCCTCGAAGTACCAGGCGGCCAGCTCGTCCGGGTCGGTGGTGGGCAGGGTGTGACCGATCTCCGCCGCGAGCTCCACCACGGTGGCGGGGCGCAGGCCGCCGTCGAGGTGGTCGTGCAGGACGGCCTTGGGCAAGCGGCGGATGACGTCGGCGTCTATGCGCGTAGAAGACATGTGGGGTCGTTCCTCGGTCGTTCGGTGAGCGGGTTCGGGTCGGGCGGGGAGCGGGCGGATCAGGCGCTGAGCGAGGGCGGATCAGGCCGCGGGCTGGAGCAGGTCCCAGCGGTTGCCGTACAGGTCCTGGAAGACGGCGACGGAGCCGTAGCTCTCGTGCCGGGGTTCCTCCAGGAAGGTCACACCGGCGGCGAGCATCCGGGCGTGGTCGCGGGCGAAGTCGTCGGTGTGCAGGAAGAACCCGACGCGTCCGCCGGTCTGGTCCCCGACCCTGGCGCCCTGCGCCTCGTCCTTGGCGCGGGCCAGCAGGAGCCCGGTGCCCGTGCCGGTGCTGTCCGTCCCGGGCTCGACGACGACCCAGCGGGAACCGTCCGGCCGCGCCTCGTCCTCGACCAGCCGGAATCCGAGGGCCTCGGTGTAGAAGCGGACCGCCTCGTCGTAGTCGTCGACGACGAGGGTGACCAGGGCGATGCGTCTCATCGGGGCCTCTCTGTGCGGGTGCGCGGGCAAGCGGGTGCGCCGTCGCGGGCGCGGGTGCGCGGGCGATTGACGGGTGAGGTTATACGTAAAACGCGGCGCACGACAAGTGTATGCCCCGCGGGTCGTCCGACCGGCGGGGCAGCCTGGGAGAAGCGGAGGTCAGTCGGCGTAGAACAGCCGGGCGGGAGAGTCGACCAGGATCTGCCTGCGGTCGGCCTCCTCGGGTGCCCAGTCGGCGAGCAGGTCGAGCAGTTCGCCGGTGTCCCGCCGGCCGTCGGTCAGGTGCGGCCAGTCCGAGCCCCACACGAGACGGTCGGGGCGGGCGGCCACGAGCGCCCGGCCGAGGGGCTCGACGGTGGACAGCGGCTGGTCCTTGGCGATGCGGTAGGGACCGGAGAGCTTGATGTAGCAGCTGCCCCCGTCCAGGACCCGCACCAGCCGGTCGAAGTCCGCGCGGGTCAGCCCGTCCGACTCCTTCATGTATCCCATGTGATCGATGACGAAGGTGTCCTCGAGGTCGGCGAAGAACGGCAGCAGATCCCGTACGACCGTCCCAGGCGTGTAGAACTGCAGGTGCCAGCCGCGCGGACGCGCCCGGTCGGCCATCCTGCGGACGTACGCGATGATGTCCGCGGTCGGCCAGGACGCCCGGGCGAACAGGTCGAGCCGGATCGCCCGCACCCCCAGCTCGTGGTACGCGTCCAACTCCCTGTCGGTGGCGTCCTCTTCGATGCGGACGACACCGCGGCAGCGCGGGCCGACCTTCTTCAGGACGTCGACGAGCAGGCTGTTGTCGGTGCCGTAGTACGTGGGCTGTACGAGGACCATGCGCTCGATGCCGAGCCATTCCGTCATCCGCAGGTACTGCTGGAGCGTGCCGTCGGGGAATCCGTACAGCGGGTCGGGGACCGTCGGATACCCGGGCTCGAAGACGTGGAAGTGGGTGTCGCAGCTGTTGGGCGGCACCTTGAACCGGGGCCTGGTGTTGCTCTCGGCGGCGCGCATGGGGGTCGGCTGGGGGAGGTCTGCGGTCATCGTCGGTCCTTAGTGTCGGGGGAACGCGGCGAGTGCCTGCTGGGCGTGCGCGTGGGCGGCCTCGAAGAGCAGGGCGCTGTCGGTGCCGGTGATGCGCAGCGGGCTCACGCCCAGGGGGACGAGGGTGTCGAGGAGCGCGGGGTCGCCGATGCCGCCGAGCACCATGAGCTTTCCGTGCTTGCGGCAGGCGTCCGCCAGCGTCTCCACGGCGTCGCAGACGCGCGGGTCGCCGTACTGTCCCGGCACGCCCAGTTCGGCGGTGAAGTCGTTGGCGCCGAGGGCGAGCATGTCCACGCCGTCGAGAGCGGCGATCTCGTCCGCCTTGGCGATACCGGCCGGTGTCTCCAGAAGGATCTGGACGATCGTGGTGTCGTCGAGTGCGGGGTTGAGGTCCCGTGCGGGCGTGGGGCGCATGCCGAGTTGGGGGACCATGTTGGTCTGCGAACGCTGACCGCGGGGCGCGAACCGGCAGGCGCGGGCGACGTCCCACGCCTCCTCGACCGTCTCCACGCGGGGTGCGATGATCCCGTGCGCGCCGCCGTCGAGGAGGCGGCCGATCATTCCGTACTCGCGCTCGGGGACCCGGACGAGCGCCGTGAGTCCGAGGCTGTCGGCGGCCGTGCACAGCTGGGCGGCGGTGTCGGTCGACATGGTGGAGTGCTCGAGGTCGACGAGGATGCTGTGGTGTCCGCTGGAGCGGGCGATGTGGACGACGTCGAGGGTCCGGCCGGTGCGGACGGTGAGCATGAGGGTGGGTTCGCCGGCGTGCAGACGCTCCAGGAACCCTTCGGAGGAAGGGAGTTGAGGCATGGGTTCGGTCGCTTTCGGGTCAGGCCGCCGCGGAGACGGAGCCGTAGGCGGGGTAGGGCTCGTCGTCGAGACCGGGGACGGTGAGGGCGCGTGGGTCGTTGCCGTGTTCGATGAGCTGCTGGGCCGCGTAGTCGGTGACCGCGCCGGACAGCAGTTGGCGCGGGTCCTCCATGACCAGCCGTAGCCGCGTGACGAGGGTGAACCAGTCCTTGGGCGAACGGATGCGGGGCTGTTCGGTGATGACCTCGTCGGCCCGTGAGACCGTCCGCTCGCCCAGGAGCCCGGGCCGGTCGTCGCCGGGCGAGAAGGCCGGATAGCCCTCGAACATCGACCCGCCCAGCTCGACCGTCACCCGGGTACCGGCCCACAGTTGCCGCAACACCGGCTCCAGGGCCCGCACTTCGCTGAGGTCTCCCCCGGTGGGCGTGGCGAAGCCGCGGGCGTGCGGGGCGATGTAGAGGCGGTCCAGCGGCAGGGTGTGCCGCGAGGCGGCCAGGACGGTGCCGGCGACGCCGTTGGTGCGCCAGGTGACGCCGGCGGTGGGGCGCCCGATCTGGCCGACGACGACCACCATGGTGCGGGCCCAGTCGATGTCCTGGTCGTCGCACCAGGCGATGAGCCGGTGCGCGTTGTCCATCCCGACCAGGAAGAACGTGGCGACCATGATCCGGTTGAAGGACACCGGGAGTTCGGGGTTGCCGTCCTCCAAGTACTCCTCGCGCAGCGTCCGGTGGTCGAGCCAGGACGGGTCGGTCAGGGCGCGCACGAGATAGCGCTCGGTCACGGCGCAGGCGTAGTCGACCATCGTCGCGATGGACTCCTCGCGGCCCCGGTGGGCGACCGCCGCGATCCGGTCGCGCCACAGCGCCGTGCTGTTGGCGGCCCGGGAACGGCGTACCTGATGCAGCAGGTTCTCGGCGTCGGCCCGCCACACGCCCCCGGGGTCGTGGCGGTGCAGTTCGACGAGCGAGGCCAGGGCCGTGCCCAGGTGGGAGACGGCGGCCAGTTCCTTGAAGCCGCGGTTGCTGAGCCGGTAGGGCAGGACCGTCGGCGGCCGTCCGTCGCCCGGGTACAGGGCCATGTCGGCGCCGGTCACCACCAGCAGCGGATCACGCTCGTGGGACCGGGCCGCCGCCGCGCGCAGATGCGCTCCGATGGAGTGGGGGCCGGCGGTGTACGCGGTGAACAGGTCGATGAGTTCGCGACTCTCGTGCTCGGACAAGTCGATCTCTCCTTCGCGGGGCGGGCGCTTCGGTCCGCGCGGCGGTGGACCGTCGGCGGGGCGGCGGCTTCGGTCGGCGAAGCGATGGGCCGCCGGCAGGGCGGCGGCTTCAGTCGGCGAAGCGGTAGACACGGCTCTCGGCGGCGAAGCGCAGATCGGCCGCCAGCGCGTTGGTCTGCACGATCAACGGGCCCGTCGCGCCCGGGAGTACGGCGATGTCGGTGCCGCCGGTCGTCGGGAACTCCTCGACCACGTCCAGTCGGTCCCCCTCCCAGCGGTAGAGCTGTGACATCAGCGCGGCCGTGGGATCGGCCGGGGTGCCGTGGATGAAGTTGACGCGGATCAGGTAGAGCGCGCGGTCGGTGCGCAGGACGGCGAGTTCACGGGCGCCCGCGCCGGTGAGTTTCTGGTGCTCCACGAACCGGTCGGCGGCGGGGTCCCAGCGCAGGACCTGCGAGCCGTCGTCGATGCGGGCCACCATGAGGTACGTCCCGTTGCCGGCGGGGTCGTCGAAGGTGGCGAAGGCCCGGCCGGCCACGGGGGCGAGCGTCTGGTGCGGCACGAACCGGGTCCCGTCCCAGCGGTACAGGACGCTGGGGTCCACATGGTCGGCGTGGGCGAGCATGGTGTGGCCGCCGACCGTGAACGCGTGCCAGTTGTACCCCCAGCGCGAGGGGATGTCCTGGAAGTACGTGAAGCGGGTGCCGTCCCAGGCGTAGATGACGGAGGGCCTGTTCTGGTCGGCGAGGTGCGGGAGCGCGACGCCCTGCGCGAGGGCGAGGAAGTGCCGGCCGTCGACGGTGAAGTGCTTCCACTGTTTCGCGGCGAACCCGTCGAAGGCCTGGAAGGGCACGAACCGGATGCCGTCCCACTCGTGGAGCATGGAGCTGATGGCGTACTCGTAGGGCCCGGCGCCGTTGCGGATGCTCGCCACGGCGAGGAAGGACCGGTCCCCGATCGTGAAGAACTCGGCGTCCTCCCCACCGGGGTCCGGGAGACTCCCCCACGGCTCGAACCGGTCCCCGTCCCGGCGCAGCAGCAGCGTCTCGGTCTCGCTGTCGCCGCCGTTCATGTGGGCGGCCTGGCCGGGGACGTCGTAGGCGAGTTGGGGGATCGCGAGGAGGTCCAGGCCGCCGACGGTGAACGGTTGGGCGGCGCGGGCGCCGGAGGCCGGGATGGTCTGGATCAGGTTCAGGTGGGTGCTGGTCATGACGCTTCCTGCCGGGGTGGGGCTCCGAAGAACAGCTGGGCCATGTGCGGGTCGGCGAGCAGGGCGTCGGCGGCACCGGTGTGCAGGACCCGGCCGCCTTCCATGACGACGGCGTGGTCGGCGAGGGTGAGGCCGAAGCGCACGTTCTGCTCGACCATCAGGACGGTGACGCCCGCCTTGTTGAGGGTCGTGACGGAGGCGGCGAGCTGTTTGCTCGCCTTGGGGTCGAGCCCGAGGGTCGGCTCGTCGAGGAGGACGACCTTGGGGCGCAGCATGAGGGCGCGCGCGAACTCGACCGTGCGGCGCTGACCGCCGGACAGAGACGCGGCCTTGTCGTCCGCGCGTTCGGCGACGAGCGGGTACAACTCGGCGATCTCCTCGTACCGTTGCCGGTTGCGGGCCCGCTCCTTGCGGTTGACGTACGCGCCGAGCATGACGTTCTCGCGCACGCTCAGGGACGGGAACAGCCCGTGGTGCTGGGGCACTTGGACGACACCGCGGCGCAGGATCTCCGCGGGTGGCCGGCCGCCGATCTCCTCGTCGCCGAGCAGCACCTGGCCCGCGCGCGGGCGCAGCAGTCCGCTGCACGCCTTGAGGACGGTGGACTTGCCCGCGCCGTTGGGTCCGACGATGCAGGTGATGGCGGACTCGGCGGCGGTGAAGTCGACACCGCGCAGGATGTCGCCGGCGCGTCCGTAGCCGACCACCAGGTCCTTGAAGGTGATCATGCGGTGGCTCCCGAGGTCGCCGGGTTGGTGCCCGGTCCCGGCGTGTGGTCGCCGAGGTAGGCGTCCAGCACGGCGGGGTCCTGTTCGATCCGTCCGGGCGGGCCGCTCGCGATGACGTGCCCCTGCGCCAGGACGTGGATGTGATCGCACAGCGACAGCACCAGCGGCATGTTGTGCTCGACGATCAGCACGGTCGTGCCGGCCTCGTCGAGCTTGCGGATGATGTCGCCGAGCCGTTCCACGAGGGCCGGGTTGATACCGGCGGCCGGTTCGTCGAGCAGCAGCAACTCCGGCTCCAGCATCAGCGATTGGGCGAGTTCGACGAGCTTCTGCTGCCCGTACGACAGATCGCCCGCCCGGTGTTCGGCGTAGGCCGCCATGCCGACGAAGTCGAGCCACTCACGGGCCCGGACCGCCTCCTTGCCGCTGATCGCCGAGGCGGCGAGACCGGTCGTGGAGAACGAGCGGCTGGGTACGGCGAGGTTCTCCAGCGCGGTGAGCTGCGGGAAGACCCGGGTCGCCTGGAAGGTGCGGGCGAGTCCCGCGTGCGCCCGCTGCCAGCGCGGCAGCCGGTCGATGCGCCGCTCGCCCAGGTGGATGGTGCCCTGGTCGGCGGCGAGCGAGCCGTCGAGGAGGTTGAACACCGTTGTCTTTCCTGACCCGTTGGGGCCGATCAGCCCGGTGATCGAGCCGCGTTCGACGGTGAACGAGCAACCGTCGACGGCTCGCACCCCGCCGAAGGACTTGCTCAGGTCCGTCACCCGCAGCAGCGGCGCGTCGGCCGTCGCGGGGGTGCGGTCCCGGACCAGCGCGGTGGCGGGCAGGTGGGCGGGGACCGGGGTCAGTCGGGTGCCGGCCTTCGCCTGCGGTCCGGTGCGGCGCCGGCGGGCCAGCCAGGCGGCGCCCTCGGTGAGCACGCCCTTGGGGAAGAAGAGGACGATGGCCGCGAGCAGGGCCCCGTAGATGATCAGCCGCCAGGAGCCGGCGTCCGGTCCGCTGAGGGTCTGGTTGGTGAGCTGGTTCAGCGGCTCCAGCATGAAGGCGCCGAGCACCGGCCCCCACAGCGTGCCCACTCCGCCGAGGTGCGCGGCGAGCACGATCTGCATCGCGATGATGATGTCGAACATCGCCGCCGGTTCGAGGAAGGCGATGTAGTAGCCGTAGATCCCGCCGGCGACCCCGATCGGGAAGGCGCTGGCCGCGAAGGCGAACATCTTGTAGCGGTCGGTGCGCAGTCCGATGCCGTCGGCCTTCGACTCGTCGTCGCGCAGCGCCATCAGGCCGATGCCGAACTTGGAGCGGCGGATCGCCCATGACCCCCACACGGTCAGCATCAGCAGGGCCAACAGGTAGTAGTAGAAGGGCCAGTTGAGGTAGGCACGGTCCCAACTCGGCAGCGGGAGCGCGAGACCGTGGTTGCCGTTGGTCAGCGAGCCCCAGTTGGAGACCACGAGGGACATGAACTCCAGGAAGGCGAAGCTGATGATGACGAAGGCGATGCCCCGGGTGCGCCGGCCGACGAGACCCAGCAGGAGGGCGGAGGCCGCGGCGACGACACCGCCCGCGGGGGCCGCGAGCAGCGGGGAGATGCCCGTGTGGATGGAGATCAGGGCGGTGGTGTAGGCGCCGACGCCGAGGAAGGCGCTCTGTCCCAGGGAGATGTAGCCGGCGTAGCCGGAGATGATGTTCCAGCCGGACGCCATGACGGCCAGCAGGAACCCCATGATCGCCATGTTCTGCACATAGGCGTTGTCGTTGACGAGCGGGAGGACGGCGAGGCCGACGGCAGCCAGGCCGATTCCGTGGATGCGCAGGCGGTTGATGGTCATGCGCGGCTCATGTCCTCTCGCAGCCGGGCACCCAGCAGGCCCTGCGGGCGGACCACGAGCACCACGATGATGGCCAGGTACGGGACTCCCGCGGCCCAGTCGGGGGCGATGTAGGTGGAGGTCAGCGACTCGGCGAGGGCGATGGCCAAGGCACCGAGGACGCTGCCGGCCAGACTGCCCATGCCGCCGAGCACGATGATCGACAGTCCGAGGCCGATCCAGTGGTCGGCCGAGCTGGGCATGAACGGGTAGAGCACGCTCAGCAGCGTGCCGCCCGCCCCAGCCGCCGCCACGCCGAGCGCGTAGGCGGCGGCCCAGACGGTGCGGACCTCGATGCCGATGAGCCGGGCGCCCTCCGCGCTGGAGGCGGTGGCCTGGATGGACCGCCCGAGCCAGGTGCGGCGCAGCAGCAGGTACAGCCCGGTGAGCACCAGGGCCGCGACCAGGCAGGCGTACACCTGGGCCTGCGGGAACTTCAGCCCGAGGACCGAGAAGGAGCGGTTGGCGTAGCCCGGTGTGACCGACTTCGGTTCGTTTCCCCAGATCAGCGCGATGACGCCTTTGATGACGAGGGTGAGGCCGAAGGTCGTGACGAGCGCCATCGACGGATCGGTGGTCCGCGACCGCTCGATGAAGACGTAGTACGTGGCCCAGCCGACGACCAGCAGACAGGGCGTCGTGATGAACACCAGGAGCAGCGGGTCGATGCCGGTGGCGTCCCACAGGGTGTACGTGAGGTACGCGCTGAGGATGAGCATGCCGCCCTGGGCGAGGTTGACGACCTTCATCACGCCGAAGATCAGGGTCATACCGGAGGCCGCGAGGGAGTACACGCCCCCGATCAGGAGTCCCAGGATCAGCGTCTGGAGCAGTTCGCTCACGAGGACCACCCGGGCTTGGGGTTGACCACCGTGTCCACGGTCTTCTGGCCGGCCGGCGCGACGAACTCGAACTTCCCGCCCTGCCACTGCGCGAGCAGCATGTTGCCGTCGGGCACACCGCGCTTGTCCCACTTCAGCGGGCCCACGATGGTCTGCACGGTGTGCGAGTGCAGCCAGTCGGCGAGCTTGTCCTGGTCGAGGCTGCCGACGGCCTCGACCGCGGCTTCCAGCACCTGACCGGCCGTGTACGCGTTCGCCGCGTCGTCGCCGGGCGCCGCGCCGTAGGCCTTCGTGTACGCCGCGACGAACTCGGCGTTGCCCTTGTAGTCGGCCTTCGGGCTCCAGGCGGCGGAGGTGAAGATGCCTTCGGTGTTCTTCTCGCCGATCGCCTTGGGATAGGACCCGATGAGGCTCGGGGCGTTGGTCTGGAACATCATCTTGGGGCTGAACTGCTGCTTCTGCAGGGCCTTGACGAGGCCCGCGCCGTCGCCCGCCGTGACCGCGCCATGGATGATCAGGTCGGGTTTCTTGCGGGCGATGGCGCTGGCGATGGGGTCGAAGTTGACGGTCTCGGGCGCGTACTTCTCGCTGTAGACCGTCTTCACGCCGAGCGCGGTCAGCTCCTTGCGGAACTCCTCGATGGTGACGTCGGTGTTCGGGTCGTCCTGCGTGGGATAGGCGGCGGTCTTGGGCCGCTGGTCGGCCGGCAGCGACTTGATGTACTGGACGAACTGGTCCGGCAGGTCCAGCGAGGTGCTGGGCTGAGCGAAGAACAGGTAGTCGTAGCCCCGGGTGAAGATCTCCTCGGCGCCGCCGGAGGGCTCGACGTAGAGCATCTTGTTGCGCTCGGCCACGGCCGAGGCCGGCAGGTTGAGCTTGGAGGAGAAGGTGCCGAGGAGCAGGTCTGAGCGCTCCTGGCTGATGAGGCGGTTGTAGTTGGTGACGACGGTGTTCTGGTCGAAGCCGTCGTCGAGCACTTTCAGCTCGACCTTGCGGCCCAACAGGCCGCCCTTGTCGTTCAGTTGGTCGAGCCACACCTTGTAGCCCTCGTACGCAGGCTTGGAGGCGTCGGCGACCGGGCCCGACAGCGGCAGCGAGGCGCCGATCTTGATGGAACCGCTGCTCGATCCCGTCCCCGAGCCGCACGCCGTGGCGAGCAGCAGTACCGCCGCGGTCGCGCTGAGCAGGGCGGTGGGTCGTCCGCTTCGGCCGAATCCTGGCATGACATTCACCTCGAATTGGTGATCGTGATGGCGAGACGGAAGGCGGCGACCGGAAGCGGTGACGGCTCGTCAGATTCGGTTCCGGAGGCGACCGTTGGCGCATGTCCCGTGCGCGTTGAGCGTCTCCCCGGACGTGCGGACACGCCCGGTGGTGAGTCCTTCGGCCGGGGCTGCCCGCAGGCGCCCTTGCCGCTGATGTGCAATGTATACATTGCACGCGAAGACTCGACAAGGGCTCGGACAAGGGTTGCCGCAAAAGGCTCCGCCGGTCTTGCGGGTGGGGTGCGGACCCCCAGAGCCTGGGGGGCGGGAGGCACCATGGGACGGGCGCGGGAGGCACCGTGGGGTCTGGGGGCGGCAGGCCACTCACACCCGGGCGTGAGAGGGCGTGCTCATACCCCCGACGAGACTGGCTCAGCCTTCGTCCGGAGCAGTCTCAGCCCCCGGACAGAGCAGGCTCGTCCTCGGCCGAAACGGGCTCGCCTCTCGAACGAGACGGGCTCACCGGACGAGACCGGCTCGCCCCTCCGTCAGCGCGGGCCCTCCTCGTACATCGCCGCCGCCTCCCGAACGTGCTCGGCCGCCGCTGCCTCCGCCCGCTCGGGGTCGCCGTCGACGATGGCACTCACGATCGCGTCGTGCTGGCGGGGCGTGAGGTCGCTGCGCCGGTTGATGTTGCTGAGGCTCACGATCGCGAACCGCGTCCAGATGCGGTCGAGCGTGTCCACCAGCAGCGGATTGCCCGAGAGACGGGCCAGCGTCATGTGGAAGTCGAGATTCGCGCGCCAGGTGGCCGCCGGATCGCCGGTCTCGCCCTGCTCCTCCACCCGGCGGGACGCCTCCTTCAACCCGCTGAGCTGCGCCGGGGACAGCTGCCCGTCACGCTGCGCGGTGGCGGCGAGTTTGGCGGCGAGCGCGTCCAGCGCACCGTGCAACTGGGTGGCGTGCAGCATCTCCTGAGGGGAGAGCGAGCTGACGACCACTCCCCTGCCGGTCGAGCTGACGAGACCGTCGCTCTGGAGTCGGCGCAGCGCTTCGCGGACCGGGGTCCGGCTCATGCCGAGATCCTCACAGATGCCCAGCTCGGTGAGCCGGTCGCCAGGGGCGTAGTGCCCGTCCAGCAACCGCTCGCGCAGCCGCCGATAGGCGATCTCGGCCTGGTTGTGCATCCCTGGACGTTCTTCGGAACGGTCACCGGCAGAAGGCATGGACAACGTATACATTGCATCCATTGCCGTGGGCAACGCCCGGCCCGACTCCCGCACGGATGTTACGCCGAACCGTCGTGCCGCGGCGGGCGCACAGGGCACCCGCCGCGGTCGTGACGCTGCGGACCGCCGTCAGCAGTAGAGGTTGGCGCCGGGGCTGACGCCGATGATGGACGTGATCCGGTTGTAGGCGTTGACGCGGCTCTGGACCTGCGCCGGGTTGCGGCCGTCGCACTCCAGCGAGCCGTTGATGGAGCGGATGGTCTGGCCGAAGCCGGCGCTGTTGACCATGGCGTTGTGGGGCGTCATGGTGCCCGGACCGCGCTGGGTGTTCCAGTACCAGAGGCCGGTCTTCCAGGCCACGGCCGAGTCGTTCTGCACCAGCCAGGGATTGCCCAGCAGGTTGATGCCCAGGGCGTCGCCGGCTGCCTTGTAGTTGAAGTTCCAGGACAGCTGGATGGGACCACGGCCGTAGTAGGCGGCCTGACCGGCCGGACAGCCGTACGACTGGCTCCAGTCGCAGTAGTGGGGGTAGTTGGCGGTGTTCTGCTCAACGACGTACACCAACCCGCCGGTCTCATGGCTGACGTTGGCCAGGAAGGCCGCGGCCTCCTGCTTCTTGACCGTGGTGGAGCCGGTGTTCGCGAAGCCCGGGTAGGCCGACAGCGCGGCGGTCAGGCCGCTGTAGCTGTAGAAGGAGTTCCGGCCCGGGAAGATCTGGTTGAACTGCGCCTCGGTCACCACGAAGCTCGCGGCGGAAGCGGTGGGGGCCGACTGGAGGACGAGTGCGGTGCTCCCGAGGGCGAGCGTGGCCAGGAGCGCGGCGATGCGTTGCCTGAACAAGGATCAACTCCTTTACGGAGCACGGCCGCACCCGGCGAGGGGTGCGGCCGCGGTGGGGGGTTGTGGTGCCACACTCAACTCCTTTGGTCTGTACCAGTCAAGGGTGTAGACCAGTCAACTGCCGTAGCGAACGCGCAAAATGGGGCCCCGAGGGGCCCCACTGGGATGCTGTCGGACGCGGTCGGTCAGCTCAGCGGCTTCTGCAGGACTGCCTTCCGGTGGCTGAACGTCTCGATGGAGTAGCGGCCGTGGTAGTTGCCCATGCCGCTCTCCCCCACCCCGCCGAACGGCAGGTCGGAGACGGTGAGATGGGCCAGCGGCAGACCGTGGCCGACGGCGCCGGAGGACGTCTCGTCGGCGATCCGCGACCTGGTCACGTCCGACTCGGAGAAGACGTACAGGGCGAGGGGCTTGTCGCGCTCGTTGATGAAGTCGATCGCCTCGTCCAGGTCGGACACCGTGACGACGGGCAGGATCGGGCCGAAGATCTCGTCCTTCATGACCGGCGACTCGGGGTCGACGTCGGCGAGCACGGTCGGCGCGATGTACTTCACCGAGCGGTCGTTGTCGCCGCCCAGGACCACGCGCCCCGAGTCGAGCAGGCCGGAGAGCCGGTCGAAGTGCCGCTCGTTGATGATCCGGCTGTACGCGCCGGATTCCTTCGGGTCGGCGCCGAAGAGGCCGTCTACGGCCTTGACCAGGGCCGCCTCCAGGGCGGTGGCCGTCGCCGGGTCGGTCAGGACGTAGTCGGGGGCGACGCAGGTCTGGCCGGCGTTGAGGAACTTGCCGCGCGCCAAGCGGTCGGCGACGACGTCGAGGTCGGTGTCGCGGTCGACGAACGCCGGGGACTTGCCGCCCAGTTCGAGGGTGACCGGGGTGAGGTGCTCGGCGGCGGCCCGCATGACGACCCGGCCGACGGCGCCGTTGCCGGTGTAGAAGATGTGGTCGAACCGTTCGGCCAGCAGGGCCGTGGTCTCCGGGATGGCGCCCTCGACGACGGCGACCGCGTCCGTGTCCAGGTATTCGGGGATCAGCCGGGCCAGCGCGGCGGAGGTGGCGGGCGCCAGCTCGCTGGGCTTGACGACCACCGCGTTGCCGGCGGCGAGCGCGCCGACGACCGGGGTGAGCAGGAGCTGGAGCGGGTAGTTCCAGGGGGCGATCACGAGGACGACGCCGAGCGGGTCGTACTGCGTCCATGCCGTGGTGTCGGCGCCGAGCCGCTCCGGGACCGGGGCGGGCTCGGGGCGCAGCCAGTCGGCCAGGTGATCGAGGGTGTGGTCGATCTCGCGGACCGTGAACCCGATCTCGGTGCGCTGGGCCTCGGCGGCGCTCTTGCCGAGGTCGGCGTGGAGGGCGGCCTCCAGGTCGTCGCCGTGTTCCGTGAGAAGGTCGCGCAGGCGGTGCAGCTGGGCGGTGCGCCACTCCAGGGGCTTGGTGCGGCCGGTGCGGAAGGTGGCGCGCAGCCGGGCCACGATGTCGGCGGGCTGCTCGGGGGCGGACTGGTTCACTGTGCCTCGCTGGTGGTGCGCGGGCCCTGCCGGGCCGGGACGGGTGCGGTCGGTGCTACTCGATGTATTTAGCAACCATTAAGGTGCAGAAATCATTCCGCATCGCCGAAGAACACGGCCCCCGCTCACTCGGTCACTCAAGGTGACGTCAGGGCGAATCCACCGTCGGCGTCTCGTCGAGCGTCTCCACCAACCGCCCCAGCAGCGCCCGCAGCAACTCGTCGTCGCCCTCGTTCAGCACCGGCCACCGGGACCGGACCTCACGGCTGAGCCGGCGCCAGTACGTCTGACCGCGCGGGGTGAGGTGGGCGAGGATGCGGCGTCGGTCCAGGGGGTCGACGCGGCGGTAGACGAGGTTCTGGTCGACGAGGTGGTCGACCAGCTTGGTGAGCGTGGGCGCGGGCAGAAAGGCGGCTTCGGCGACCGCCGTCATGGAGTGGCCCTTGCCGTCGGAGAGCAGCGTGAGCACCCGCCACGCGTCCAGCGAGCAGCCTTCCTCGTCGAGCACGGACCGCAGCCGCCGCGCGGCCACACGCTCCGCACGCGTCAACAACTGCAGCAGGTCCTGGGGTTGACGCGCAGATGAGGCAGGCATCGTTCTCCTCGGTCCCGGGTGGATCCATCGTACAAGTGCCCTCCCGCAGGCCACGGAGACCGTCCCCGGCCACAGATCCCGTCCCCGCACCGACCGCACCACGAGACGGGCTGGAGTTCACCGGGCGGACCCGGAATCATGACCGCATGTTCCAGTTCGACCCCCACCCGCTCGACTGGTTCACCGTCGACGACACCGTGATCAGCGTGGCCCTGGTCTTCCCCCTCCAGGGCGCCGCCGGGATCTTCGGGCCCACCTGCGAGTTGTGCGCGCGGCTGGCCGCCGAGGAGGTCAACCACGCGGGCGGGATCCTCGGCAGGGAACTGCGCCTGCTGCCGGTGGACGGCGGCGCCGAGCCCGCCGAAATCGCCGACCGGGTCGAGGCGTTGGTGGACCTGGGGGTCGTGCAGGGCGTCACCGGCTGGCACATCTCCTCGGTGCGCCAGGCTCTCGCGCCGCGCATCGCGCACCGGGTGCCGTATGTGTACACGGCCCTGTACGAGGGCGGCGAGCACACCAACGGCGTCTTCCTCACCAGTGAGACGCCCGACGCCCAACTCCGGCCTGCCATGCGGCTGTTGGCACGCGAGCGCAAGGTGCGCCGCTGGTTCGTGGTCGGCAACGACTACGTCTGGCCGCGCCGCACCGCACAGGCCGCGCGCCGCTACGCCCACGAGTCGGGGGGCCGGATCTGCGGGCGCGCCTATCTGCCGCTGGGCACCCATGACTTCGACGACGTGCTGCGCCGCATCGAGCACTCCGAGGCCGACGCGGTGCTGATGCTGCTGGTGGGCAGCGACGCGGTGCGCTTCAACCGCGCGTTCGCCGCGGCCGGGCTCGACGCGCGCTGTCTGCGGCTGAGCACGCTGATGGACGAGAACATGCTGATGGCCAGCGGCCCGACGGCCACCGCGGATCTCTACAGCACCGCCGGGTTCTTCGCCTCGCTCGCCAACCAGGACACCCTCGACTTCCATGGCCAGTACGCCGGCCGGTTCGGCGTCGACGCTCCGGCGCCCGGCAGTCTGGGCGAATCGTGTTACGAGGGCGTCCTGTTGCTCGCCGCGCTCATCACCCGGGCCAGAACGCTGGACGTCACGGCGATCGGCGCGACGGCCGACTCGGTATCCTACGAGGGACCGCGCGGCTTACTGCGCCTGCGCGGCAGTCATGTCCGGCAGCGGATCTATCTGGCGCGGGCGGACGGGGTGGACTTCGACGTGCTCACCCAGCTGGATCCCGTGCGCCCTTGACCACGGATGATCGCTGGATCGGTGCGCCCTTGACCACGGTCGATCACTGGATGCCGTACGGCCTTGGCTCTGATCGCTCAGGGGACGTCGAGTTCCCGTCGCACGGCCTCCAGATGCGCCCGTTCCGCCGCGCTCCCGGTCAGTTCGGCCGCCGTCTCGTAAGCCTGCGCCGCCTCCGTCGTACGGCCGAGGCGGCGCAGCAGGTCGGCGCGGACGGCGTGGAAGACGTGGTAGCCGGTCAGGTCGAGGGCGTCGACCAGGTCGAGGGCCGGGGCGGGGCCCGCGGTCTCGGCCACGGCGACCGCGCGGTTCAGGGCCACCACCGGACTGGGGGCGACCGCCATGAGCTGGTCGTACAGCCGCAGGATCTGGCCCCAGTCGGTGGCTTCGGCGGTCTTCGCGTCGCTGTGGACGGCCTGGACGGCGGCCTGGATCTGGTACGGGCCCGGCTGGTTGCGGCGCAGACAGCGGCGGACCAGGGCCTGGCCTTCAGCGATCAGCTCGCGGTCCCAGCGGGCGCGGTCCTGCTCGGGCAACGGGATCAGTTCACCCTGCTCGCCCACGCGCGCGGTCCTGCGGGACTCGACGAGAAGCATCAGCGCGAGCAGGCCGACGGCCTCGGGCTCGTCCGGCATCAGTTCGGCGAGGAGGCGGCCGAGGCGTACGGCCTCCGCGCACAGTTCCGGGTCGCCGCCGTACCCCTCGTTGAAGATCAGGTAGACGACGGCCAGGACGCCCTTGATGCGGTCCGGGAGGTCGGCGTCGCGGGGCACCCGGTACGGGATCCGGGCGTCGCGGATCTTCGCCTTGGCGCGGACGATGCGCTGGGCCATGGTCGGCTCGGGCACCAGGAAGGCGCGGGCGATCTGGGGTGTGGTCAGGCCGCCGAGCAGGCGGAGGGTGAGGGCGACCTGGGCCTGCGGGGCGAGCGCCGGGTGGCAGCAGGTGAAGATCAGGCGGAGCCGGTCGTCTCGCACGGGGCCCTCCTCGACCGGTGCGTCGGCGGCGTTCAGCAGCGCGGCCTCGGCGTGGCGGGCCTCGCGGGATGACTCGCGGCGCAGCCGGTCGATCGCGCGGTTGCGCGCGGTGGTGATGATCCAGCCCGCCGGGCTGGGCGGCACGCCCGTCTCCGGCCAGCGCTGCACGGCCGTGGTGAAGGCGTCCTGCACCGCTTCCTCGGCGAGGTCGATGTCGCCGAGGAAACGGACGAGGACGGCGACGGCGCGGCCGTACTCCGCACGGAAGACGGCCGCGACGTCGACGGGCTGGGGCATCAGTCCTCGGCCTGGTGCATGAACGGGCGGACCTCGATGGGCAGGGTGGTGGCCCAGGTCGCCCTGCGGCCCCATTCCAGGGCAGCGTCCAGATCGGGCGCCTTGATCAGGCAGATGCCTCCGAGGTACTCCTTGCCCTCGGCGTACGGCCCGTCGGTGATCAGGACGTCGCCGTCCTTGGGCCGCAGCACGGTGGCCGTCTCGGGGCCGTGCAGGCCACCGGCGAAGACCCAGGCGCCGGCCTCGTGCAGTTCCGCGTGGAAGGTGTCGAGGTTGCGGACGATCTCCGCCATGGCCTCGGGACCGGGCGGCGTTCCCTCGGCCGGTGTGATCACGCTGAGCAGGTAGTGCGGCATGACGTCCTCCGTGGTGGCATGTCGTTTCGTGGTGTCGGGTCCTTCTCTCACCTCCTAAACGAACGACACAGCACCGGATCGACACCTCGCGCGACGAGATCGGGAGAATCTTTTCCATGACCGTCGAAACCCATCCGCTCATCGCCGTGGCCAGGTCTCTCGCGGACGGCCTCCTCACCCCGCACGCGGCCGAGGTCGACCAGGAGACCGTGCCCGCGAGCCACATCGAGGCCGTCAGACGGTCGGGGCTGCTCGGGGTGAGCGCGCCGAAGGAGTACGGCGGTGCTGGCGCCCCGGACGCCGTGGCGCGGGAGATCGCGGAGATCCTGTCCGGGGCGTGCTGCTCCACCTGGTTCGTCCAGACCCAGCACCACACGCCCGTGCGGATGCTCGCGAAGTCCGCCCTCCCCGTCCGGGAGCGGCTGCTGCGCCCACTGGCGACCGGCGAACTGCTGGCCGGCATCGCCTTCGCGCACGTCCGCGCCTTCCCGAAGATCCCGGTGCGGGTCACGCCGGAGCGCGGCGGCTGGCGCTTCGACGGGACGGTGCCCTGGTACACGGGCTGGGGTCTGAACGACGTGATGCTGCTCGCGGGTGTGACGGACACGGACGAGGTGGTGTTCGCCTTCACCGAGGCGCGTGAGCAGCCGGGCCTCACGGCCTCCGCCCCGATGCGCCTCGCCGCCCTCACCGCGTCCGTCACGGTCTCCCTGGAACTGGACGGACTGTGGCTGCCGGACGAGGCAGTGGTGCTGCGCACCCCGCAGGAGAAGTTCGCGCTGGTCGACCTGCCCCGCAACACCAACGCCTCCCCCGCCGTCTTCGGCGTGGCGTACGCGGCGCTGGGTCTCCTGGCCGGTGCCGGTGAGGAGGAGGCCGCGGGCGCGTTGCGCGGGCGGCTCGACGAAGTGCGGGGCCACGTCTACGAGTTGGCCGAGCACCCCGTCGTGCACGAGCGCGTCCCTGAACGGCTGGCGCTCAAGACACGCTCGTACGACCTCATGCGCGCGGCCACGACGGCGGCGGTCGTGGCCCGCGGCGGCCGGGCGATGGACCTGCGCGAGCCGGCCCAACGGCTCGCCCGGGAAGGGATGTTCCTGTTGGTGCAGGGGCAGACGGCCGAGGTGCGGCGGGCGCACCTCGACGCGCTGGCGGAGATCTAGCCCGAGCCTCAGCTCGCGAAGGGCACCTGCGCCGACGGCGTGGACTGCTTGCCGAACGGGTGCTGCCACAGCCCCTGTTCGGCGAGGCGCGGCAGGACGCCCTCGCCGAACCAGTACGCCTCCTCCAGGTGCGGATAGCCGGAGAGCACGAACTCGTCGATGCCGAGGGCGTGGTACTCCTTGATCCGCTCGGCGACCTCGTCATGGCTGCCGACCAGGGCGGTGCCAGCGCCGCCGCGGACCAGCCCGATGCCCGCCCAGAGGTTGGGGTGGATCTCCAGTCCGTCCCGGTTGCCGCCACCGTGCAGGGCGAGCATCCGCTGCTGCCCCTCGGACTCGCTCCGCGCGAGCCCGGCCTGCACGGACTTCACGGTCGCGGGGTCGAAGCCCGCGAGGAGGCGGTCCGCCTCGGCCCAGGCCTCCTCGGAGGTGTCACGGGTGATGACGTGCAGCCGGATCCCGAAGCGCAGCGTGCGCCCCTGCGCGGCCGCGAGCCCCCGGATCCAGGCGATCTTCTCGGCGACCTGCGCAGGCGGCTCGCCCCAGGTGAGGTACACGTCCACATACTTGGCCGCCACCTCGCCGGCGATGGGCGAGGATCCACCGAAGTACACCTCGGGCACCGGGTCGGGCACGCGGGCCAGCTTGGCGTCCTCGACCTGGAGGTGCTCGCCCTTCAGGTCGACGGTCTTGCCTTCCCACAACTGCCGCACGATCTCAAGGAATTCGCCGGTACGGCGGTAACGGGCGTCCTTGTCGAGGAAGTCGCCGTAGGCCCGCTGCTCGTGGCTCTCGCCGCCGGTGACGACGTTGAGCAGCAGCCGTCCGCCGCTCTGCCGCTGGAAGGTGGACGCCATCTGCGCGGCGAGCGTCGGCGAGACGAAGCCGGGCCGGAAGGCGACCAGGAACTTCAGGCGTTCGGTGTTCTGGCTGACCATCGCGGTGGTCAGCCACGCGTCCTCGCACCAGGCGCCGGTCGGGGTGAGCGCGCCCACGAACCCCAGGTCCTCGGCGGCGCGGGCGATCTGGCTCAGATAGGAGACCGTCGGCGGCCGGTCCCGTCCGAAGGAGGTGGCCGGGGTGCCGTGGCCGCCGCCGACGACG
Organism: Streptomyces sp. NPDC088794; assembly: GCF_044750545.1. Lineage (NCBI taxonomy): Bacteria > Bacillati > Actinomycetota > Actinomycetes > Kitasatosporales > Streptomycetaceae > Streptomyces > Streptomyces sp. NPDC088794. The sequence goes on along the minus strand of NZ_JBIVKB010000011.1, from coordinate 253,870 downwards.
TGCCTGCTGTCTCCGTTGGTGGGCAGGAACCAGTGGAAGGTGAGGGACACGGGGTCTCCGTTCGGTGGGGTCGGGCCAGGGCTCTTGTGAAGGCCCTAGAGGAGGCCGTGGCGGGGTGGCCGCGTGCCGTTGAGCACGTACCGGCCGATGTGCTGGATCTTCCAGCGGGTCGGGTCGTGCAGGGTGTGGGTCCGGGCGTCGCGCCAATGGCGGTGCAGGTTCAGGGAGTTGAGCGCGGAGCGGGTGCCCGCCACCTCGAAGAGAGCGCCCGCGACCTCGACCGCCGCCTGGGCGGCCTGGACCTTCGCCGCGGCGACCGCGACGGACGCCTCGGCCGCCGTGTCGTCGGTCAGGTCGGCACGCGCCGCGTCGACCGCGCGGGCGGCCTCGCGCAGCAGTGCCTCCGCCGACCGCACCTGGAGGGCGAGTTCACCGAAGCGCTGGATCAGCAGCGGGTCCTCGGCCGCGCTGTCCAGGCCGCTCTCGAACCACGGTCGGCTCTTCGTGCGGACGAACTCCGCCGCCTCGGCCAGCGCTCCTCCGGCGATCCCCGCGTCGATGGCGGCGTGCAGCAACTGCGCGACCGCGCCGTGGAGTTGCGGCCCTTCGAAGGTGAGGTGGTGGGGCAGGACGCGGTCGGCGGGCACCGGGACGTCGGCGAGCTGGACGGTGCCGCTGGCGGTCGTGCGCTGGCCCATGCCGTCCCAGTCGTCGACGACCGTGACGCCGGGCGCGTCCCGCGGCACGTACGCCACATGCAGATTGTCGTCCTCCGCGCGGGCCAGTACCGGGATCCAGTCGGCGAAGAGGGCGCCGGTCGAGTAGTGCTTGACGCCGGTCAGGACGTACGAGCCGTCCGGCTGCGGGGTGAGCCGGGTCCGGATGTCCTGGACGTGCTTGGTGCCGGCCTCCGACTGCGCGTTGCCGAAGCGGCGCCCCGCGAGCAGCTCCGCGAAGAAGAACTTCTGCTGCTGCGGGGTGCCCTGACGCCGGATCACATTGACGTACGCGAAGTGGCTCTGCGGGATCTGGGCCAGGCTGCCGTCGGCCGCGCCGAGCAGGCGGAAGATCTCCGCGAGGGTGAGGGCGGTGACGTCCGCCCCGCCGTGCTCGGCGGGGACGGTGACGGCGAGCAGCCCGGACACGGAGAGCCGGTCCAACTCCGCGCGGGGCAGCCTGCGTTCGGTGTCCCGGGCGGAGGCTCCGGCGCGGAACTCCGTGGCCAGGGCGGCCGCGACGGCGAGGGCTTCGGCGTCGTCGGCGATGACATGGGCGGACACGGCGTTCAGCTCGCCGCCGCGAGGAGCGGGGTGCGGCCCAGCGCGGCCGAGAACTGGTCGACCACCTGGGTGAGGGCCTCGGTGGCGGTCGCCGCGACGGTCAGGGCGCCGTCCTCGCGCACGGTGATGTCCTTGTCGAGGGTGAACCACCCCTGCACGATGTGGGCCGCGCCCATGGAGTTGAGCACCGGGCGCAGGGCGTAGTCGATGGCCAGCACGTGGGCCGTGGAGCCGCCGGTGGCGAGCGGCAGCACGGTCTTGCCGGCCAGCGCGTACTGCGGGAGCAGGTCCAGGAGGGCTTTGAGGACACCGGAGTAGGAGGCCTTGTAGACGGGGGTGCCGACGACGACTCCGTCGGCGCGCTCGAAGAGTTCGGTGGCCGCGACGATGGCGGGGTGCCGGAAGTCCGCGCCGAGCAGGGCCTCGGCGGGGATGGTGCGCACGTCGAGCGGTATCACCTCGTGGCCCTGGGCGATCAGGCGCTGGTCGAGGTGGCGCAGGAGCCGGTTGGTGCGGGAGGAGGCGGAGGGGCTGCCGGAGACGGACAGGACGGTGGCCATGGGTCCTCTTTCGGGGCGGCGGGCGCTCGCGCGGGGCGGGCGGACCGGAGGGATGCGGTCAGGCGTGCGCGGGGACGGACTCGGTCTCCGGGTCCGGGAGTTGGGCCTCCAGTTCGCGCACGAGCGGCAGCACGCGCTTGCCGAAGTACTCGACCTCCTCGTGGTAGTGGAGGAAGCCGAGGAGGAGCAGGTCGACGCCGAGCTTCTTGTAGGCGACGATCCGTTCGGCGATCTGCTCGGGGGTGCCGATCAGCCCCGTACGGAAGCCGTCGTTGTACTGGATCAGGTCCTCGAAGGTGGAGTCCTGCCACATGCCCTTCTTGTCGGCCGTGGACTGTCCCGCCTGCTTGACCGCCGCGCCGAAACCCTCGACGGCCTCGGTGTCGGCCTTGGCGATGATCTCGCGGAGCGTGTCGCGGGCCTCGGCCTCGGTGTCGCGGGCGATGAGGAAGCCGTTGAGACCGAACTTCGGTGCCGTGCGCCCGACTTGGGCCGCGGACGCGCGGACGTCGGCGATCTGCTCGGTCACGCCGTCGAAGTCCTTGCCGTTGGAGAAGTACCAGTCGGAGACGCGGCCGGCCATCGCGCGGGCGGCGGTGGAGTTGCCGCCCTGGAAGATCTCCGGATGCGGACGCTCGGCGGTGTTGAGGGGCTTGGGCTTGAGGGAGAAGTCGCGCAACCGGTAGAAGTCACCGGCGAGTTCGGTGTGGTCCTCGGTCCAGATCCGGCGCAGGGCGGTGATGAACTCCTCGGCGCGGCGGTAGCGCTCGTCGTGCTCGAGCCAGGGCTCGCCGAGAGCGGTGAACTCGCCCTTGAACCAGCCGGAGACGACGTTGACGGCGAAGCGGCCGCCCGACAAGTGGTCGGCGGTGGCGCCGAGTTTGGCGAGGACGCCCGGGTGCCACAGGCCGGGATGCACGGCGGCGATCACCTTCAGGCGCTGGGTGGCGAGCAGCAGGGCGAGGCTGAAGCTGGTCGACTCGTGCTGAAACTCGGCGCCGTAGCTGGCCATGTAGCGGACCTGGCTGAGCGCGTACTCGAAGCCGTTGTTCTCGGCGAGCACGGCGAGTTCCCGGTTGTACTCGTATCCCCAGTCGGTGCGCTGTTCGATCTTGCTGGTGACCAGTCCCCCACTGACGTTGGGGACCCAGTAGGCGAATTTCACGGGCTCGGCGGGCATGCGGAACTCCTGTTGCGGAATGTTTTCGGGCACGCCGAATTCGGCCGGAGCGAACTCCGGGGAATATCAGGCGGGAACGAAAGAAGAGCGGCGGATCACAGGACGGAGCTGACGGGATCAGGCCGCGGTGCAACAGGAGGCGCTGGAGACGCGCGCGAGGTCGACATGGCGTCGCCGCGTGAGGTCCAGTCGCATCATCATGCCGTCGATCGTGGCAGCCGTCGGCGGGGACCGTCAAGGAAAACCCGACCGGTCTCGTATCGCGGACCATTGATTTTCACGAAGGTGTGACAGGGAAACCCTTGAACGGAGTGGTGAATCCGCCGCATTCTGCGGGCATGCGGACCGAACAACTGGAATACATAGCGGCCGTGACCCGGCTCGGTTCTCTGCGCCGGGCCGCGGAGGAACTGCGGCTCTCCCAGCCCGCGTTGAGCGAGACCGTACGCAATCTCGAACGTGAACTCGGCGTCGATCTCCTGGAGCGCAAGCGGTCCGGCGCGACGATGAGCGCGGAGGGCCGGGAGCTGCTGCCGAAGATCGTCGACGTGCAGGACGCGGTGGACCGGCTGCGGGTGGCGGCCGGCGAGCAGCACCGGATCAGCCGCATGGTGCGGGTGGGCACGGTCAACGCGGCGACCGTGCCGCTGCTGCTGCCCGTCGTCCGCGACTTCCGTGCCTCGCATCCGCTCACCCAGGTCGAGGTGGTGGGCGCGCAGCAGACGGACATCCACCGGGCGCTGTCGGAGGGCGGGTTCGATCTCGGTCTGGTCAATCATCTGGACGGCGACGACATGCCCACCGACTTCGAGTCCACCGAGCTGCTGTCCGGGCTGCCGGTGGTGTGCGTGCGTCCGGACAGCCCGTTGGCGTCCCGGCCGATCGTCACGGTGGAGGAGCTGCTCACCGAGCCGCTGATCGGCATGCGGTCCGGCTATGTGATGCACCGCTATGTCCACCGGCTGCTCGGCGGGCGGGACCCGGCCTTCGCGTATTCGACCGACGGCGCCGAGATGGGCAAGCTCATGGTCGCGGAGGGGCTGGGGGCGACGGTCCTGCCGGACTTCAGCGTGATCGGGGATCCGCTGGAGCGGCTCGGCACGATCACCTGCCGGCCCATCGCCGGTGCCACGGCCCGGGTTCTGCTGATGCTGCGCCGCCGCCGCGCGGAGTCGGTGCCGCAGGCGGCCGGGGATCTGCACGAGGCGTTCGCACGGCGGTCGCGGGAGCTGGCCGAGGCCCGCGTCTGACGATCCCGGGCGCGGACGAAACGGTTCCGGTGACGGTCTCGGGCGCGGACGGAACGGTTCCGGACGCGAGAGGACACGGCCTGCCGGTGACCGGTCGCGGATTCACTCGTTTGTCGGAGCGGAACAGCAACGTGTCCCCGCGGTACAGCATCGCGTCCCCTCTCCGAAAGCGTCCCGCCCATGCACCTTCGCTCGCGCCGGCGCCCCTCGGCGGGCAGCCGGCCACCGTTCCTGGAGGTCGAGTCCCTCCTCGTCGAGCAGTACGGGGAGCTGGTCCGCCTGGCGCATCTCGTCCTGCCTCCGACGCTCGGCCGGCACCGACGGGTGCTCGTGGCGCACTTCCTGGTCCAACGGGCGCTCCCGGGCGTGCGCGCGCTCCCCGGGCACACCGTTCCGCCCCCGCGCGAGGAGAAGCGCGGAGGTGACCCCGTGGAGCGCTCGCTGCTCGTCGAGGTGCTGCGCGGCGCGCTGTCGTACGGCCGGGGTCCGCGGCTGTGGCCCGCGCGGTTCGCCTACCCGGGAGCACTGCTGCCCGGGCTCCCGCTGGTGGTGGGCCTGCGGCTGTTCCCGCGGTCGGGCGGTGCGGACGAACTCGCCCTGGCGCAGCGGCTGTCCGGTGTGCCGGCGGCGGCGCGCGCCGCGTTCCTGCTCCGCTCGGTGCACGGCCTGCGCGACGAGGCCGTGCACCAGTTGCTGGCGGACGCCGAGGCGCGGGACCCGGAAGCCGCTCTGCGGACCGCCGACGCTCTCGCCGAGAGCGTCGGCGCCCGGGCCGCCGCGCTGCTGACCTCGCTGGAGTTCGACGCCTGCGCCCTCCAGGCGAGCCCGACCGACCTGCTGCGCCGCAGGCGCCGGGCCCGGCTGGGTCTGGCCGCACTGGCGCTCGTCGCGGTGACGGGGGTGACGCTGGTGGCGACCACGTCCGGGGGAACGACGTCCCAGGCGCCGACGCCGACGTCCGTCGCCGGTGCCGCCCTCGGTCCGGCGGAGCTGGTGCGCACTCCGGCCGGCGTGTGGGACAACACCTCGCGCATGGACTTCACCGCCTGGCCCGCGCGCGGCACCCGCGTGCACGACGAGGACCTCCTCGGCCGCGCCCTGTCCGCGTGGACCCGACCCGCACCACGGACCCGGATCCACCTCTCCCCCGGCACGACCGCGATCCCGCCGACGTCCGAGCCCCAGTTGCTGTACGCGGGGGACGTCGACGACCGTGCCGTCGTCCTGCTGTACGACGGTCAACGCCTCGCCCGCTACGACGAGTTGCTCTCCTCCGAGGACAGCGCGGAGCTGCACATCGCCCGTGCCGACGAGGCCGACGTCACCACGGCGGCGGCCGTGGCCCTCGGTCCGGGCGAGCAGGGCAAGGGCACGGTCCGCTATCTGCTGGCCCCCTGGGTCGCCGAGGCGCAGACCCGTGACCTGCTACGGCCGGACGTCCTGGCCCGTCCGCTGGCCGTGTCGAAGGAGGGGGTCACCGGACCGGTCCCGACCGTGCCCGCGGGCAGTGGCTGCGCCGGTCGGCCGGTGCTGCAACTGCGGTCCTCGGAGCGCGTCGCCGAGCATCACGCGTTCCTGCTCGCCGGAGTGGGCGACCTGTCGCCGGTCCACCTCACCTACACCCCGCTGCCCGGGCACGGCACCCCGCCCGCCCGGCAGCCCCGGGAGGCGACCGGTCCGGCGGCGCTGCTGGCGTGGGCCCATCAGGCGTGCGGGCTCGGCTCGTTGCGCGGAACCGGTGTCCGGGCCGTCAACGCCTGGGACTTCGCCGAGCAGGAGCTGCCCGACGGCGGCGGTCACGCCGTGTGGACCTGCGCCCGCGCCGACTCCTGGCGCGGACCCGGCGATGTGACGGTGACGCTCCGCACCAGCCGGGACGCGCAGACCGCACCGGCCCGTACGGTCGCCGAGGCCCGGTCCACCGCGTCCTGCAGCCGGTTCGGACAGCATGTCGTGGCCGCCACCGGCTGGCAGTCCCCGCGCGGTCACTGGTTCGTACTGGCGGCGGGCAGTCGTGCCGTGACCGGGCTGTCCGTGACGGGCGCGGTGTCGGCCACAAAGAACGGCCGGACGCTCGCGCTGCCCGCGCCCGGAAAGCCCCGGGTCAATGTGCGGGCACGGCTGACGACGGGCGAGTCACTGGACGCCGTCGGCGCGCGGTGACGTCGCAGGGGGCGGACTCCGGTCCGTCCCTGCGGTCGGTCTCAGTCGTCGTCGCCGACCGGGACCACTACCAGGAACGCGTCCGACTTCAGGTCCATCACGACCGTCGCGGGTATCCCCGCGGCACGGCGCTGCGCCGCGTACTCCTCCGCCGGCCACGACCCGCGCGGAGCCCCCGCTGAAAACCGCTCCAACACCTTCGCGCTCATTGCGGCAGACACCTCCGTCGTCGGTTCCTCGAATCGGCACGACCTCCGTCGTAGTGTTCGCCTGCCCGCGATCTGCCCGGACATGTCCGGCGAGCGCACGAAGTCCCTCACGTCCCTCGCCCTCCCGAGGGAATCGCGCGATCGCGGGTAGACGTCCACGTCCGTCGCCGAAACACCAGACCGTCCGCCGCCCCCCTCCCTCCGGAGTCCGCACCATGAACGTCTCGGTCGTCCTGTTCACCTCCGACCTGCGCCTGCACGACCACCCGCCCCTGCGGGCCGCGGGCGAGGACCGGCAGGTGGTGCCCCTGTTCGTGCGCGACCGGGCCGTGGCCGACGCCGGATTCGCCGCGCCCAACCGGCTGGCGTTCCTCGCCGACTGTCTGCGCGATCTCGACGCCGGTCTGCGCGAGCGCGGCGGCCGGCTGGTGCTCCGCTCCGGCGACGTGGTCGACGAGGTGTGCAAGGTGGCCGCCGAGACGGATGCCACCGAGGTGCACATGGCGGCCGACGCCAGCGCCTACGCGCAGCTGCGCGAGGGACGGCTGCGGCGCGCACTGGAGGCGGTGGGGCGGCGGCTGTGCGTGCACGACACGGTGACGACGGTCGTCGCGCCGGGCGCGGTGACGCCGACCGCCTCGGACCACTTCGCGGTGTTCACCCCGTACCTCCGCCACTGGTCGGCACAGTCGGCGCGCACCCCTCTCCCCGCACCACGCAAAGTGCGCGTCCCGGACGGCGTCGGCTCCGAGCCGCTCCCCTCCCGCGCCGACCTGTCGGGGCTGTCACCTGCGCTCGCCCCCGGCGGCGAGGTGGAGGGACGCAAACGGGTCGCGGCCTGGCTGCGCGCGGGCATCACGACGTACGAGGACGGCCACGACGACCTGGCCGGAGACGTCACCTCCCGCCTCTCACCCCACCTGCACTTCGGCACGGTCTCCCCCGTGGAACTCGTCCACCGGGCGAGGCGGGTGGGCGGACCGGGAGCGGATGCCTTCGTACGGCAGCTCGCGTGGCGGGACTTCCACCGCCAGGTCCTGGCCGCCCGCCCGGCGGCCGCCCACGCCGACTACCGCACCAAGCGGGACCCCTGGCGGACCGAGCACACGGCCCGCGAGGACGTCGAGGCGTGGAAGGCGGGCCGTACGGGCTACCCGGTGGTCGACGCGGCGATGCGCCAGCTGCTGCACGAGGGCTGGATGCACAACCGCGGCCGACTGCTGGCCGGGAGCTTCCTCACCAAGACGCTGTACGTCGACTGGCGCGTCGGCGCCCGCCACTTCCTCGATCTGCTGGTGGACGGCGATGTGGCCAACAACCAGCTCAACTGGCAGTGGATGGCCGGCACCGGCACGGACTCCCGCCCCAACCGGGTCCTCAATCCGGTGACCCAGGCGAAGCGCTACGACCCCGACGGCGCGTACGTCCGGCGCTGGGTGCCCGAACTCGCCGCCCTCGAAGGCTCGTCGGTGCACGAGCCGTGGAAGCTGCGCGGTTTCGACCGCGCCGCGATCGACGACTACCCGGACCCCGTCGTCGACCTTGCGGAGGGCCTCGCCCGCTTCAAGCAGGCCCGCGGGCTCGACTGAGAGAACAGGGCGATAAAGCCTGTACCACCCAGAACTACACATAAAGGATAAATAAGAGCAGAATGGGTGTACGCGGCACTTGTCCGCAGACCGCATCAGCCGCGGTCAGGCCTGCAAGTCAAAGGAGACGACTCATGGCCAACGTCTCGCACACCAGCGGTGACATCACCAGCCACCCTGATGTTTCCGAAATGCGGGCACGGTACGCCCGCATGCTCGGCGGTCGCGATGTGGCACTGATGGACGGCCCGGTGTTCCTGCTCGGCCTCTACTGCGCCGTATCCCCCTGGATCCTCCACTACACGACGAGCCAGCCCGCCCTCGTGACCCACAACCTGATCGTGGGCATCGCGATCGGCCTGCTGGGGCTCGGGTTCACCGCCGCTCCGGCGCGGATGTACGGCCTGAGCTGGGCGATGTCCGCATTGGGCGTGTGGATGATCGTCTCGCCATGGATCGTCGGCGACAGCCCGGACACTGGTGTCGTGTTGAACAACATCATCATCGGCGCGCTGGCCGTGGTCCTGGGCCTGCTGTGCGCCGTCGCCTCGGCGAGGAGCGCGCCCAAGGCGTAGCCCGAAAGGACGGGACGAGAGGTGGCCGGTCCACACCGCACGCGGACCGGTCACCTCCACGTTCGCGGCCGCCTCAGTGCCCCGGGACCAGCCACGGCTCCTGCGGGAGCGGGTCGCCGGTCTCCAGAAGCGACTTGAGGTTGGACAGCACCGCAGGCCAGCCGAGCGACACGTCGGCGAGCTCGCCCTGGTCGTTGAGGTCCTCGTGGGTCACGGTGAGCCGGACGATGTCCTCGTGCGGCTGGATGTCGAAGGTCACGCGGGAGAACGTGTCCTCCCGCCCCTCGTTCTCCGGCGATCCCCAGGTGGTGACCAGCCGGGTCGGCCGCTCGCTCTCCACGACGGAGCCGACCACGTCGGCGATGCCGGAGCCGTCGAGGCGGACGTGCTCCCAGCGGGAGCCGGGGCGCCAGTCGGAGACATTGCGGTGACCCCAGTAGACGGCGGTCAGGTCCGCGTCGGTGAGCGCTTCCCAGACCTTCTCGGACGTGCTGCGGATGTAGGTGACGTAGACGAATGTGGGCTTGTCGGTCATGGCTTCCTCGGCTCGTCGTTTCACGGCGCTCAGCACGCTCAGGCGTGGGCGCTCGAACTTGTCGATCCACCGCTCCTGGATCTCGTGGAGCGGGACCGGATTGAGGTAGTGCAGCTTCTCCCGCCCGCGCCGCACCACGCTGACCAGGTTGGCGGCCTCCAGGACTGCCAGGTGCTGGGTGACCGACTGACGTGTCATCTCGATGTGCTCGCACAGCTCACCCAGCGTCTGCCCGTTCTGCTCGTGCAGCCGGTCGAGCAGCCGCCGGCGCGTCTCGTCGGCCAGCGCTTTGAAGACCTTGTCCATCCCTGAGTCGTTCTCCGATCGCACACTCAACGTTATGCAGGCAATTACTTGCATGTCAATGCGGGAAGGTATCTACGCGGGTCAACCCCCGTCACTCCACCCACACCGCCAGCTCCCGTCGATGCGCGGCCACCCACTCATAGGCGCCCCGCACTTCCGCCACGACCCCAGCCGCACGCAGCCCCACCATGGCCGGCTCCCCGCCGTCCGCCCCCGCCTCGATCCCCCGCCAACACCGGTCCTGCCACCACAGAATCGTGTCGAGCAGCCGGTCTCGGCCGCTGGTGAGCCCGTACGCGTCGCAGATCAGCCCGATCCGTCGCGCCGCCTCGGGCACGTCCGCCACGCCCGGGCCCAGATCCAGGTACTGCCAGCAGAGGTGGGCGATGTCGTGGACGCGTCGGCCGGGGGCCGCGAGGTCCCAGTCGATGAAGGCGAGGGGACTCCATCGGTCGCCGTCGACGGCATAGACGGTGTTCTTGGGCGCGAGGTCGTTGTGGCACACGACCTCGCCGCCCGCCGCCGACTCCGTACCGGCCGTCAGGTCATGGAACTCCCGTACCAGTCGCGCGACTTGGGCCAGTCCGGCGTCCGTGCGGGCGGCATCCCGCTCTCGTGGAGTCACCGCCGCCCGCCCGTCGATGTGGTCGAGGATCTCCCGGCCCTGATCGTCCGTACCGAGGTGGCGGGGTGCCCCCTGCCAGCCGTGCCGCTCGAACAGGGCCAGTACGTCACGGACGTAGGCGGATCTCTCGGAGGGTGTACGGCGCACCGTGGTTCCGACCCTGACAACTCGGTTCACAGCACCCCCGCTGAGCACCGCCTCTCCCCCGGCTGCCTCCCTCTCCGTACGGAGCGAGATCCACAGGTCCGGCGGCAGTTCCGGGCGGTCCGGTACCGGCCTGGCCTCCTCGTGCCACACGTCGCCCGCGACCTCCATGGCCACCCGGCGCCAGAAGTGGACCGCGGGCCGGTTGTCGTACTGGAAGGCGACCTCCCACGCGCCCGGATGCCGAGCGACGATCTCGAGAACCACGCGCAGGCCGATGCCCGAGCGGCGTGCGCCGCGCACCACGAAGAAGCTGTTCAGTACGCGTGTCGTACTGTCCAGGCCGCGTACGAACGCGAAGCCGACGGGGCGGTCGTCCTGGAGAAACAGGTAAGGCGCCCAACTCGGTTCGGTGAGCGCCGAGTCGACGCGTTCGGCACGGAAGGTGCCGTCCGGGTTGGGCAGGACCCCGCGCATCCCGGAGAGGTCGTGCCGGAACATCAGCCAGAGGCGTTCGACGACGGCGCGGTCGTCGGGGGTGGCGGGACGCACGGAAACGGCGGACATGGAACTCCCTTGCGGGAAGGGCGCGGTGGCCTGGGCGACGGGCGGGCACGCAGAAAGCCTCCCCGGCGGACGGTGCCGGGGAGGCTTTCTGAGGTGGCAGGGATTCTAGCGTGCCGTCAGGAACCGACAGGTGCCGTCAGGTGCCGGCGGGTTCCGTGTCCGCGGGCACCTCGGTGACGTACTCCTCGGTGATCTCCCTCGGGCCGAACGGCCAGACCTTCTCGTACCGCGCCCACAGGAAGAACGCGGCGCAGCCGAGGGCGAGCCAGGCCAGGGACCATTCGATGGGGTGGCGGCCCGGCGAGTTCCGGTCGGCGTAGCCGTAGATCACGCACCAGCCGACGAACGCGATGATGCTCGGCACCGGGTAGAGCCACATGCGGTAGGGGCGGCGCAGGGTCGGCTGTCGCCGGCGGAGCACCGTGAGGGCGATGATCTGGGCCAGCGCCTGGACGATCACCATGACCGTGGTGAGGAGTTGGATCAGGGTCGCGAGATCGGTGTGGCGGCCGATCAGGAAGCCGATCGCGGTGATCACGCCCATGGTGGCCAGGCCCAGCATCGGGAACCGGTGCTTGGGGTGCAGCTTGGCGTAGGGGCGGAAGAAGACCCGGTCGCGGGCCGCGTCGTAGGGCACGCGCGAACCGCCGAGCAGACCGGCGAAGACCGAGGCGAACGCCGTGATCAGGATCAGTACCGTCACCGTGTCGGCGGCGCCCTTGCCCCAGGTCTCCTCTAGGACCGCGGAGGCGACGGATGTGGACGCGATGTCGTCGGGATTCGTCATGCGATGCCAGTCGATGACGCCCAGCGTGCCGATCTGCAGGAGCAGGTAGATCGCCATGATGCCGACGATCGAGAAGAGGATGGAGCGGGGCAGGTTGCGGCCGGGATCCTTGATCTCGGCGCCCATGTAGGCGGTCGTGTTGTAGCCCAGGTAGTCGTAGATGCCGATGGTCAGACCCGCGGCGAAGCCCAGCCAGAAGTGGTCGCTCATCAGGTCGAAGGCGTGCGCCGGGTAGGTGAAGGCGAGGTGGGGGCTGAAGTCCGAGGCCGCCGCGGCGATGACGAGCACCACCGACGTGATCATCACCGCCCACATCACGGCGGTGATCCGCGCGATGTGCTCGATGCCGCGCCACAGCAGGAGCACGACCAGGGCGATGACGCCGAGGCCGATCAGGTCGCCGCCGGTCTGCCCCAGGTCCGGTGCGAGGTAGCCGAGGTACTGGACGAAGCCGACCACGCCCGTGGACATGATCAGCGGGATGAAGAGCATCGCCGTCCACACGAACAGGAACGGCATCAGCCGGCCCGTGCGGTACTGGAAGGCCTGGCGGAGATAGACGTAACTGCCGCCCGAGCCGGGCATCGAGGCGCCCAACTCGGCCCAGACGAGGCCGTCGGCGAGCGCGAGGACGGCGCCGGCGACGAAGCCGATCACCGCCTGCGGGCCGCCGAACGCGGCGACCATCAGCGGGATCGTCACGAACGGCCCGATGCCGCACATCTGGCTCATGTTGATGGCGGTGGCCTGGAACAGGCCGACACGCCGGACGAAACCACCCGAGGGTGGCGGGCTACCGGACATGGGGACTCCTGGAGATGGGCGCGAGCCGCCCGGCGGGGCTGACTGGGCGATAAAGTTAAGGAGCCTTACTTGATGCGTCAAGAGGTAGCCCTCTATGCGTGAGAATGGTGCGATGCCCGCCAGTGACGTCGTAGAGCAGCAGGGACAGCCGTGGAACCGGCAGCGCCTGCGCAGCACCAACGAGCGACTGCTCCTCGACCGGCTGCGCTCCGCCGGGGCGGCGTCCCGCGCCCAACTCGCCCGCGAGACCGGCCTGTCCAAGCCGACCGTCTCCAGCGCGCTGGCCTCGCTGGCGGCGGCGGGCCTGGTGCACGAGGTCGGCACGCACGCGCCCGAGCGCGGTCGCACCGCCGTGCTGTACGCCCCCGACCCGGCCGCCGGGTACGCGCTCGGGGTCGACGTCGGCCGCAGCTGGCTGCGCGTCGCCGTGGCCGACCTGGACGGTGCGGTGGTCGCCCGGGCCGACGTCCGCAACCGTGCCCGCGGCTCCGCCGCCATGGCCGACCTGGTGGTCGGCGCGGCCCGCCAGGTCGTCCAGAGTTCTGGCGTCGACCCGGCCGAGGTGGTGCACGGGGTGGTGGGCACACCGGGCGTGTACGACGAGAAGCGGCGCCGGGTGCGGTACGCGATGCATCTGCCGGGGTGGGGCCGCGCGGGCCTGATCGACCGGATGGGCGAGGAGCTGGGCATCCCGCTGGAGGTGCACAACGACGCCAACCTGGCCGCGCTCGGCGAGTACACGTACGGAGTCGGCGCGGGCAGCCGGCTGTTCGCGTACATCCTGATCGGCACCGGTCTCGGGATGGGCGTCGTGGCCGAGGGCAAGCTGTTCACCGGTGCGCACGGGCTGGCCGGTGAGATCGGGTTCCTGCCGTGGCCCGGGCAGCAGAAGCCCGAGACGCTGGAGGACGCGGTGTCGGGGGTGGCCGTCGTCGAGGCGGCACGCACCTTCGGGATGAGCGGGCAGCTGACGGCCAAGGCCGTGTTCGACGCGGCCCGGCACGGAAACCCGGCCGCGGTGAAGGCCGTTCAGCTGGAGGGCGAGCGGATCGCGCACACGGTCGCGGCGGCGGCCGTGGTGCTCGACCCGGATCTCGTGGTGCTGGGCGGCGGGGTGGGGCACAGCGTCGACCTGCTGCTGCGCCCGGTGCGGGAGCACCTGCGGGCGCTCACCCCGCTGCGGCCCAAGGTGGTGCCGAGCCGGCTGGGCGAGGACGCGGTGCTCCTTGGCGCGGTGGCGACGGCGCTGGGGACCGCGCGGGACGTGGTCTTCGAGCGCCGGTCGGCCGCGTCCTGACCAACTCTTCGAAGGGCTCCGGTGATTGACAGGGCCCATGTGCCGCCCTACCTTGATCCGCGTTAGTAAAGTTTCCTAACTTGATATCGCCCCTGAAACTGCTGACGACTCCGAAACTGCTGACGGCCCTGAACCCGATGAGGCCCCGCTCCCCGCCGAGGCCCCGATGACGGCTTGGAGACCCCCGTGTTCCGTCGCCCCACCGCCGGACGCCGCCCGCTCGCCACGACCGCCCTCACCCTCGTCCTGCTCGGCACCCTCACGACGAGCGCGTGGACCGAGCCGCACCAGAGCGCCCCGCACGTCCGCACCACCCACGTCTCCGCCGCAGCCGGCAGCGCCACCCCGCTGTCCGGCTACGCGATCCAGTCGACCGCCAAGGTGAGCGACCCGGCGGCCACGGTCTCCTCCCCCGGCTACCCCACGAGCGGCTGGCACCCGGCGGGTCCGCGCTCCACCGTGCTCGCCGCGCTGCTCGCCGACGGGCTGTACGCCGACCCGTTCTACTCGACCAACCAGCAGAAGATCCCGAAGGCCGACTTCCAGGTCCCCTGGTGGTTCCGCTCCGACTTCACCGTCGCCGACACCTCCGAGCGTACCTACCTCGACTTCAGCGGGGTGATCTCGGCGGCCGACGTGTACGTCAACGGCAAGCAGGTCGCCACGACGAAGGACGTCACCGGCGCCTACACCCGGCACGAGCTGGACGTGACCTCGCTGGTCCGCTCGGGCACCAACACGGTCGCCTTCCGCATCCAGCCCAACGACCCGAACAAGAACCTCACCATGGGCTGGATCGACTGGCTCCAGCCGCCGCCCGACGAGAACATGGGCATCGTCCGCGATGTCGTCGTGCGCCGCGGCGGACCGGTTGCGCTGCGCGACGCGCACGTGGTGACCACCCTGGCCGTCCCGTCGCTCGCCACGGCCGACCTGACGGTCAAGACGCAGGCCCGCAACGACTCGGACGCACCCGTCACCGCGAAGGTCGCGGGCACCATCGGCACCACGTCCTTCGAGAAGACGGTGTCCCTGGCCGCGCACGAGACGAAGACCGTCACCTTCACTCCCGCCGAGGTCCCGGGCCTCCACCTGACCTCCCCGAAGGTGTGGTGGCCCGCGGGCATGGGCGACCAGCCGCTCTACGCCCTCGACCTCACCGCCTCCGCCGCCGGCACCGCCTCCGACACCGCGCACCAGACCTTCGGCATCCGCGACGTGCAGGCACCGCTCAACTCCGACGGCGCCCGCCAGTACCGCATCAACGGCCGCAAGCTGCTGATCAAGGGCGGCGGTTGGTCACCGGACGAGTTCCTGCGCTGGGACCGGACCTACGTCGAGGACCGCCTCAAATACGCCCTCGACCTGGGCCTGAACACCATCCGCCTGGAAGGGCACATCGAGCCGGACGAGTTCTTCGACCTCGCCGACCGCTACGGCATCCTCACCCTCCCCGGCTGGGAGTGCTGCGACAAGTGGGAGGGCCAGGTCAACGGCGGTGAGCGGGGCGACCCGTGGACCGCCGCCGACTACCCGGTCGCGGGGGCGTCGATGGCCGCCGAGGCCGCCCGGCTGCGCGACCACCCGAGCGTCATCTCGTTCCTCATCGGCAGCGACTTCGCCCCGGACGCGACCATCGAGAAGACCTACCTCGACGCGCTCAAGGCCGCCGACTGGAAGACCCCGGTCGTCGCCGCGGCCTCCGCCAAGTCCTCGCCGGTGAGCGGCAGTTCGGGCATGAAGATGACCGGCCCCTACGACTGGATCCCGCCGAACTACTGGTACGCCAAGCGCGAGGGCGGCGCGACCGGCTTCAACTCCGAGACCAGCGCGGGCCCCGACATCCCCACCCTGGACACCCTGCGCCGCATGATGACCCCCGCCGAACTCGACACCCTCTGGAAGAACCCGGACGCCAAGCAGTACCACCGCTCACCGTCCTCGACCTTCGCCACCCTCAAGCTCTACGACAACGCCCTCACCGGCCGCTACGGCGCCCCCACCGGCCTGGCCGACTACGTCCGCAAGGCCCAGCTCGCCCAGTACGAGAACGTCCGCGCCCAGTTCGAGGCGTACGGCCGCAACGCCACCGACGCCTCCAAGCCCTCGACCGGTGTCGTGTACTGGATGTTCAACAGCGGCTGGACCTCCCTGCACTGGCAGTTGATGGACCGTTACCTCGACCAGGGCGGCGCCTACTTCGGCGCGAAGAAGGCGGGCGAGCCGCTGCACATCCAGTACTCCTACGACGACCGCTCGGTCACCGTGGTGAACAACCGGCACGCGTCGGCGGGCCAACTCACCGCGCGGGCAACCCTGTTCAACACCGACGGCACCCAGAAGTACGACAGGAGCGTGACCGGGGTGACGGTCGCCGGCGACGGCGCGCACAGCACCCCGCTCACCCTGCCCGCGTCGGTGAGCGGACTGTCGACGACGTACCTGGTGCGGCTGACGCTGACCGACGCGTCCGGCAAGGAGGTGAGCCGGAACGTGTACTGGCTCTCCACCAAGCCCGACACGCTCGACTGGGACAACACCGACTGGTACTACACGCCGACGACGAGCTACGCGGATCTGAAGGGGCTCGGCTCGATGGCGCAGGCGCCGGTGTCGGCCCAGGGATCCACGGTGTCGGCGGACGGCACGTCGACCACGACCGTCACGATCCGCAACACGGGCACGGGGAAGACGCCTTCGCTGCTCACGGACGTCCATCTGGTCGACGCCCAGGGCAAGCCGGTGCTGCCGGTGCGGTGGTCCGACAACCAAGTGAGCCTGTGGCCCGGCGAGTCGACGACCTTGACCGCCACCTACCGGACGGCCGACCTACATGGATCGGCGCCGAACGTGCGGGTCTCCGGCTGGAACACGGCGGAGCGGACGGTCCCGGCTCAGTGACCCGTGGGGCCCGGTCCGGGGGGCCGGGCCCCACGTGGTTCAGCTGACGTTGAGCGCGGTGTCGTCGACGACGAAGGACGTCTGGAGGGTGGAGCCCTCGACGCCGCTGAACTTGATGGTGGCGGTGGTGCCGGCCAGCGAGGAGACGTCGAAGCTCTTCAGGACGTATCCGGAGGCCGCGTTGAGGTTGGAGTAGGTGGCCAGGGTGGTCGATCCGGCGGTGACCGTCAGCTTGTCGTAGGCGGTGCTGGTGGTGGTCTCCGCGGTGTCCACGTGCAGATAGAAGCTGAGCGTGGCCGAGCAGCCGGACGGGATGGTCACCGACTGGGACAGGGTGTCGGTGTGGGCGGATCCGTAGCCGTCGAGCCAGGCCTTGTAGGAGCCGGTGCGGGCGGCCTCGCCGCTGTCGTTGGTGATGACACCGCTGCTGGCGGTCCAGGTGGTGGCCCCGGACTCGAAGCCGGGGTTGCCCAGGAGCTGGGCGGCGGTGCAGGTGCCGTCGCCGCCACCGTCGTCGCCGCCTCCGCTGCCGCCCTCACCGGCGAGCCAGGCGGTGGCGTTGAGGGCGAGCGGAGCGTTGGTGGCGCCGGTGTCGTTCCAGCCGTCGTAGAGGGTGTTGCCGGACTGGCCGGTGCCGTCGTCGACCGGTGAGGTGTCGCCCCAGAAGGCGACGCGGCCGCTGCCGAAGGTGCTGGTCGCGAAGAAGGCGCCGGTGTTGCCGGAGTAACCGGAGCGGTAGAGCAGGCCCTTGACCGAGGAGTTGTCGGCCGGCTTGAGCGTGGCGGTCGTGCCGTCGGCGATCAGGCTCTTGGTGACCGTGCCGAAGGAACCGTGCAGCACGGGATTCGTGCTGTCGCTGATCGCGGCCGGGTACCCGGAGCTGACGTCGAGGGTGTCGACGGAGAAGCCGAACGGGTCGGTCGAGTCGACGCTGTTGTTGCTCATCAGGTCGTTGAAGATCTCGACCGCGTCCTCGCCGTCGTTGTTGCGGTCGGCGCCCGTGTGGTCGGAGATCATGAACAGGCCGCCGCCGGCTTTCACGAAGTTCATGATCGCCGTCTTCTCGGCGGTCGTGAACAGCGTGTTGGGCTCGGGCAGGACCAGCGTGTCGAAGTTCGACAGGTCGGTCGTCGACGAACCGCCGTACGTCAGCGCGCTGGTGGCGGTCTTGAGGCTGTAACTGCCGGTCTTCTGGAGGGCTACGCCCCACGAGGACAGGGCGCCGGTCCAGTCCGTCTCGGCGGACGGGGTGGAGTCCTGGGAGAGCGGGTCGGGCTTGCTGGTGGAGATGATCCAGTCGGCGTTGCCGGCCTCTTCGGCGTGGCCGTCGTCGAACAGGATCCGGTGCGTGGTCGCCGCGTGGGCGGGGGCGGCGGTGACGGTCGCCTGGATCGCGGCGCCCGTGGTGAGCAGTCCGAGCGTCGCGAGAGCGGCGGTGAGTCTGTGGCGTGACCTGGGGAGTCCGAGCATCCTGCTTACCTCCGTGCGGAGTTGGGGGCTATGGGGGGAGAGCGATGCGGGACCGTGACTACGCGCGTAGAAACAGCACATCTGCGCGCGTAGAAATGCGACCGGAAGACACCTGCGCGACCGGCCGCTTGAACGGTACATGGCAGGAGTGGGGGTGAACAGGCGTCATCCGGCACACCCGGCCCGACGTTGACCGGACGTTGACCGGTGATTGAAAAACGGAGCGGACTGTCCCTGCCCGCAGCGGGCATTCGGTTAATGCAGAGGTACTTGACGAAGAGGGGCGGAGATGGAGATTTCGGGCATCATCAGTGCCATCATCATCGGCATCATCATCGGTGTACTGGGGCGGCTGGTGGTACCGGGCCGGCAGCGCATCGGCATCCTGCTGACGATCGTCGTCGGCATCGTGGCCGCGCTGATCGGCGCGGCGCTCGCCTCGGCGTTCGGCGTGGCCGACACCAAGGGCGTGGACTGGATCGAGTGGCTCATCCAGATCGGCCTCGCCGCGGTCGGCATCGCCGCGCTGGACCGCACCAGGGTGCGCCGCTGACTCACACGGCCGGTGTCGACCGGCCGCCGACCCGCAGGACCTGTACGGACACGGGCGGGGCGTTCCCAGGAACGCCCCGCCCGTGTCGTGCGCGCTCTCAACGCTCGGCGGCGAGCGCGGCGAGCCCGTCGCGGGCGCCGGGATACACGGGCGTCCAGCCCAGCTCCCGCTCCGCCTTGGCCATGGACACCCGCATGCTCGCCTCGAACATCACGTGCGCGTACGACATCGGCGCGGTCAGCCACAGCGGCACGGTCATCGGCTTCGGCAGGCCGAACTCCTCGGCCACGCACAGCAGATGGGCCCGGAACCCGAGCGGTGTGCGGTCCGCGATGTTGTACGCCTGCCCCGCGCGCCCGTGTTCCACTGCGGCGACCACGGCCCGTGCGGCGTCGGTGAGTTCGATCCAGGGCAGGACGCGGCCGCGGTCGGCGGGAGCGGGCAACTGCCGCTTGCGCAGCATCGGCACGAGCGCGTCGGTGCCGCCGGGCCCGTAGAACAGCCCGAAGCGCAGCGCGACGCCGGTCAATCCCTCGGCCTCGAAGGTGAGTTGCTCCTTGATGCGCATGCCCTTGAGGTGTTTCTCCAGCTCCGGCGAAGTGCTGCGCGGGGCGAACGGGTCGTCCTCGGTGAGCACCCGGTCGCCGAAGTCCCCGTAGCCGTAGCCGAGGGCGATGGACTCGGAGACGAAGCGGGTGGCGCCCACGGCTCGCGCGGCCTCGACGAGATGCGCGGTGCCCTCGACGCGCAGGGCGTCGGTGGCGTACATGTCGCGGTGGCGCATGGGCGCCTTGCGCAGGGCGGTCGCGGCGTGGATCACGGTGTCGAAGTGCTGCCCGTCGACGGCCCGCAGCAGACCGTCGCGGTCCATGAGATCGGCCCGGACACCGTTCGCCTGCCCCCGGCCGAGGCCGGTGACCTTGTGGCCGGCTTCGGTGAGGGCCTGGGTGACGTGTCCGCCGAAGACACCACTGGCGCCGGCGAGGAGGATGCTCTGGTTCTTCTGCTGTGTCGTCATGACCATGCGACGGACCGACGGGCCACGGATGTGACATCCGGCCGGACGTGACCCGCGCCACAGCTGCGCGCGGATCACTATCCGTGCAGGTCAGGAGGTTCTCAGGCGCCTACGGCGTGTACACGTACGGCGTCGTCGTGGTCAGCGGCTCGAAGCCGAGGCGCTCCAAGATCGGGCGGCTCTGGTGGGAGGCGTCGACCTGGAGGTAGCGGTAGCCGCGCTCCACGGCGGAGCGGGCGCGGTGGGCGACCAGGGCGCGGTAGACCCCGCGGCCGCGCCAGGCCTCGACGGTGCCGCCGCCCCACAGACCGGCGAACCGGGTGCCGGGCACCAGCTCCATGCGCGCCGCGCTGACCGGCTCGTCCCCCGCGAGGGCCACGACGGCGGTCACCGTGTCCGGCTCGGACGTGAGCCGGGCGAGCAACTGATGGCGCATGCGGGTGCCGTCGGTGCCGAAGGCCTTCTCGTGGACGTCTCCGACGAGTTCGACGCCCGCCGCGTCGGTGACCGGAAGCAGGCGGATGCCCTCCGGCAGCTCGGCGTCGAGGTCGAGGTCGTTGACCTCGGCGATCATCAGCGTCTCCTCGGGCTCGGCCGTGAACCCGGCGGCGGCGAGCCGCTGTCCCAGGTCCACCGGCAGGTCGTGCCCGTACAGCTTCCACTCGAATTCGTGCCCGAGCCCGGAGAAGTACGCGACCTGCTCGGCGATCGCCTCGTCCGCGGTCGCCTCGTCCAGGTCGGACCAGACCACGCCGTTCCACCCGCGCGCCGAGGCGACCTGCCGTACCACCCGACCGACCCGCTCGACCCGTGCGTCGGGCCCGTCCGGCTGGGCGCCTTCGCGCATATTGCGGTCGAAGAGGGCGAGTACACCTACATGATCCATGAGCTCACTCCAACACCCGGCGGCCGAAGGGGCAACAGTTTTAGGAAGATTGCACAGATACGGAGTTCTGATCCCGGTCCGGCCGCACGGCCGAGAGGTAGGCCCGCAGCCGGTCCCGGTTTCGGGCCAGGCAGTCGATACGGGCCTGGATGCGGTCGACGTGGTCCTGAAGCAGGGCCGCGGTCTCGGGGGTCAGCCGGTCCGCGGGCAGCAGGATCTCGTCCGGCCCCGACAGATACGGCAGGATCGCCCGGATCATCTCCGTCGTCAGACCGGAGTCCAGCAGCCCGCGGATCTGCTGGACGTCCCGGACGGCGGACTCGCCGTAGTCCCGGTAGCCGTTCTCGGTGCGGTCCGGGCTGAGCAGGTCCTGCTCCTCGTAGTAGCGCAGGAGCCGCGTGGGGACGCCGGTACGGCGGGACAGTTCGCCGATCTTCACGACCGCTCTCCCCTCACGGATCGCCGGTCCTCATGGCCGCCTCCAGGAAGTCGCCCTTGCCTTCACACTGATGTGAGGGTTCGACCATGGTCCCATGTCCACCGCATCCATGGCCAAGGGCACCGGCACGCCCGTGCCCGTCCCGCTGCCGTGGCCGGGGCTGCTCGCCCTGTCCACGGCCGCCTTCACCGCCGTCATGACCGAACTGCTGCCCGCCGGACTGCTCCCCCGGATGGCACCCGCACTCGGCGTCTCCGAAGCACGCGTCGGATTCCTGGTCACCGGATACGCGGCGGCCTCCTTCGCGGCGGCGATCCCGCTCACCGCGCTGCTGCGCGGACTGCCGCGCCGGCGCGTACTGATGGGCGCCCTGGCGGGGTTCGCGGTGAGCAACGCGGTGGTCGCGCTCTCCTCCTCGTACGCCCTCACCTTCGCGGCCCGGCTGCTCGCCGGGGCGGTGGGCGGTCTGCTGTGGGCGATGCTCGTCGGGTACGCGGCCCGGATGGTGCCGGCCGAGCGGCGGGGGCGGGCGATCGCGATCGTGCTCGCCGGGATCACACTGGCGCTGTCGCTGGGGGTGCCCGCCGGGGCCGCGCTGGCCGGGGTGCTGGGCTGGCGGACGGTCTTCGGAGTGCTCGCCCTGCTCGCGGTCCTGCTGATCGGCTGGGTGCGGTGGCGGGTGCCGGGCTTCCCGGGCGAGCCGCGCGAGGCACGCACACCGCTCGCCCGGGTGGCCGTGCTGCCGGGTCTGCCGGCCGTCCTGACGGTGACGCTCTTCCTGCTGCTGGGGCACCAGGTGATGTACACGTACGTCGCCCCGTTCGCGGCGCACGCGGGTCTGAGCCGGCCGGACGGGGTGCTGCTGGTGTTCGGCGCGGCCACGGTCGCCGGCATCTGGGTCACCGGCCTCCTCGTCGACCGGCACCTGCGCGCCGCTCTGCTGACCGCACTCGCGATGTGCGCGGGCGCCATGCTCTGCCTCGGCCTGTTCGCCGGGACGCACGCGGTGCTGTTCGGCTCGGTCGCGCTGTGGGGCGTCGCGTTCGGCGGAGCGCCCACCCTGATCCAGACCGCGCTGGTCGACGCGTCCGGTCCGCAGGTCGCGGACGTGGCGACCTCACTTCAGGCGACCGTCTACAACGCGGGCATCGCGACGGGGTCCCTGACCGGGGGCCTGGCCTTGGACGCGTTGGGGCCCGGGGCGCTTCCCTGGACGTCCCTCCCACTGGTCGCGGTCGCCCTGACGACGGTGGTCCTGGGCCGCGGGTACTCCTTTCCGGCCGTACGGCGACGGGTGCCGGCCGGCTCGTGACGCGGGACGCAGCTCTCTGAGAACCCTGCAACACAAGACATCTGATGCGGCGGACGTGGCACGCGTCGTGGAGAGCCTCATGTTGCTCCTGGCTGTCTGTAGCATCGGCGCGTGCCGGAGACATGGATTGGTCTCGACATTGCTGCCCGGCGTAGGAACTGGTGGTGGATCGGGGTCCTGACGCTGCTGTTCGCGGGCATGGCAGTGGCGACGGATGCGACAGTCACGACGGGCCGCTGGTGGTGGGTCGGCGGCGTCGGTGTAGTTTGGCTGGCTTCACTCTTCTATATGATCAACCGCGGATATGGCCGAACGCTCCTCGCGCCTGATCGGATTCAGTTCTCCACACTTGTCAGTCGCCGAGCGATCCCGTGGAGTGAGATCACCGGCATTGAGCCGCACGGCCACCAGACACGCACCGGGGCCTGGTGGGAGGTGCGCGTGCACCGGACGAAAGGACGATCGCTCGCGATCCCCGGGATCTTCACCAGCCGTCGCGGCGATGAGGTCTTCGAAGGCAACCTGGCGGTGGTCCGCGAGTACTGGGCCCGTGCGACAGCCACCCGGTAAGTCCCTTATCGCGGGACGCGATCTTTAGTAGGAACCGTGAAGCTGTAGACGGTGGTGAAGCCGAAGGAATCCCATTTCTTGGGCGAGTAGCCATCACCGCCTTTGACGTTCGCGATGATCTGTGCGGTCTCGGATTGAGGAACAAGGACCAGGTAGTACACGTCAGTGATTCCCTTTACGCCGGGATAGCCAACGGAATGCGCTGGGTCATTCCAGCACCCTGACTCGTCCGGCTTGATTATTCCGTGGAGATAGTAGTGTCCGGAACCCGGATTCCCCGACATGTCTTGCGAATCAGGGTCGGGCCACGTCACAAGGACCAGGTCTTTCTGCTCCTGCGACTGGAGTTCAATGTGCCCCTGGACTGAGATACTCGGCTCGTTACCCTCGCTGACCTTCACCCGCGTTGTTGGGTTTTTGCCACCCTGGTAGTACTGGGGATGCGGATCATCTTTGGGAGCCCTCCACTCGTCAGGCAGTGCCCCCAGACCGCAAGGTCCAGTGCCCAACGGCCGAGGAGTGGACTGCTGCGTTGTGGTTGCGGCATCGGCTGTTGTAGCACTGGCTGATGAAGGCGGCTGCGTCGACGAGCCGGCCGTCGAAGACTGCGGCGCCACTTGGCTCTGATCCGAGTCGTCCCCTTGAAGCAGGACTGGCAGCGTTGTCGCAAGTACGGTCGCCACCGCACCGACCACTGCCAGAGTGATCTGGAGTTTTCGATTCTTCTGTTCAGGGTCGTCACCATTGATCGACCCTCCTCCAGCAGGCGTGGAGTTGTCCCCGGTCGACCCATCTCCAGTAGGTGTTCCATCGTCCCCGGGTGACCCATTTCCAGCAGCCGTTCCGTCGTCCCCCGATGAGCTCATCGTTCCCCCCGCAGCTCAAGTAGAAGACTTATATAGCACCGAGGTCGGTCGCTGAACAGGGGCGCATGGTTGCGTAAAGGTAGTGACGGGGGCTGCGAAGAGTCACAATTGTGGTGACCTCTCAAGTCCTGCTGCGGCCGCAGGGGAAAGCAGTTCACCCCGCCCTCAACGAAGGAGGCCCCACCAGAAGGGGAGGATGCCGGTGGGGCCTTCTGTGCGTCCGCGTGGGCGCGGTCAGCTCGTCGCCCTCGGCCGGAAGCGGCGGTACAGGGCGGCGCCACCGATGACCAGCGCGGCGCTCGCCGCGGCGGCGGGGAGTGTCTGGTCGGCGCCGGTGCGGGCGAGCGCGGGTGCCACCCGCTCCGGGGTGTGCGGTGCGGCCTGCGGGCCGGGGTGCGCCTTGGGCGGGGTGGACGGCCCGGGCGTGGGGCGCGTCGGGGGGTGGGGACGGTCGCCGGAGGTGTTCACGGACTCGTTGCCCACGGACGCGTTGCCGATGCCGACCACGCTCACCGAGTTGCCGCTGACGTTCACCGGGAGGTCGATCGGGAGCTGGAGGCCGTTGCCGGAGAGGATGCCCGGCGCATCCTTTCCACCGCCTCGCGCCGCGCTGCCGCCGGAGGCGGTGGATGCGGGCGCGGTGGACCGGTGTGCGCCGGAGCGGTCGGCAGCCGAGTGAGGTCCCACGCCGGCCCTGCCTCCGCCCTCGTTCACGCAGGTGTTCCCCGCGGCCGGGTTGAGGAGCCCGACCACGTTCACCGTGTTCCCGCACGCGTTCACCGGGACGTGCACCGGGAGCTGGATGGTGTTGCCGGAGATCAGCCCGGGTGAGCCGGTCGCGGCACCGTCCGCCGTCGAGTCGGCGTGCGCCGGAACCGTCAGGACCATCGCGCCGGAGGCGGCGGCGACGGCGATCACACCGTTTCGGGTAACCCTTCGCATAGGGTCCCTGCCTTCCAGACAAGGGCGCGGGCACCTGTCCCGCGCCGGAGAGGCGGGCGGCTGCCCGCACTGGTTAAAACGCGGGCGAACCATCAGAGTTATGGCTAATCGGCCTTTCACCCCATCGAGCGGCACGGTTATCGAACTAGCCGTAAAACGGCTTCATGCGGGTCGAGGCCGCACAGGGTAGGGCAGTTCGCACCGCCCCGCTCGCCCGGAGGCGGCGGCTGTGGTGGCCGCCTATCGTGATCGAGGACGCCGTTCCACCCGGTCCGCAGTGGGCGTCCCAGGAGGCATCGATGCTGGCCAAGCTGTCCTCGCGGCCCGTGGTCCGGCGCTGCGCGTTCACCGGAGTCGTCGGCCTGGCCCTGCTGGCCGCAGGCCTGCCCGCGGCGGCCGCCGACGGCGCGCGGGCCGACCTCTCACGCTTCTACCGACAGAAGGTCGCGTGGTCGAAGTGCGACATGGACGCGCCCAAGGACATGCAGTGCGGCAAGGTCACGGTCCCGCTCGACTACGCCGAGCCCTCCGCCGGCACGATCGATCTGGCGATGGCCCGCTATCGGGCGACCGGCAAGAAGCGCGGCTCCGTGCTGTTGAACTTCGGTGGTCCGGGTGGTGCGGGGGTGAGCGAACTCGCCGCCGGCGGGGACGAGTTCATGAGTCTGACCAACGGCTACGACGTCGTGAGCTTCGACCCGCGCGGGGTGGGCAGGTCCTCGCCGGTCAGCTGCGGCGACGGTTCGGACGACTCCGACGAGACTTCGGAGAGCTCGGACGAGGATGCCGGGACGAGCGATCCGCAGGCCGTACTGCGGCAGTTGCGCACGGCCGCCGCCCAGTGCGCCGAGAACTCGGGGCCCGTCCTGCGTCACATCGGTACGGTCGACGCCTCCCGCGACCTGGACGTCATGCGCCAGGCGGTCGGCGACAAGAAGCTCAACTACCTCGGTTTCTCCTACGGAACCCGGCTCGGCGCGGTGTACGCGGCCCAATTCCCCAAGAAGGTGGGCCGGTTGGTCCTCGACGGGGTCGACACACTGACCGAGCCGATGGCCGAACAGGGCATCGCGGGCGCCGAGGGGCAGCAGACCGCCCTTGAGGACTTCGTCAACTGGTGCGTCAAGGACATCGCCTGTCCGTTCGGCCAGGACGCGCGCGACGCCCGCGAACAGGTCGTCCGGCTCGTCCAGTCGCTGGACGAGGACCCGGTGCCGACGGACTTCGGCGAGGGGTTCACCGGCCAGGATCTCGTGGGCGCCATCGGCCAGGCCCTCTACAGCAAGGACATGTGGCCCTCCCTGGAACGCGCCCTCGCCTCGCTGGTCGAGGACGGCGACACCCGCGGGGTGATGGCCTTCGCGACCGGCGGAGTGGCCTATCCCCTCCGCGCGACCGGCGGAGTCGGCCTTCCCCACCGGGCGACCACCGGCGACGGCCTGGTCGACGCGGACGACGTACCGCTCGACAATCTTTCGGCGGCGCTGATGGCGATCAACTGCGCGGACGATCCCGATCGCCCCGGCGCCGACCGGATCACCAAGGACCTCGGCCGGCTGCGCGAGCAGTACGAGCAGGCCTCACCGGTGTTCGGCCGCTACCGGCTCACCGAGGTGCTGATGTGCTACGGCCGCCCCAAGGGCACCGACTACATCCGCGACGAGGTGCGCGACGTCCACGGCCCGAAGATGCTTCTCGTCGGCACCCGCGGCGACCCGGCGACGCCGTACCGCTGGACCACGGAGACGGCGAAGCGGCTGGGCTCCTCGGCGGTCGTACTGGACAACAAGGGCGAGGGGCACACCGGTTACGCGTCTTCGAAGTGCGTGCACAACAAGGTGGACCGCTTCCTGCTCTACGGTTCCCTGCCGCCGACCGGGAGTTCGTGCGGGCCCGAGGACGACGACACCTGAGCGCGGTGACGCGCGGGCCCGGGATACCGGGGCGCGGGATGCTAACAGCGATTTGTCTCTTTCGCCGGTCGCGCTTGCCCCTAATGCCCTCTCGGCGAAACGGTCCTATGGTGCTCGTATGGAGCACGACCTGAGTCCCACAGCCCTGTCCGAGCTGCGGCGCCCGCGGCCCTATCCGGCCGTGTCCGTGCTGACACCGACCCATCGTCGGGAACCCGAGAACGCCCAGGATCCGGTCCGGCTGCGCAATGTGGTGGCCGAGGCCAAGAAGCAGCTGGAGGCCGATCCCGCGGTGACCCGGGAGCGGCGCTCCGACGTCGTCCACCAGCTCGACCAGGCCCTGGCGGAGGTGGATCTGGCGCACGCCGAGGACGGTCTGGTGATCTTCGCCGCTCCGGGTGAGCACCAGGTGTGGTCGCTCGCGCGGACCGTGCCGGAGCGCGTGGTGCTGTCGGACACCTTCCTGACCCGAAACCTCGTCTCCGCGCAGGCCGCGGAGCGCCCGTTCTGGGTGCTGTCGGTCTCGCCCGACCGGGTCACCCTCTGGAGCGGCGGCGCCGACCGCGTCACCGAGGACACCTCCTCCGGATTCCCGCTCGTCAGGAACCCGGAGAACTTCGACGCCGAACGCCAGGAGCGGATCGGCGACATCCCCAGCACCTTCCGCGACGAAGGCACCCGGCACTTCCTGCGCGAGGCCGACGGCGTCATGGGCCTGGTCCTGCGCCGGCAGCCGCGGCCGCTGTACGTGACCGGTGAACAGGCGGCGCTCTCGCTCCTCGACGAGGTCGGCGGTGTCACGAGGGAGGCCGTGCACCTGGCGCACGGCGGGCTGTCGCACGGCACACCCGACGCGGTGTGGCAGGCGGTACGCCCGCTGGTCGCCGACGAGGCCCGCCGCGGCACCGAGGCGGTGACCCGGGCGCTGGAGTCCGCCCGCGGCCACAAGTCCTTCGCGGCCGGCGTCGACGAGATCTGGCAGAGCGCCCAGGAGGGGCGCGTACGGCTGCTCGCCGTCGAGGAGAACTACCGGGTGACGGTCCGGGACGTCGTCGACGGCCATCTGGTCCCGGCCGAGAACGACGACCTCGACTCCCGCGAGGACATCGTGGACGAGATCGTCGAGCAGTGCCTGGAGACCGGCGCGGACGTCCGCTTCGTCCCGGACGGCACCCTGGGCGAGGTGCACGGGATCGCGGGCGTACTGCGCTACTGACGCGACCTCTCACATCGCCACGGTCCCGGCGTACGCTACGCCGAGATCGTCGGCGGAGAGGAAGTGCGCACGTGGGTGACCTGTTGGGCGTGGCGGTGCTGGGTGCCGGACACATGGGGGCCGACCACATTCGACGCCTCGACCGGGTGGTGAGCGGGGCCAGGGTCGCCGCCGTGGCCGATCCCGACCTCGCGGCCGCGAAGGAGGCGGTGGCCGGCCTCGACGGGGTCTTCGTCCACCCGGACCCGGAGGCCGCGCTCGACGCGCCCGGTGTGGAGGCCGTCCTGATCGCCTCGCCGGGCCCGGCGCACGAGGAGGCGCTGCTCGCGGCCTTCGCCCGCGGGCTGCCGGTGCTGTGCGAGAAGCCCATGGTCCCGGACTCCGTCGGCGCGCTGCGTGTGGTGGAGGCCGAGGCGCGCCTTGGCCGGCGGCTCGCGCAGATCGGGTTCATGCGGCGCTACGACGCCGAGTACCGGCGTCTCAAGTCCCTGTTGGACGAGGGGCGGTTGGGGCGTCCGCTGATGCTGCACTGCACGCACCGCAACGTCTCCTCCCCGCCGGGATTCACCTCGGCGATGCTGATCAACAGCTCCGTCTCGCACGAGATCGACGCGGCCCGCTGGCTGCTCGGGCAGGAGCTGACCGCCGTGACCGTGCTGCGCCCCCGCTCCGCCGCCGGGGCGCCCGAGGGGCTGCTGGACCCGCAGTTCGTGCTCTTCGAGACCGAGGGCGGCGCCCTGGTCGACGTCGAGGTGTTCGTCAACTGCGGCTTCGGCTACCAGGTGCGCTGCGAGGCCGTGTGCGAGGCGGGCAGCGCGCGGATCGGCGACGAGCACGCGATGCTGGTCACCACCGGGGGCACCGCAGGCGAGGAGGTCCCGCAGGACTACCTCGTGCGCTTCGCCGCCGCCTACGACCACGAGGTGCAGTCCTGGGTGGACGCCACCCGGCGCGGCCAGGTCACCGGTCCGAACGCGTGGGACGGTTACGCGGCCTCCGTGGTCGCCGAGGCCGGGGTCCGGGCGCTGGAGACCGGCAACCGCACGGCTGTCGACCTGGCCCAACGCCCGGACCTCTACGCCTAGTTCAGCCGCTGACGCTCGCCGCCCCCGACTCCAGGTGGCCGGTGAACCTACGCGACCAGGTGGTGTCGGAGTCGACGGTGACCGTGAAGTCGTACCAACCGTTCTGGTTGGCGACCGCGTTGAAGTAGTCCTCCGTCGCTGCGCCCGCGGGGACGGTGTACGTCCACGGCCCGTCCGTCCGGTACTGGGTGTCGGTGATCGTGAACTTCACCGGCGCGGAGCCCGAGTTGGCCATCCGGAACCAGAGGGCGAGCTTGCCGGTGCCGGACTCGACGGCGTAACGGGTGCTCACCTCGGCCGACTTGCCTGGCTTGGTGGCGTCGCCCTTGAAGCGGCGAAGGAAGCGGTTGGGGCCGGCCATCGTGAGGTCGTACTTGCCGTCGCCGTACCCCGAGCCGATGTTGAAGTAGTCGGAGGCCGTGCCGCCCGGGTCGACCGTGTACTGCCACGGGGTCGTGTCACGGTAGGCGTTGGGGTGGATCGAGAGATGGGCGGCGCTCTTCGCCGCGCCTCCCTGGTTGGCCATCGCGAACCAGGCGAGGATCTTGCCGCCGGTCCCGAACTCCAGCCGGTCCAGGTAGCCGTTGGGCTGGTACGGCAGTGCGCGGGCGGGCCGGGTGCCGGGCTCCTGGGCGGGCAGGGCGTTGGTCGTGGGCACCGGGTTGGGCAGCGGGCCGCAGGTGTCGTACCCGATGACACTTGTCGCGGGGAGCGCCACGGAGCCGTACACGGGGTGGGCGAAGTCGAAGACGCCGGTGAGGTCGCCGCTGACCTTGCGGCGCCAGGCGCTGATGTTGGGGCAGGCGGCCGGTTTGCCCAGGGCGGTCGTCCAGGTCTCCAGGAAGCGCAGCACGGAGGTGTGCTCGAAGACCTCGGAGGAGACCCAACCACCGCGCGTCCAGGGCGAGACGACGATCATCGGGACGCGGAAGCCGAAGCCGTACGGGACACCGTTCAGGAACTCCCCGGCCGTACCGGCGGGTGGTGCCGGGGGCGGCACGTGGTCGAAGTACCCGTCGTTCTCGTCGTAGTTGAGGAACAGGACGGTCGAGTCGAGGACGTCCTGGTCGGCGGCGAGGGCCTGGTAGACGAGGTTCACGAAGTGGGCGCCGTCGCCGGGCGGGGCGTACGGGTGCTCGGAGAAGGCCTGATTGGGGACCACCCAGGAGACCTGCGGGAGAGTGCCGGCGACGACGTCCGCCTTGATGGCGGCGGCGATGTCGTCGGGGGTCGAACCCGTCACCTTGGGGACGGAGGACATGCCGCGGTCGTAGAGCGGGTCACCCGCCTTGGCGGAGGCGAACTTCTTGAAGTAGGCGCAGGCGTTGTCGCCGTAGTTGTCCTGCGCGTTCTGGTAGACCTTCCAGCTCATCCCCGCGCCCTGCAGCGCCTCGGCGTAGTTCTGCCAGGTGAGGCCGGATTCGTCGCCGCCGTCGTAGCTGCTGGAGTCGACCTTGCCGCTCCACAGATAGGTGCGGTTGGGGCCGGTCGCGCTGAGCGTGGAGCAGAAGTAGGCGTCGCAGATCGTGTACGCGTCGGCGAGCGCGTAGTGGAAGGGGATGTCGGAGCGGTCCAGGTAGCCGAGGGAGCGTACGTTCCCCACTCCGGAGACCCAGTTGTCGAGCCGGCCCTTGTTCCAGGCGGAGTGCTGGGAGGACCAGGAGTGCGGCAGATCGCCGTTGCACTGGGCGAGGGTCTCGCCGTCCGCGCCGCCCGCGGCCGGGGTGGCGCTGAGCTTCCAGGGGTACTGGCGGCCGAAGCCGTTCGGCTGGTTGAAAACCGGGTACCCGCCGCCGAGCGTGATGCCGCTGCGGTCGTCGAAGCCGCGGACACCCTTGAGGCGTCCGAAGTAGTGGTCGAAGCTGCGGTTCTCCTGCATGAGGATCACCACGTGCTTGACGTCCGAGATCGTGCCGGTCGCCGCGCTCGGGTCCGCGGCCGCCGTACGGGTCCTGGCGCCCACTGCCATGCCCGCCGCCACGGTGGCGCCGAGCCCCACGAAGCCTCTTCGGCTGATCGGTGTCATTCGCCCCGCCCTCGTCACCGGCATGCCCCTGCGGCACACCGCGCGCCAGGGTGCACGGGGCGATCGTCAGGGTCCAGACCCGCGCGATGAGCCGGAGATGAACAAAAGTCAAAGCGACTCAGGCACTGCCGGGCAGCGCCGGATCAGACATTGCCGAACAGCGCGCTGATCCCGCGGTCCACGGCCGCGTCGAGGTCCTCCTCGCCCGCCGCCACCACGGCGTACGTCCGCAGCAGGAAGCGCTGCAGCGCGTCGGTGTCGAACTGGAGCAGGGCGAGACCGAAGGGCGAGTGGAACTCCAGGACCGTACGGGCTCGACCGCACGGCCAGATGTGCACGTCCCCGCCGCCGGCCGGACCGCGCAGCCCCTCCTCCAGGAGGGCGCGCCCGAAGGTCCAGGTGACCCCGGTGCCGTCCAGCGAGACGTCGGGCGGGAACTCGACATGCACGGCCAGGGGGTCCGTGGAGCTGTAGCGGAAGGTGGCGGGAACGGGCAGCTCCTGTTCTTCAGCAGTGATCAGTCGACCGCGGGCGGGCTGCTCAAGAGTGATGTCCATGCTGTTACGACCCCGAAGGTGCCGTTTGCATTACGTCGAAGCGCTTACTAATTTCTGTGACCTGCATCACACGCCCCAAACGGACTCGGACGCACCGGATCCCCTGGTCAGATCCTCCAGAACAAGAGACCATCGAACGCACGCCTGAATGTCCACCCGACATCCACGGCGACCCGTCAAGTCGCGTACACCGCCTACGACTTGACCGTCGAACGGCGTACCGCAGCCGCACGGCACCACCCATCCGTGAAGACGCTGGCATATGCCAGAAGCACCACCGCATCGTGTGTTGCCAAATCCCTTACAGCGCGTCGCGGGCTGTGCGACAGTCGTAACCGTCCCTCCGTCAGCCCCGGCCGTACCGTCCCCGCATCGGAGTGCGTCATGTCGTCCCCTCTCTCTGCGGATCACCCAGCCGCCCAGCCGCCGGGAAGCGGTTCGGTCGACGCGCTGATATCGCAGACGCGACGGCTCAAGGGCGAGGTGGACGCCGTACGACGGGACGCGCGCAGCGACGGAGCGGAGCCCCGGGAGCGCTGGGAGCGCGCGGTCTACGACCTGGCGTTGCACCAACTCAACGACCTCGACGCACACTTGGCGCAACTGCGGGACGGCCTTCCGCAGGCACCGTACGCCGCCGAGGCGGGATCCCAGCTACGGGCCGTGCCGCCCGCTCCCCGGCGCGGCTCGCTCCTCAGCCGAGTGGGCAGCGCCGAGTGGAACCTGCTGACGGACGAGGCGAGTTGGTCCGGCGAGCTCTATCAGATCCTCGGCCGCGACCCCGAGGCCCCGCCGCTGACCCTCGACGAACTGCCCTCCGTGGTGCTCGACGAGGACCGGGCCGGGCTGACAGCGATGGTCACGAGCTGTCTGGTCGACGCCAAGCCCATAGACGGGGAGTTCCGTGTCGTCCGCCCGGACGGCGAGGCACGGACCGTGCACATGATGGGCGAGCCCGTGCTCGACGCCGACGGCAGCACGGTCTCGATGTGGGCCGTCCTGCGGGACGTCAGTGAACTGCGGCGCAACCAGCGGGCGGTGAACGAGACCCGTGACTCGCTCCAGGACCAGGAGCGGCGTGCGCGCACCGAGCAGCGGCTCGCGGTCGAGTTGCAGGAGGCCGTGCTCCCGCCGTGGCGCGGCTCCCCCCGCCTGGTGCACCAGGGCCCCCAGACCCTCGACCTGGCGGCACACCAGCTGCCGTCCTCGACGAGCGCGCTGATCGGCGGCGACTGGTACGACGCGCTCCAACTGTCCGACGGACAGACGCTGTTGAGCGTCGGCGACCTCACCGGACACGGCGTCGCCGTCGCCTCGGGCATGGCGATGCTGCTCGGCGCCGTGCGGGGCATGGCCATGGCCGGCACGGAACCGGGCCACCTGCTCTCCCTGCTCAACCAGTTACTCGACGCCACCGTCCAGCCGGCCCTGGGCAGCGCGGTCTGCTGCCGCTACCACCCGGAGACCCGCACCCTCACCTGGGCGCAGGCAGGACACCCCGCCCCGCTGCTGTTCCGCAACGGGACGGGGCGCACACTGCACGCACCGGACGGCGTCCTGCTCGGCGCGACCTCCGGCGCCCACTACACGCAGGCCGAAGAGACCCTCGCCGTCGGTGACCTGCTCCTGCTGCACACCGACGGACTGGTGCCCGGACGCAGCCGCGCGGAGACCGCGGAGCAACTCCTCGACCTGGCCCAGCGCTTCGACGCGGCACCCACCGCACAGGACTGCGTACGGATGGTCGTGGAGGAGTTCGGCGGATCCGGGCGCGAGGACGACGCGTGCCTGCTGGTGGCCAAGGTGACGTCGTAGACACCCGGCTCACGGATCATCTGTTCAGCTCCAGCGCACAAACCCCCTATGCCCGTGCGCTGTTACCCCCGTTCACCCGCTTCGGCAGCGCCAGCTTGATCTCCTCCCGCAGCTCGCTGATCTTCGGATAGCTGGAGTACTCGGCGGTCAGCCGGTACATCTGACGCAGCCGGTCCCAGGTGCGATGGGAGGAGTTGGATCCCATCGACATCAGAGCCAGCCGTGCGTAGCGGTCGGCTTGTTCCGGGTCGTCGGCGATGAAGCAGGCGGAGGCCATCGACAGGAAGTCGAAGATCTTCGAGCGCTGCCGCCCGTCGACCCGCAGGGCCAGGGCCTTCTCCGCGTAGTGCTGGGCATGGACGGCGGCGCTCGGATCGTGCTCGGCCAGTGTGCGGTAGGCCAGCGCCTGCATGCCGTACAGGTCCTCCTCCTTGAACATCTGCATCCAGCTGGGCGGCGGCACGTCCGCCCCGTCGGAGACGAAGAGATCCTCGGCCTGGCCGAGGGTGCGGCGCATCGCCTGGCCCTTGCCCATGGAGGCCTGTGCCCAGGCCTCGATGGTGTAGAGCATCGCCCTGGTGCGGGGCAGCACCTCTTCCCCGGAGCCGGACTTGGCGAGGTTCATCAGGTCGAGCGCGTCGTCGGGCCGGCCCAGGTGCACCATCTGGCGGGCCGCTCGGGAGAGCGCCTCGCCGGCGCGGGGCCGGTCACCGCCTTCGCGCGCCGCGTGGGCGGCGATGACGAAGTACTTCTGGGCCGTGGGTTCCAGGCCGACGTCGTGCGACATCCAGCCCGCGAGGACGGCGAGGTTGGCGGCGACGCCCCACAGGCGCCGCTGGAGATGGTCGGGGTGACGGTAGGCGAGCATGCCGCCCACCTCGTTGAGCTGGCCGACCACCGCCTTGCGTTGCAGCCCGCCCCCGCGGGCCGCGTCCCAGGCCCGGAACACCTCTACCGAGCGCTCCAGTTCCTCGATCTCCTGCGACCCGATGGGGGCGGCCTCATAGCGGTCGAACCCAGCGGGGTCGGCGTGCAGGGGATCGTCGAAACGGGGGGCGTCGGCCGCGAGGGCCGGATCGGAGTGCAGCCAGTCGTACATGGCACTGGTGAGTGCGGATCCCGCGGCGAGCGCAGCGCCCGCGCCCACCAAGCCGCGTCGGTTGAGCATGAGGTCCATTCCCGTGAATTCGGTGAGGACCGCGGCGGTTCGCTCGGGCGCCCACGGCACACCGTCGGGATGTTCAGCGCTCCCGCCGTCCTGCCGTCTCCCCGCACGCCCGTGCCGGACCAGACCGAGGTCCTCGATGGTCACGACACGGCCGAGACGCTCGGTGAACAGAGCCGCCAACACCCTCGGCACCGGATCGCGCGGGACCTCGCCCGTATCGATCCACCGCCGCACTCGCGAAGTGTCGGTCGACAACTGCGGGTGGCCCATGGCCGCCGCCTGCCGGTTGACCAGCCTCGCGAGCTCACCCTTGGACCAGCCGGCCAGGCCGAACAGGTCCGACAAGCGGGAGTTGGGTTGTCCGCTCACGTCAAGCCCCCAGGTTCTCGGCTGAGTTGAACATAGCCCGGTGCACGTTGCCGGGCGACTATTCGCCAGGGTTCGCCAGGGTGCGCCAGATGGTGTGCCACTGCACATCTGGTGTCAGGTAGGAACGCGCCACCCCGACCCGGTCACCGAGGGACATTCCCCAGGGTGCATCCGAGGGGCCGGGCCGGGCAGCGCATCGTCGTCGCAGGCACACGAAGGGATCTGTTTCGCCCATGTACGCAGCATCGTCCTCCGTGTCCGCCCCACCCCGGTCGCTGCACCCCCGCCCGGCGGGCAGTGGCCCCTACCTCGACCCCGCCGCGCGTCCCGCGGCCCCCGCGCTCGGCGCGGGCCGGACGCGGCGCGTGCCGGGGCTCGGCACCCAACCGCTCAGCGGGAGACTCGACTTGTCCGGCCCCCAGGGCGCCCAGCTGCGCACGGCGCTCGCGTCGGTGCACCGGATCTGCCCGGAGTTCGCCCCGGTCCAGGTGCTGCGCCGCAGCGGACGCTCCGTGCTCCTGGTCGGCACGACCGGGCGCAGCACGGCCGTCGCCAAGTGTTTACTGGACCACTCCCCCGCCTGGGCGGAGCGGATCCGTCATGAAATAGCGGCCTACCGCTCGTTCGTCCGGCACCGGCCGCCCGTGCGCGTCCCGCGGCTGATCGCGGCGGACCCGGACAACTGCACGCTGGTGATCGAGCGGATGCCGGGACGGGTGGCGGCGCTCCAGCGCCACCCCTCCGAGGCCCCGCCCCGCGCGGACATCCGGGCGGCGTTCGGCGCGATCTGCCGACTGAACGCATGGCGACCACCGGCCGGCACGTTCGACGCCCCGCTGGACTACGCGGCCCGTATCTCCCGCTACCACGAACTGGGTCTGCTCACCGACCGCGACATGGGCGACCTTCAGAAGCTGCTGCACGGCATCGCGCACTCGGCGGGCCGGCAGGGCATGGGTCAGTTCTGCCACGGCGACGCTTTGCTGTCGAACATCCTTCTGTCCCCGGCCGGTCCAGTGCTGGTGGACTGGGAGCACGCGGGCTGGTACCTGCCCGGATACGACCTGGCGACGCTCTGGTCGGTCCTCGGCGACGCACCGGTGGCCCGTCGACAGATCAGCCAGCTCGCGCAGTCGGCGGGCCCGGCCTCCCGGGACGCGTTCCTGGTGAACCTGATGCTCGTCCTGACCCGTGAGATCCGTACCTACGAGACGGCCGTGCAGCGTTCGATGCACGACTCGACCCCGGCGGCACCGGGAGCGGCCCACCCGGGCGCTGCGCCGTCCGGCGAGGAACAGCGGCTGCTGCTGAGGCGGCTGCACGACGACTGCCAGCTGGCCCGCCGGGCCGTGCGCGCGGCGGTCGGCACTCGCTGACGGGGACGAAGCTCCGCGGTGCGCCCACAGCGGCGGCGCACCGCGGATTTTCGTATGTCCCCGGTCGGCCCCGACCTCGACTCGCCCGCCCATTGGTATACGCCACTGACGCGTCGCAGGCCCGCGAGTCGCCGTCGAGAAACTCCTTTGCCCTCGTGTTGACGTGGGAAATCTGGTTGCCCTGGGCATGATTGACGGATCGTCTGCAAGCCGGTACCACTGAGCCACCGCCCGGCCCTGCACGCCCCGCCACGCTCGTTCGTCCCAGGAGGCTGCATTGCGTTCCGCCCCCGATCCCACGTCCACGCCCGGCACCAGACGCGCCCGCAGGACCGCGGGCGCCCTCGCCTCGGCGGCTCTGCTGCTGCCCCTGATCGGCGCGGCCCCGGCGGCCGGCGCCGGGTCCTCCGCGGACCGGCTGCAGCTGGCGTTCGCCTCGGCCGCCGCCGAGTACCACGTGCCGCAGAGCGTGCTGCTCGGCGTCTCCTATCTCCAGTCCCGTTGGGACGCTCACGCCGGGGCGCCGAGCGTCTCCGGCGGCTACGGCCCGATGCACCTCACCGATGCCCGCACCGCGCTCGCCACGGCCTCGCACCACAGCGAGGGCGCGGAGGACGCCCGCGGCGACAGCGCCCGCGCCGCCCTGCATCCCGACACGAAGGTGCCGGCGAACTCCGAACTCCCGGCCCGCCTCAAGACCTTGACCAAGGCAGCCGAACTGACCGGCCTCAGCCAGGCGGACCTGCGTACGGACCCCGCGGCCAATGTGGCCGGCGGCGCCGCGCTGCTGGCGCAGGCGCAGCAGAAGCTGGGCGAACCCCTCAGCGCCGACCCGGCGGACTGGTACGGAGCGGTGGCGAGCTTCTCCGGCGCGGACGACACCGCGACAGCAGCCGCGTACGCGAACGACGTGTACGACGTGCTGCGCACCGGCGAGGAGCGCACCACCGACGCGGGCCAGCAGATCGCGCTGGCCGCCCAGCCCGGTCTCGCCCCCGACACCGCTCAGTTGCAGCGGACCGGCCTGCGCACCGTCTCCGCGGCCGGCACCGAGTGCCCGAAGTCGGTGTCCTGCGAGTGGATCCCGGCGCCGTACGAGGAGTTCGGGGACAACGACTACGGCAACCACGACCTGGGCAACCGCCCCGCGTCGCAGAGCATCAAGTACATCGTCATCCACGACACCGAGGGCGCCTGGGACGGCGTGCTGAATCTGGTCCAGGACCCCACCTACGTCTCCTGGAACTACACGCTGCGTTCCACGGACGGTCTGATCGCCCAGCATGTGAAGGCCAAGGACGTGGCCTGGCACGCGGGCAACTGGTACATCAACGCGAAGTCGATCGGCCTGGAGCACGAGGGCTTCCTGGCCGCGCCGGACGCCTGGTACACGGAGGCGATGTACCGCTCCTCGGCCCGTCTGGTGAAGTACCTGGCCGCGAAGTACCGCATCCCGCTGGACCGGCAGCACATCCTCGGCCACGACAACGTGCCGGGCCCGACCACGTCGACCGTCCCCGGCATGCACACCGACCCCGGGCCGTACTGGGACTGGCGCCACTACTTCGACCTGCTGGACCGCCCGTTCAAGGCGACCGCGGGCAAGAAGGCCGGTCTGGTCACCATCCGCCCCGACTACGCCACGAACCAGCCCGCATACACGGGCTGCGTGACCAAGGGCCAGCCGTGCGCGTCCCACGGATCGGGTGAGGTCCGCCTGTACTCGGGTCCCGGCGAGACCTATCCGCTGATCAAGGACATCGGTCTGGGCACGACACCGACCATCGACGTGAACGACCTGTCGTCCCGGGTCTCCACCGGCCAGCAGTACGCCGTCGCCGAGCGCGACGGGGACTGGACGGCGATCTGGTACCTGGGCCAGAAGGCCTGGTTCAAGAACTCGAAGAAGGACCCGGTCGCGGTCGGCGCGCGCGGTCTGGTGGTGACCCCGAAGCCCGGACTCGCGAGCATCCCGGTCTACGGCCGCGCCTACCCTGAGACGTCCGCCTACCCGTCGGGCGTCCCCGCACAGGCGGTCTCACCGCTGCCGTACACGATCCCGGCGGGCCAGAAGTACGTGGTCGGCGACAAGCTGCCGGGCGAGTACTACTACGCGGTCACCTTCACGACCGACTCGCACAAGGTCGTGGTCGGCAAGGATCTCTACTACGAGATCCAGTACGGCCACCGGGTCGAGTTCGTACGGGCGGCCGACGTGAATGTGGTGCCGTCGCGGAAGTAGCCGGTCAGCCCTGCTGGAACAGCTCCGCCGGGAGCGGTTTCAGCAGGGCGTACAGGTCGTCCGTGATGGGGCGGTCCCAGGCGGCGATGGTCACCAGGACGTTGTCGCTGCGGTCGAACTGCACACAGGAGATCCGGCTCTCGGAGAGCTTGAGCCGGCGCACGATCAGCAGGTTGTCGCCCTGCATCACGGGCATGTCCTCGGCTCCTGTGACGGTGACCTCCTCCTCGTTCTCCAGCGCGACCAGGAGCTGGGCCACCTCGAAGGGGACCTCGCCCTCGGCGACGTCACGGGCCGGAGATCCCTCGGGCAGGTTGCCGATGATCATCGCGGGGCCGCGGCCGCCGAAGAGGTCGTAGCGCAGGAAGACGCCCTGGCAGCTGCCGTCGGGCGCGGGCAGCAGACCGGCGCCCAGATTGCCGGGCCAGTCGCCCGGGTCCATGGCGAGTACGTCGAATTCGGGCCCGGCGGGAGTGGCGCTGCGGCGGCGGAGGAACGACATGCGCCCATGGTAAGGGGCCCGGAGGGGGTCGTGCGGCTCAGGTCGGCTTCAGGGCCGCCGCGAGACCGGTACCTTCCGTACCCATCTTTCGGTAGACCGCGGACAGCAGGCGTACCGCCGTCGGTTCGTCCACGCGCAGTTCCCTCGCGATGTCGGCGTCGGTGCGGCCCTGGGCGGCCAGGTTGGCCGCCGCGCGTTCGCGGGCGGTGAGGGTGTCGGTCTCGGTGCTGTGCAGACGGCGGGGGCGAAGGCCCGCGGCGACGAGTTCGGCGCGGGTCGCGTCGACCAGTCCGTCGGCGCCGCACTGGACGGCCGCGTCGAGGCCTCGGTAGAGGTGTTCCGCGGCTTCGGTGGGGCGGCCGGTGCGGCGCAGTTCGGTGCCGAGGTCGACCAGTGCGCAGGCGAGTTCGTAGGCGGCCGGGGAGCGTTCCAGGTGGGTGACGGCCTCTTCCAGGTGTTTCACTCGGGCCGAGCCGGAGGAGACCTCGGCGGCGGCGCGCAGGGCCTGGCCGACGGCGGACGGGGCGCCGAACTGACGGGCGCGGGCCACCGCTTCGAGGGCGGTGGCGACGGCGCGTTCGGGGGCGTCGTGGCTCTCGGCGCGGGCGAGGTGGAGCTGCCAGGGGCACCAGGCGGGGTTGCGGATGCCTCGGGGGTCCAACCGCCGCCCCGCGGCGGCGAGTTCGGCTGCCGCGTCCTTGTGCAGGCCGCGGGCGAGCAGGAGTTCGCCGTACACGGTCTGGGAGTCGGGGAAGACGACGGCGGCCGGGAAGGGCGGTCCGAAGGAGTAGTGCTCGGCGGTGCTAGTGGCCTCGGCGACCTGGCCGCGCGCCAGGAGGACCTCGATGAGGATGCCGACGGCGTACCAGTGGGCGGGAGTGCCGGGGCCGACGCGCTCGGCGATCCGGAGCCCGGCGCGGACGAAGTCCTCGGCCTCGGCGAGCCGCCCGCGGCGGTAGCGGAGGTAGGCGAGGAGCGTGTACGCGAAGGAGAGGTGGGCGCCGCGCCAGCCCTGTTGTTCGTACTCGGCGATGCCCTCGGCGAAGAGTTCCTCGGTGCGGCCGGGGCGGTCGGCGTACATGAAGGCGAGGGCGACCAGGACGGGCACCTCGAAGCCGCGGTCCGGTTCGGCCCAGCGCAGTCCGCCGGCCAGGGCGCGTTCGGCGTGGTGGAGGGCGATGTGGGCGGGTTCGCCGCGCAGGATCGCGTCCCAGGTGCGCAGCCCGATGATGTACCGCTCGGTGAGGTCCTGGCCCTTGAGCCGGTCGGCGAGCTTGGTCAGGCGGCGGGAGCGGGAGGGGTGGTCGGGTTCGTCGGCGCGGAAGGCGTCCCACATGAACTGCTCGGCGAGCATGCGCAGCCGAACCCGGGCGTCGCCGGTGAGGCGGATCTCGCGGGCGAGGGTGTCGGAGGACTCGGCGAGGCGGTCGCTGTGGGCGAGGACCTGGGAGAGCCGGTAGACGATGTTGTGGCGCAGCTCGGGGTCGCCGATCGGCTCCTCCAGGGCGGCCCGCAGGTGGTTGACCGTAGTGGCCGGTTCGGTCAGCAGGGAGGCCGAGCCCAGTTCGTACAGGACGGCGGCCCGGTCCTCGAAGGGCGGGGGTTCGCGCAGGGCGCGGGCCAGGTAGCGGCGGGCCGCGTCGGGGGCGCCGGCCCGGAGGGTCTCCTCGGCGGCGGCGCGCAGTTGGTGCACGACCCAGGTGTCGCCGTCGGGGTGGGTCTCCAGGAGGTGGCGTGCGGCGGCCGACGGGCCGAGGCCGTCGTTGACCACGCACCAGGCGGCCTGGCCGTGCAGGGCGACGCGGACGCCCTGCGGGATGGCCCGGTAGACGGCGGTGGCGATCAGTGGGTGGACGAACTCCAGGGTGTCGGTGCCGGCGAGGATGCGGGCGCCGCGCAGGGCGTCGGCGGCGTCGGCGGCCTCCTCGTGGCCGAGCCCGGCGACGGCCGCGGCGAGCGCGGGGTGGATCTCGGTGCCGAGGACGGCGCAGGCCCAGGAGAAGCGGACGGTGGAGGTGCCGAGGCGCTCTATGCGGGCGATGAGGCCGCTGCCCTTGAGGGCGTCGGCGAGGTCGCGCAGCAGAGGCGCGCCGGTGCCGGTCGGGGTCAGGTCGCGGTCGCGGACCTTGGCGAGGAGTTCGACGGTCTCGAAGGGGTTGCCCGCGGTGACGGCCCAGCACTCGCGGCAGAAGGTGTCGTCGGCGTCCGTGCCGAGCGCCTCGCGGACCAGACGGGCGACGGCGGCGGCGCTGAGCGGCTCCAGGTCGAGGGGGCGTCCGCCCGCGCGGCCGGGCAGTCCCCTGAACGACTCGGCGTGGTCGGGGAGCTCGTCGGGCCGGTAGGCGACGACGATCAGCAGCGGGAGTTGCTCCGCGCGGGGCGCGAACGAGGCGAGCCAGCGCAGGGATTCGGGGTCGGCCCAGTGGGCGTCGTCGAGGGCGAGGACCATCGGTGCGCGCTGCACGGCGAGGTGGGTGAGCACCCAGTCGAGGCCGTCGCTCAGGCCCTGCGGGTCGGGCGGGGCGCCGTGGGCGGGCGCGCACAGGCCGAGGGCGGGGCCGACGATGTCGTACCAACTGCCCATCGACGCGCGGAGATCGGCCTCCGCCGAGCCGGCGAACTGGGGTTGCAGCAGCTGGCGGGCGACGTGGAAGGCGACGCGCTGCTCCTGGTCGCCGCCGCGGGCGGACAGGACGGTGCAGCCACGGGCGGCGGCGCGGCGGCGGACCTCGGCGAGCAGGGTGGTCTTGCCGATACCGGCCCGTCCGGCGACGGCGAGCAGGGCACCGCGCGGGCGGTCGGCGGGCTCGGCCCCGTCGGTGCGCAGGCCGGTGAGCGCGCCCAACGCCTCGTCGACGGCGGCGAGTTCACTCTCGCGCTCGAACAGAGTCCTGCCGCTCCGTGCGCTCCGCTGCGCCATGGTCGCACCCCCTGCCACGGCGGTACGCCCACGCGGGGAGCGAGCGCGCACCGTGACCTACAGGCAGCTCAGCGTACGCCTCGCGGGGTGCCGTGCGACTGATCTTCACGGAAGACGG
Source organism: Streptomyces sp. NPDC088794 (assembly GCF_044750545.1). Lineage (NCBI taxonomy): Bacteria > Bacillati > Actinomycetota > Actinomycetes > Kitasatosporales > Streptomycetaceae > Streptomyces > Streptomyces sp. NPDC088794. The sequence continues at coordinate 211,735 of NZ_JBIVKB010000011.1, read as the reverse complement.
TGCGGCTGGTTCTCGGGGGCCGTTCGGGGTGACGGGGCGTGCGCCCGGAGAACGTCGGGAGAGGGTCGAGTGCGGGGCCGCACCGGCGAGTTGACGCAGGTGACCGAGTTCCCGCGCGCCGCCGGGCACCCTCGCTCCTCCCCCGCGTCATCGTGCCCCTCACTCCTCTCCCGCCCCCGGAGGCACCACCGCCACCGGGCTCACCGCGTGCAGCAGGACCGCCTGGGTGACCGAGCCCAGCATGCGCGCGGGGGCCAGGAGGCGGCGGCGGTGACGGCCGACGACGACCAGCTCGGCGTTCTTGGAGGCGGCGACGAGGAGGCCGGCCGCGTCGCCCGGGGCCGCGAGGACGTCGGCACGGACGTCCGGGTGCTGCGTGCGGTGCGGGGCGAGGAAGCCCTCGGCGAGGGTCCGGGTCTCGTTCTCGATGACGTCCTGGTCCATCGCGGGCGGCACGAGTTCGCCCGCCGTGGCCCAGGTCTGCACCGGCCAGGCGTAGGCGGCGATCACCTGGAGGCGGGCGCCGCGCAGCGCGGCCTCGGCGAACGCGAAGGCGAGGGTCGCCTCGTCGGGGCTGTCCACCTGGAGGCCGACCACCACTCGGGGACCGGGTTCGGCCGGCAGCTCGTCGTGGACCTCGCGCCCGGGCCGCGGCACCACGACCACGGGGCACTCTGCCTCGCGGGCGGCGGCCATGCCGTTGGAGCCGAGCAGCAGGCTGGCGAAGCCGCCGCGACCTCGGGACCCGAGCACCAACAGCTGGGCGGAGGTACCCAGTTCGGGCAGCACGGCGGCCGAGACGCCCTCCAGCGCCACGTACTCCGTCTTCGGCAGGTCGGCCCGGTCGTCGAGGTGTCCGCGCACCCCGTCGAGCACCGGGTCGTCGTCGGCTTCGGGCAGCCCGGCGACCAGGACGCCGGGCGGGGTCCAGGCGGCGTACTGCCGCACATGCGCCACGCGCAGCGTCGCCCCGCGTCTGCGGGCGTCGTCGGCGGCCCAGTCAAGGGCGCGCAGGCTGTCGTCCGAACCGTCGACCGCCGCGATGACCGGCAGTGCGTTCATGAGTCCTCACCTCCGGAGTACGACCTTCCGCTCTCGGGGGCCAGCCTCGCGCAGAGGCCGGCCCGGGAGAGCCCTGAAGATCGCGTGTCCCGAAAGACGGGCGGAACACTCTTCCGGATCGGCCCACCGGCTCTGTTCCCGTGCGCTGAAGCCCGGGCGGGGCCGCGTCGATTCGGACGGAGGTACCAAGAGTGAAGTCGCAGAACTCGCACCTGGTACGGGGCAGGTCGCTGACACGCTGGTTCAGGTGATCGGATCAACACGATGAGCTGCACCGTTGGGGTTGCTGGGGGCGGGCGTGACAGTTCGGCAGGTCGTTGGCGGCTCTGGTTCCGCCGTTCGTGGACCGGGCGGCGAGGGGCCGCGCCGGGCACCACGTCATGTCGCGTGCGTGATGGACGGAAACGGCCGGTGGGCGGCTCAGCGGTCGCTGCCGCGCAGCTCCGGTCACCGCGCCGCGGAGACGACCGCGATCGACGTCATCGAGGCGGCGCGGGCGGCCGGAGTCGAGTGGCTGAGCATGTACGCGTTCTCCACCGAGAACTGGGGGCGCCCGAGTGCCGAGGTCGATTACCTCATGCGGCTGGTGCGCCGCGTGGTGCGCAAGCACGCCCCGCTGCTGCACGCGCGGGGGATCCGCTGCCGCTTCCTCGGTGTCACCGATCCCCGCATTCCCCCGGCGCTGGCCCGGGACTTCGCCGACCTGATGACGCTGACCGCCGACAACCGCGGCCTGACACTGACCGTCGCCTTCGATCACGGCGGGCGCAGGGACATCGTCGAGGCCGCGCGGTCGCTGATCCGCGACGGCCTGCCGGCCGACGGTGTGACCGAGCAGACCTTCGCCGCCCATCTGCCCTTCCCCGACACTCCCGATGTGGACCTGGTCATCCGTACCTCGGGTGAACAGCGCATCTCCAACTTCATGCTGTGGCAGGTCGCGTACGCCGAGTGGGTCTTCCCGCCGGTGCTGTGGCCCGACTTCCGCGCGCCGCACTTCCTGGAGTGCCTGCACGCCTACCGGCAACGCGAACGCCGTTTCGGCGGCGTCCCGCCCATCCCGAACGGAGAACTTCGATCGTGACCGACGCAGCTTCCGGCATCCCCCAACAGTCGCGCACGGCTGAAGACTTGCCGCCCATGTTCGGCCCGGGCTCGCAGTTCAACGAGTTCTTCAACGATCCCCGCTGGGCCCTGGCGGTGGTGCGGGCGACCGTACTGGAGGCCGCGCATCCGCAGATCGGTGCCGCCCTGATCGACAGCTCCACGTTCGTGGTCCACCCCTGGCGCAGGCTGTACAACACCTTCCTGAGCCTGCAGCGCATGTTCGGCGCCGACGACGACGTACGGCACCGGGAGGCGGCGCGGCTCAACCGACTGCACGCACGACTGAACGGGACCGACGCCCGCGACCGGCCCTACGACGCGATGGACCCCGAGGCACGCGCCTGGGTGGTGGCGACGCTGTTCGAGAGCACCGTCACCATGTTCCGGATGAGCGGACAGCCCCTGGAACAGCGGGTGATGGAAAGGCTGTACATCGAATTCCAGGCGTTCCTCGCCGCCTTGGGAGTCGAAGGCGGTCACCTGCCCGCCACGCTCCACGAGTTCTGGCGCTACTACGACCGCGTGGTGGAGGAGGAGCTGGAGAACACGGAGGCGATGCGCATCATCCTCTACAAGCTCTTCGACCACCTTCCCGCTCCGCCACTGCTGAACGGTCTGCCCACCCTGTGGGCGCTCGGCCGCGCGGTCGGCGGTCCGGTCATGGGCGCCGTCACCGTGGCCTCGCTGCCCGAGCCGTTCCGCCGCCGGGCGGGACTGCCCGAACTGCCCGGCGCCCAGACGCTGATGCAGAGCGCCTACTTGACCGTCGGCATGGCCCGCTTCCTGCCCGACAGCTGGGTCCGGGCCGAGAACATCGCCGAGCTGCTGTCGCTCTCCCCGGACAGCGACGACCCGCGCGCACGGAGCGTCCGCGCCCTGCACCAGCGGATGAAGCGAGCCGGAGCCTTCCTCCGGCTCGTCACCCCCTTGGCCCCGGAACCGGGACCGGAGCCCACCGCACCCGGGGGCATCCAGCGCGACGCCGCGGAGTTCTTCCGGGAGGTGCTGGACCAGACCGGCGACGGCCACCTGGACTGGCCGGACCTCGCCGCCATGGCCCGCGAACTGTCCACCCGCCTCGACCTCGACGAGCCCGAGGAGACCAGGCTCTACAACGCCTATGCCGACTGGTGGCGGGAACTCCAGCGCGCCCTCGACACCGACGGCGACGGCCGCATCAGCGCCCAGGAGTACGCCTCGGCCGCTCCGTCCCTGGCGGGACCCGCACTGATCAGAGTGGCGGAGGTCCTCTTCGACGTCACCGACAAGGACGGCGATCAGCGCATCGACGCGGACGAGTACCGGGCCCTGTTCCGGACCGCGTTCCACCGCGACACCACCGGCACCGACGGCGCGTACACCCGCAGCGCGTTCGTCAAGGACTTCCTGTCCTTCATGTCCGGCCGACAGCGCTCGACCCCGTACGACCCGCTGCTCGCCCAGGCGTGATCACCCGCGGTCCGGCCGCCACCCCCGCGGGTGAAGGCCGGACCGGAGTCGTCCGTGCGTGCGAACCTGCGCGCTCGGGGAGAATCCGCCGGCTCAGGTGAGGTCGAATTCACCTTCCCTCGCGCCCGACACGAAGGCGCCCCATTCCGCGGGGGTGAAGATCAAGGAAGGGCTCTCCGGGCGGCCGCTGTTGCGCATCGCGATGAATCCCTCGACAAAAGCGATCTGGACATCCCCCAGGCCACGGCTGCTCGAGTGCCAATCGGCCTCTGTGAGGTCCAGCTCCGGCTTGTCCCAGCCCACGAGTGGGTGCTGCTGGATGGTGCTCTCGGCCACGTCCGTGCTCCTCCCGATTGCGTCGTCCGCGGCCAGCCTAGCGATCGGTCACGACTGCCGACAGGCCACGTGAGGGGGACCTTTTGGGAGGGCTTCAGGAGGTGGGCGGCTCCGAGCCCACGAGCCACATCGCGAAGAACTGCGATCCGCCGCCGTAGGCATGCCCCAGCGCCCGCCTGGCCCCCTCCACCTGGTGTTCCCCGGCGAGGCCGCGCACCTGGAGCGCCGCCTCCGCGAAGCGGATCATGCCGGAGGCGCCGATGGGATTGGTCGACAGGACACCGCCCGACATGTTGACGGGCAGATCACCGTCGAGCTCGGTCACCCCGGCCTCGGTGAGCTTCCAGCCCTCGCCCTCGTCGGCGAAGCCCAGGTTCTCCAGCCACATCGGCTCGTACCAGGAGAACGGCACGTACATCTCCACGGCGTCGATGTCCCGGCGCGGGTCGGAGATCCCGGCCTGCCGGTAGACGTCGGCGGCGCAGTCCTTGCCGGCCTGCGGCGACACGGCGTCCTTGCCCGCGAAGAGGGTGGGCTCGCTGCGCATGGCCCCACCGAGCATCCAGGCGGCCGGCCTCGGCGCCCGAGCCGCCCCCGCCCGGTCGGTGAGGACCATCGCACAGGCGCCGTCGGAGGACGGACAGGTCTCGGAATACCGGATCGGGTCCCACAGCATCGGGGAGGCCTGGACCTTCTCCAGCGTGATGTCGTGCTCGTGCAGATGCGCGTACGGGTTCTTCAGCGCGTTGCGCCGGTCCTTGTACGCCACCAGCGAGCCCACCGTGTCGGGCGCGCCGGTGCGCCGCATGTACGCGCGCACGTGCGGCGCGAAGAAGCCGCCGGCGCCGGCGAGCAGCGGTTGCTGGAAGGGGATGGGCAGGGACAGGCCCCACATGGCGTTGGACTCGGACTGCTTCTCGAAGGCGAGTGTGAGCACCGTGCCGTGCACGCGGGCCGCGACGAGGTTGGCGGCGACCAGGGCCGTCGACCCGCCGACCGATCCGGCGGTGTGCACGCGCAGCATCGGCTTGCCCACGGCGCCCAGCGCGTCGGCCAGATACAGCTCCGGCATCATGACGCCCTCGAAGAAGTCGGGCGCCTTGCCGATGACGACGGCGTCGATGTCGGCCCAGGTCAACTCGGCGTCGTCCAGGGCGCGTCGGGCCGCCTCCCGGACGAGCCCGGCGATCGACACGTCCCGCCGGGCCGCCACGTGCTTGGTCTGGCCGACGCCTACGACGGCCACGGGCTCCTTGCTCATCGCGGATCCCCTTCGAGTACGGCGACCAGGTTCTGTTGCAGACAGGGCCCGGAGGTGGCGTGGGCGAGCGCCCGGTCGGACTCGCCCCGGTGGACACGCGCCGCGGCCTCGCCGATCCGCAGCAGTCCTGCGGCCATGATCGGGTTGGCGGCGAGCGCCCCGCCGGACGGGTTGACGCGGACGGTGTCGTCGAGGCGCAGCGCCTTGCGCAGGACGACCTCCTGCGAGGTGAACGGCGCGTGCAACTCGGCGGTGTCGACGGGCCGTTCGAAGACCCCGGCCCGCTCGGCGGCAAGCCGCGTGGAGGGCGAGTCGGTCAGATCGCGCACGCCCAGCCCATGGGCTTCGATCCGGTGATCGATACCGCGGATCCAGGCGGGCCGCTCGCACAGTTCCCGGGCCCGCTCCCCCGCCGCGAGGATCACGGCGGCGGCCCCGTCGCCGATGGGTGGGCAGTCGCCGGTACGGAGCGGACGTACGAGATAGTCGCCCTGCGGGACCGAACCCCGGAGCTGGGCATGGGAGTTGGCGGAGGCGTCAGCGCGGCTGCGCGCGGCGACGGCCGCGAGGGCGGGTTCGTCGGTGGCGCCGGCGTCGATGAGTGCCTGTGCCTGGAGGGCGGCGAGGGCCACGGAGTCGGGCCACAAGGGGGCCACGTAGTACGGGTCCAGCTGCCGGGTCAGGACATCGCGCACCGACCCCGGCGAGGACTTGCCGTAGGAGTAGACGAGGGCCGTGTCCGCGTCCCCGGTGAGCAGCTTGGTCCACGCCTCGTACAGGGCCCACGCGCCGTCCATCTCGACGTGCGACTCGGAGATCGGCGGCCAGGCGCCGACGCCGTCGAGGGCGAGGGTGAAGGAGAAGGCGCGACCGGCCAGGTAGTCGCTGGAGCCGGAGCAGGTGAAGCCGATGTCGGCGGTCTTGAGGCCGGTCTGGTCGAGTACGGCGTGCAGCACCGGCATGAGCAGCTCCACCTCGGAGAGCTCGTCGCTGGTGCGCCGGTGGTCGGTCTGGGCGAAGGCGACGACCGCGATGTCACGCGTCACAGCAGCTCCTTGTAGGTGTCGTACTCCGCGTCGGGCTCGCCGGTGGGCCGGTAGTGGTCGGGGAAACGGGAGCCGTCGGTCCACACCGGTTCGACGCGCAGCCCCATCCGCACCTGGTTGTAGGCGATGCCACCGATGCGGGCGTGCAGGGCGAGGTCGGCGCCGTCGAGGGCGATGTGGGCGTAGACGTAAGGGACTTCGATGTCCAGGTTCTTCGCCTTGATGTTGACGATGCAGAAGGTCGTGACCGTTCCGCGGGGCCCCACCTCCACCTGCTCCGAGGTGGCGACACCACAGGTGGGACACGCGCCCCTCGGCGGGATGTACACCTTCCGGCAGGACGGGCACCGTTCCCCGACCATGCGCCGGTCGGACAGCGCGTGGATGTAGGCGGTCTGGGCGCGGCCCGGCGAGTAGGTGTAGTCGAGCCGCGCGGCCGCGATGATCCCGGTGATCGCGTCCTCGAATTCACCACTGTGGCCCGCCGGTTGCTCCGGTTCCCCGTCGTACGGCTCGAAGCAGGCGATGTCGGTGATGGCACCGGTACGTTCCTCGGCCCAACGGACCCGGACCCGCATTCCGGTGCGCACGGCGTCGGCATCGGGTGCGTCGAGGGCGTGCAGCAGTGCGGTGTCGGCACCGTCGAGCCGGACCAGGACCCAAGCGAAGGGCGTGTCGAGGGGCTGCCCGCGCCGGGGTTCGTGATTCCAGGCCCAGGTGGTGACCGTGCCGGTGGATCCCACTTCGACGAGGTCCCTGATCTCGTCGGCGGTAACAGGGTCGTACTCGACGGGCGGGACGAGGACGCGCCCGTCGACGGTCTTCACTCCGAGGAGGACGCGCTCACGGAGACCGGTGAGGAAGGCGCTCTGGACGGGCCCGACGGAACGAGTGAAGGGAAACTCGACGGCGAGGGGAGCTTTGAGAACTTCGGGCATTGAGACTGCCTCCTTGGGAAGCCAACATCGGCGGAAACCCCCTCAGGGGCGCGGGGAACTGCGCGACCGGCCACGGACGGCCCGCAGCTTCCAACCGGCCCAAACCGGCGCATTTCCTACTCACGCTTGTAAACGGGCGCCCGCTTCTCTGCGAAAGCCCGCGCCCCTTCCTTCGCGTCAGCGGTGTCGAACACAGGCCACCCCCGCTTGAGTTCATCGGCGAGCCCCTCGGACTCGGTCATCTCAGCCGTCGCGTACACCGACGCCTTCACGGCCTCCACGGCAAGCGGCCCGCACGAGTTGACCTGCTCAGCGATCTCCAACGCCCGTTCAAGAGCAGCCCCGTCGGCCACGACATGCCCAACCAGCCCCACATCGGCGGCCTCGCGGGCGGAGTACGCACGGCCAGTGAGCAGCATCTCCAACGCATGCGTACGAGGAATCTGCCGCTGCAGCCGAACAGTCGAGCCACCGATCGGAAACAGCCCGCGCTTCACCTCGAACAGCCCGAACGTCGCCGACTCCCCCGCGACCCGGATGTCGGTGCCCTGAAGAATCTCGGTGCCCCCGGCCACGCAGTACCCCTCGACCGCCGCGATCACCGGTTTGCGCGGCCGGTGATGCCGCAGCATCGCCTTCCAGTGCAGGTCCGGGTCCGCCTTGAGCCGGTCCCGGTACTGCTCGCCCGCCATCCCCTTGCCGGCCAGCGCCTTGAGATCCATGCCGGCGCAGAACGCACCCCCCGCACCGGTCAGCACGATCGAGCGGACCGTGTCGTCCGCATCGGCTTCCAGCCAGCCGTCGTACAGCCCGACGAGCATGGACAGCGAGAGCGCGTTCTTGGCTTCGGGCCTGTTGAGCGTGAGCACCAGTGTGGCGCCTTCGCGCTGCACGGTGAGGTGTTCCGTCCCACCCATTGCCGTCTCCCCTCTCCAGGAACGAGAACAGGTTGCAGTAGGCAGGGAGGCAGTTCAAGGGTTTTCTGACAGTCAGTCAGATTTCTTCGCGCGAACCCTTCACAGTTGCCCTGCCCTTTGCTCTGATGACCGGCGAACCGACAGCTGTCAGGGCACGCCCGTGGTCAGGAGGAGCGGTGGAGTACAACCTTGCGGACCTGTTCGAGTCGGTCGTCGACGCGGTGCCGGACCGCGAGGCCCTCGTCTACATCGACCACCCGGGCACAGGAGCCGAACGCCGTTTGACGTACGCCGAGTTGGACGCGGCGGCCAACCGGATCGGCCACCATCTGATCGACAGCGGGCTGCGCCCCGGCGAGCACCTTGGGCTGCATCTCTACAACGGCGTCGAGTACCTGCAGACAGTGCTGGGCTGCCTCAAGGCGCGGGTCGTCCCGGTCAACGTCAACTACCGCTATGTCGAAGAGGAGTTGGTGTACCTCTACCGGGACGCCGACCTGGTGGCCCTGGTCTTCGACGCGGAGTTCACCGGGCGGGTGGCCACCGCTCTGCCGCAGTGTCCGAAGCTGCGGCACCTCGTGCGGGTGGGCAGCGAGGGCGACGAGGTGCCCGGGGTGACGTCCTTCGCCGAGGCCGAGGCGGAAGGGTCGCCCGAGCGGGGCTTCCCGGCGCGGTCGGGCGACGACCAGTTCATCATCTACACCGGCGGCACCACCGGGATGCCGAAGGGGGTGATGTGGCGCCAGGAGGACCTGTTCTTCTCCGGGCTCGGCGGGGGCGCGCCGACCGGCGAGCCGGTCAAGACGCCGGAGGAACTGGCCGAGCGGGTCGCGGCCGGCGGCTCGGGGATCACCTTCTTCCCCGCTCCCCCGCTGATGCACGGCACCTCCACCCTCACCACGTTCATCGGCTTCAACTTCGGCCAACGGGTCGTGATCCACCGCAAGTTCGTGCCCGAGGAGGTGCTGCGGACCATCGAGAAGGAGAAGGTCACCAGCATGTCCCTGGTGGGCGACGCGATGCTGCGGCCGCTGATCGACGCGCTCGCCGGACCCCTCAAGGGCACGGACTGCTCGGCGCTGTTCAGCGTCTCCTCGTCGGGCGCGATCATGTCGGAGACCGTGCGCCGGCAGTTCCAGGAACTCCTCCCGAACACCATGCTGTTGAACAACTACGGCTCCTCCGAGTCCGGCTTCAACGGCACGGCGACGGCCGACTCGGGCGCCGGGCAGAGCTTCCGCATCAAGGTCAACTCCCGTACCCAGGTGGTCGATCCGGCCACCTACGAGCCGGCCGCACCGGGCGAGGTGGGCCGTGTGGCGCAGTGCGGCCATGTGCCGCTCGGCTACTACAACGACCCGGCGAAAACCGCCCAGACCTTCTTCGAGAAGGACGGCGAGCGCTGGGTGCTGCTCGGCGACATGGCCACCGTCGACGAGGAGGGCGTGGTCACCGTCCTCGGCCGTGGCTCGCAGTGCATCAACACCGGGGGCGAGAAGGTGTACCCGGAGGAGGTCGAGCAGGCCCTCAAGTCCCATCCGGACGTGTACGACGCCCTGGTCGCCGGGGTGCCGGACGCGAGGTGGGGCAGCCATGTGGCGGCCGTGGTCCAGTTGCGCGAGGGCGCGCCGCAGCCGTCCCTGGAGGACATCCAGTCGTACTGCCGCACTCATCTCGCCGGTTACAAGATCCCGCGCCAGCTGGTGCTCACGGAGTCGATACGGCGGTCGCCGAGCGGCAAGGCCGATTACCGGTGGGCCAAGGAGGTGGCGGTGGCCGCGGTTCCGTAGGGCCGCGGTCGGGCGGGGCATCGGGGCCGGGTCGGACGGGCGTACTCTTTTGCGCGCGGTTGACCCGGGAGTGTGAACGCGGGGTTACCCAGGGCCGTACGCGAGGTTGGCGGCCCTGGCCTGCGGGTCCGGTCGCCGTGCCCTCACCGCACCTTGCACGGAAGGACCTTCGGGTGTCGCACCTCACGCCCCCCAGCCAACTGCCGGACGCGGACGCGTCGGCGACCGACCCCGCGGGGGAGGAATCGCCCACACCTGCGGCCACCGACCCCGAGCCGGGGGCCTCGGCGGACGCGGGGCCCACGGGCGAGGAGGCGACCGGGGTGACGGACGAAGGGAAGCCCTCGGAGGACGAGAAGTCCGCGAAGGACGAGAAGTCGGCCGCCGAGGCCACCCTGCCCCACCCGACCTCTCCCGGTGACGCGCCCTCCACTGCCACCGCCACTGCCGACGACCCCGCCCCGACCGACGCCGTCTCCCCCATCCGCCCCGGCTGGTTCGGCTGGCGCCGCCGCTTCCCCCGTACCGCCCGCGTCGTGCGGATCGGAACGAGCGTGCTGGCCGCCGCGCTGGTGCTCGAAGCGCTCGTGATGCCCAACCGCTTGGACCGGATGCCCCTCGAGGCGTTCTTCCGTCTCCCCGTCGAGCTGATCATCGTCGCGGCCGTCCTGCTCGTCCTGCCGTCGACGGCACGGCGGATCACGGCCATCGTCCTGGGGGCGTTCCTCGGTCTTTCCACTGTCCTGAAGTGCCTCGACATGGGCTTCTACCAGACCCTGGCCAGGCCGTTCGACCTGGTCTTCGACTGGATCCTGCTGAACGACGCGGCGGATTTCGTCAAGGACTCGTTCGGTCGCTCGGGCGAGGTGCTGGCGGTGATCGGGGTGATCGTCCTGTTCATCGCCGTGCTCGCGGTGAGCGCGCTCGCCCTGGCGCGGGTGGCGGACGTACTGGCCCGGCACCGCACCGTGGCCGTCCGCAGCACGCTGGTCCTCGGCGTCGCGTGGATCATCTGCTTCACCATGAGCGTGCAGGTCGGCGGCGTGGTGATGGCCACCAGGGGCTACACGCAGTACCTCGGCAACCGTGTGCAGTACGTCCGCGACGGCCTCGGTGACGCCGATGTCTTCAAGAAGCAGATCCCCGTCGACGCCTTCGCGAAGACCCCGCCCGACCAGCTGCTGACCGGACTGCGCGGCAAGGACGTGCTGTTCACCTTCATCGAGAGCTACGGCCGGGTCGCGCTCACCGATCCGACGATGGCGCCGGAGATGGACGCGACGCTGAAGGCGGGCGACGCCAGGCTCAAGTCGGCGGGCTTCGCCTCGCGCAGCGCCTGGCTCAGGTCGCCCGTGACGGGCGCCGGCAGCTGGCTCGCCCACTCGACGTTCCTGTCCGGGCTGTGGATCAAGAACCAGCAGCGGTACAGGACCCTGACCACCGGGGACCGCGCGACCCTCACCAGCTACTTCCAGAAGACCGGCGACTGGCGCACGGTCGGCATTGTCCCCGGCGTGCGCAAGGCGTGGCCCGAGGGCAAGTACTTCGGCCTCGACCACATCTACGACTCCACGCACCTCGGCTACAACGGTCCGTACTTCAGCTGGACGCCGGTGCCCGACCAGTTCAGCCTGGAGTCCTTCCAGAAGCTCGAGTACGGCAAGAAGAACCGCGACCCGATCATGGCCGAGATCATCCTGGCCTCCAGCCACAACCCCTGGTCGCCCATCGCCCACACGATCCCCTGGGAGGACCTCGGGGACGGCTCGATCTTCAACGAGATCAAGAAGGAGGGCACCAACCCGACGGACGTCTGGAAGAGCGCGAAGCGCGTGCGGACCGAGTACCGCAAGGCCATCCAGTACTCCGTGGACAGCCTCACCCAGTGGATGCAGCGCTACGGCAACAAGAACACCGTCCTCGTCTTCCTCGGCGACCACCAGCCCGTCCCGACGGTCACCGGCGGCACCGCCGACAAGGACGTGCCGATCACCATCGTCGCCCACGACCCGAAGGTGCTGGAGAAGATCGACAGTTGGGGCTGGGCGGACGGGCTCAAGCCCGCCGACAACGGCCCGGTGGTGGGCATGGACAAGTTCCGCGACCGCTTCATGACCGCGTTCGGCAGCACTCCCACGAAGTGACGCTCACCCCGCCAGAAACCCGGAGACACGGCGCTTGAACCACTCCGGGTCGTCCAGCCACGGGTAGTGCCCCGCACTCGGCTGGACGGCGAGTTCCGCGTTCGGGAAGACGTCGGCGGTCCTGCGTGCCAGTTCGGGCGTGGGGCCGCCGTCCAGTTCACCGGCGAGGACGAGGACCGGCGCGGCCAGCCGGGCGAGAGCGGCCCGGGTCACGGGTGGGTCGTAGGCTCCCTCGGCACCGAACACCTCGCCCGCGTCGTCGTTGAACTCCTTGTCGGCGCCCGCCTCATGGCGCTGGGCCGCCTCGTCCCAACGGCCGTAGAAGAACCCCGAGAAGGCGGGATCGAAGTCACCCGTCCCCGCCAACCACGTCTCGAACGCCGGGAACGCCTCCCCGAACCACGGCTCGCCGCTCCGCAGCCGGGCGGCGGCCAGCCGGTCCTCGGCGGTCGCCGGCATCCCCAGCGCCCACGGCGTCGCGGTGACCAGCACCAGCCGCGCGACCCGCTCCGGGTACCGCTCGGCGTACCGCATCGCGAGACTGCCGCCCGCCGAGTGCGCGAGCAGGTCCACCCGCTCCAGGCCCAGCTGGCCGCGGAGCGCCTCCACATCGGCCACGAGCCGGTCGCAGCGGTACGTCGTCGGGTCGGCCGGCGTCGCCGAGTCGCCGGTGCCGCGCAGGTCGAGGAGCACCAGTCGGCGGTGTGCGTCGAGTCCGCCCAGGTCGCCGAGGTAGGCGGAGGCCCGCATGGGGCCGCCCGGCAGGACGAGCAGCGGCTCGCCCTCGCCGCGCAGGTGGTACGCGAGCTCGGTTCCGTCGGGCGCGGTGAAGGTCGGCATGCCGCCGATCGTGCTGGCCGGTGCCGTCGCACCGCAATGGATTTCTCCCGACGGACACCGCACCGGATTTCTGCCGCCGGACCCCTTGCCCGCACCGGACCGTGCTGGGTTACTGATCCCCGACAGCATGACCGAATGATCGGTTGTCCGTAATGATGTGATTCATCAGTGTGACGGACGAGGGAGAAGCCCCATGGCGGATGCGACGGAGCTGCTGGACGCGGGGGAACGGCTCGACCCGGAGGCGTTGCGTGCCCTGCAACTGGAGCGTCTGCGATCCAGCCTGCGGCACGCCTACGAGAACGTGCCCTTCTACCGGACGTCCTTCGACCGGGCGGGTGTGCGCCCCGACGACTGCCGTACGCTCGCCGATCTCTCCCGTTTCCCGTTCACCGTCAAGGCGGACCTGCGCGCGAACTACCCGTACGGAATGTTCGCCGCGCCCGAGGACCGGATCCGCCGCATCCACGCGTCCAGCGGCACCACCGGCCGCCCGACGGTCGTCGGCTACACGGACAACGACCTCTCCCTGTGGGCCGACGTGGTGGCCCGCTCGATCCGCGCGGCGGGCGGGCGGCCGGGCGACAAGGTCCATGTGGCGTACGGATACGGGTTGTTCACGGGCGGACTCGGCGCGCACTACGGGGCCGAGCGCCTCGGCTGTACGGTCATCCCCGCGTCCGGCGGCATGACGGCCCGTCAGGTCCAGCTGATCCAGGACCTCCGGCCGGAGATCATCATGGTGACACCGTCGTACATGCTCACGCTGCTCGACGAGTTCGAGCGGCAGGGCGTCGATCCGCGCGGCACCTCGCTGCGGGTCGGGATCTTCGGCGCGGAGCCGTGGACCGAGCAGATGCGGCTGGAGATCGAGGAGCGGTTCGCGATCGACGCGGTCGACATATACGGGTTGTCCGAGGTGATCGGCCCGGGCGTGGCCCAGGAGTGCGTGGAGACCAAGGACGGGCTGCACGTCTGGGAGGACCACTTCTATCCGGAGATCGTCGATCCGATCACCGGCGAGGTCCAACCGGACGGCGAGGAGGGCGAGTTGGTCTTCACGTCGCTCACCAAGGAGGCGATGCCGGTGATCCGTTACCGGACCCGGGATCTGACGCGGTTGCTGCCGGGTACGGCCCGGGTGTTCCGCCGGATGGAGAAGGTCACCGGGCGCAGTGACGACATGGTGATCCTGCGCGGGGTGAATCTCTTCCCCACGCAGATCGAGGAGATCGTGCTGCGGACGCCCGGCGTGGCACCGCATTTCCAGCTCCGGCTCACCCGGGAGGGTCGGCTCGACGCCCTCACCGTGCGTGCGGAGGCCCGTCCCGGCGCGGGCCCCGACATCCGGGACGCCGCCGCGCGGGCGATCACGACGGCCGTGAAGGACGGGATCGGGGTGTCGGTCGCGGTGGAGATCGTCGAACCGGAGTCGCTGGAGCGGTCGGTGGGCAAGATCCGCCGGATCGTGGATCTGCGCCACCGGTCGTCGAGTTAGCGGGGGACGAGGGGGGCGGAGGTCAGCAGGGGACGAGGGCGCGGAGGCCCGAAAGGTCGTGGGCGGTCACGCTGTTGCGGTCGGCGACCGCGCGGCCCAGTGCGTGGTGCGGCCACAGTCCGCCGGCCAGCCGGCGGCTCAACTCGCCCCATTCCAGGGCCTCGGCGGCACGGGCCTTGTAGAAGTTCAGGGCGTAGCCGCCGGTGTGGATCCGCAGCAGGCAGAACCCGCCGGGGTACTCCTTGACGGCGCTGACCTCCTGTTGGGTCACGTGCGGGGCGGACGTCAGCACGGTCCGCTTGTTGCGGTGGGTGTGGCCGGCGTGGTGGAGGAAGACACCGGGGGCGGTGGTGTAGGCCTCGACGATCGCGCGGGCCTGGCGGCGGTTCATGCGCTGACCGCCGGTCACCGGGAAGACGGAGTCCCGTACGGTCAGCGGGTGGTGGCCGAAGACCACGGTGGGCTGGTCCCCGTTCTCCCGCAACCGGCGCCGCAGCCAGGCGAGTTGCTCGGCGCCGAGCCCGCCCGAGTCACCGCCGTTGCCCTGCTTCTCGTAGGTGTCGAGGCCGACGATCCGCAGACCGCCGACCTCGTGGGAGAAGTACCCGGGTCCCTCCTCCATGCCGACTCCGCGCCGGAAGGTGGCCTCCAGGCGCCCGTGGCGGTCGTGGTTGCCGCGGACGACGAAGTAGTCCCGGCCGTGCTCGCCGAAGCGGTCCAGGATCCGGCCGGCCGCCGCGAGGTCGTGCGCGGCGCCGCCGGCCGAGATGTCACCGGCGGCCAGCAGCAGGTCGGCGCCGCGTCTGCGGGCCTCGTCGACCAGGGCGTGGCTCATGACCTCCGGGTAGGGCGTGCTGCCGAGCGGCTGGCTGATCCCGCGGATCAGGGGCATCCCCGCGACCAGGCCGGCCGTGGTCTCGCCGACGTGCAGGTCGTTGCAGAGGGCGATCGACATCACGTGCCGGCCGGACGGGGGCTGCGGGGTGGTGAAGGAGTACGGGCCGCCGTGCGAGCCGAGTCCGTGCAGCGAGGTGCCGACCGCGTTGCCGCGGACCAGGTGCAGGGGGGTGGGTGTGGCGGTCACGCCACGGGAGCGGGCCTGGTAGTAGTACGTCTGCCCCGGCTCCAGGCCGGTCAGCTCGACGTGGTGGTGGGCCGTGGGCCGGTCCGAGCCGGCGACGCGGGTCAGCCGGCCCGGGTGGGTGCCGTACACGACCTCGCCCTCGGTGACGACGGGGAGCAGCCGGCCGCGGCCGTCGGGGACACCGGTGTGCCAGGTGATGACGGCATGGTCCTCGGCCAGCGTGACGAGTTCGAGATGGATGGCGGCGATGTGGTGCGAGCGGCGGGGGCGGGGAATGTGCACGGCTGCCGCGATCGCCTTGAGCAGGGCGGGGGCGATCAGGGCGCCGGAGCGGAACACTTCGCAGGGACCGGGGAGGGCGGCGAGGGGGACGGGGAGACAGCAGCGCATACCTCAGTGTGCCCGCATGCAATGAACGAACGCTGTGGTAAGGGCGACGGTGCCAGGTATGACATACGGCACTTTGTGACGTCAGGGCTGGTTGTGGCCTCAGGACTGGTCGGTGAACCGGTCCCGCAGCTCCCGCTTGAGGATCTTCCCGCTGGCGTTGCGTGGCAGTTCGGTCACGAACAGCACCCGCTTCGGTGCCTTGAAGTGCGGGAGCTTCTCGCGCGCGTGCTCGATCAGTTCGGCCTCGGAGACCTCGCCGCGCGGGACGACGACGGCGGTGACGGCCTCGATCCACCGTTCGTCGGGCAGGCCGACGACCGCGACCTCGGCGACGGAGTCGTGCGTGTACAGAGCGTCCTCGACCTGGCGTGAAGCGACCAGCACGCCACCGGAGTTGATCACGTCCTTCACGCGGTCGACGATCGTGTAGTAGCCGTGCGCGTCCCGGACCGCCAGGTCCCCGGAGTGGAACCAGCCGTCGCGGAAGGCGGCGGCCGTCTCCTCGGGCTTGTCCCAGTAGCCGTCGCACAACTGCGGGGAGCGGTAGACGATCTCGCCGGAGGTGCCGTCGGGGACGTCCTTGCCGTCCTCGTCGACCACGCGCGCGTCGACGAACAGCACGGGCCGACCGCAGGAGTCCATGCGGCCCTTGTGCTCGGCGGGCGCCAGGACCATGGACAGCGGACCGATCTCGCTCTGCCCGAAGCAGTTGTAGAAGCCGAGTTTCGGGAGCCGCTCACGCAGCCGCTCCAGGACCGGCACCGGCATGATCGACGCGCCGTAGTAGGCCTTGCGCAGTCCGGACAGGTCGCGGGTCTCGAAATCGGGGCGGTTCGCCAGGCCGATCCAGACCGTCGGCGGGGCGAACAGGCTGTCCACGCGGTCGGCTTCGATCAGGTCGAAGAGCCGGTCGCCGTCGGGGGCGTCGAGGATGACGTTGGTGGCGCCGACGGCCAGGTAGGGCAGCAGGAAGACGTGCATCTGCGCCGAGTGGTAGAGCGGCAGGGAGTGCGCGGGGCGGTCTCCGGCGCTGAGGTCCAGGGCGGTGATCGCGCTGAGGTACTCGTGGACCAGGGAGCGGTGCGTCATCATCGCGCCCTTGGGCAAGGCCGTGGTCCCCGAGGTGTAGAGCAGCTGCACCAGGTCCTCGGTGCGCGGCTCGGGACCGTCGTACGCGGGGGCGTCCGCCAGCCGTGCCAGCAGCGAGTCCTCGGCGTCGCGCAAGGGCAGGGTGCGGACGTCGTCGGGAAGCCGTCCCGCCAGGTCGGGGTCGGCGAGGACGAGTGCGCTGCCGGACTGGCCGACGAGGTAGGCGAGGTCGTCGCCGGTCAGGTTCTGGTTGACCGGCACGTGCACGAGGCCCGCGCGGGCGCAGGCCAGGAAGGCGATCGCGTAGGCGTCCGAGTTGTGGCCGTAGGCGCCGACCCGGTCGCCGGGCGCGAGGCCCTCGCCGAGCAGGACGCTCGCCGCGCGGGAGACGGCGTCGTCGAGTTCCTCGTACGTCCATGTGCGGTCGCCGTACTCGATCGCGACCCTCGCCGGAGTGCGCCGGGCGCTGCGTCGCAGCACCCCGTCAACCGTGCTGCCCTGTCCCTGCGTCATGACTCATGATCCTCGGTCCGTCGCCGAGGCAGGTCAAGCACCAAGGGGGGCCGGGACCGTCCCTCGAACGGCGGGCTGTCCGCCGTCATCCGCTACACCGAGTACGACAAGTACCGACCCACCGGAATCCCCGCTCACCGCATCACACCCAGAGCTTGACGGCCTCAAGCCAGCGCGTGTTCTCCAGGGCGCCCCCGAAGATGTAGCCGGGGCGTGGCTGGGTGCAGTCCGCGCTGCCCCAGTCGTAGCCGTGGACCTTGGTCGACCGGCAGAGTTGGCCGCTGCCGATGTTGATGGCGAAGCCCGTCATGTAGGGGGCGCCCGACGTCGTACTGCCGATGTAGTTGTTCTTGCCGTCGCCGATGACGGCCGTCCACCGTGGTTTCCATTTGCCCTGGCCGCTGGTCGACCTGGCATCGTGGACGAAGGCGATGGCGGCCGAGCCGGCTCCGCCGTACACCGCGATGTTGAGGGCCTTGATCGGATGGGTCCCGCTCGTCGTTCCGGCGAGTGTGCCGTCGCACACGGGCTTCTGCCAGCCCTGCCCGGAGAGGTACGCGCGGTAGCAGATGTGCCGGCCGGACGGGTCGCTCCGGTGGAGCCGGTTCACCGCTGTGGCGGCGGTGTCCTGCGCGGGCTTCGCGGTCACGGTGGCCCGCGGTGGCCTCGCGGTCACGGTGACGGTGACCCCACTCACGCCTCCGGCTCCTCCGCCCTTCTTCGGGGCCTTCGCACTCCCCGAGGCTTTCGGCTTGGCCGACGGTGAGGCGGCTGTCGCGCTGGGCGGTGTGCTCACGGCCGAGGAGGTGTCCAATTCCGTGTCCTCGGCCAGAGGAGTCCCTGTCTCGCTGCTCGAACGGCCGGCTTGCTTCTGGCGCCCTGAGTCGTCCGGTGCACCGCTGCCCAGGATCACCAGCGGAACGATGACCAGGGCGGCCACGCCCAAGGCCACCGGTCCTACGACCAGGGGTTTGTGGAGCAGGCCGGGCGACTTGTACTCGTCGTCCGACTGACGCGTTCCGTTCCTCGGTGCGACCATCGGACCGAGGCGAACGACGGGCGGGGGTGGCGCGGAGGGTCGCCGCTGGTGCTCTCGCGTGTACGCCTCGACGTCGAAGCCTTCGTCGTCTCCGTTGTTGTCGACGGAGTCGGCGCCATCGGGATCTTCGGCTTCGTCTGCTTCGGCTTCAGCTTCAGCTTCAGCTTCAGCTTCAGCAGGGTCGGATACCGCTGCGGGTCCGAACGGCGCCGTACCTACATCGACTCGGGCGGGCTCGGGCGGCGCCTCCTGCTGCTCCTGCTGCTCCAGAAGGCTGCTCGAACCGTCCGGGGCGACCTCGACGAACGCCACGTAGCCCGCGGAGGGGTCGGAGATGGTCGCCGTCACACTGGCGTTCAGGTCACGTGCGTATCCCTGGAGTCTGTCGAGGATCGCGGCGTCGACCGACTCTCCGTCCGCGACCGGTACGGGTTCTCCGTCGATGGCGGCCGAGCCGTCTCCGGAGATGACCACCGCGTGGCGTGGCCCCGGCCCGGACGAGCTCCCGGCGAATTCCGGCTTGCTGGGACCCGGCGGTTCCTCCGGCACGGTGTGATCGTTCCCCGTGACCGGCTCGTCCGTCTCTTCCTCTTCACCCCGGCTCATGGCTCTTCCTTTCTGACGCGTCCCGGCCGAACGGCCCCGATCGGGAACGGTGTGGCGGTCCCCGGGTAGCGCAACGGGCGCCCGTACGGGAATGGTTCAATCCCTCGGACGAGCGAATGGTGACGATCCGTCCCAGAGGTGACATTTCGTCAGGCGGCATCTGTGGATGGGATGTTGAGTACAGTCCGGGGATGAACGGCTACGAGACTTCCGTGTGTTTCGCCGTCCTGGGGCCGGTCCGGGCCTGGCGCGGTGAAGAGGAACTGGACCTTGGTTCGCCACAGCAGCGGGCCGTCCTGGCAGCGCTGCTGTTGCGGCGGGGACGCGCTGTCGCACTCGCCGAACTCCTCGACGCGGTCTGGGGCGAGGAGCAGCCCGCGGCTGCCGTGTCGGTGCTTCGGACCTATGTGTCGCGCCTGCGCAAGGCGATCGAGTCAGGGCGGGAGGCGGCCGGGACCGGGAGTGTGGTGGTGTCGGTCGGGGACGGGTACCTGATCCGTCTGCCGGAGGACGGCCTGGATCTCAGCGTGTTCGAGCAACGGGTCACGGAGGCGAGGAAGCTGCACGCCGCCGGGGAACTGTCCGAGGCCGCCGAACTGCTGCGCGCGGCGCTCGACGGATGGCAGGGCGCGGCGCTGGCCGGTCTCCCCGGCCCGCTGGCCGAGTCCGAGGGCTCCCGGCTGAACGAGGAGCGACTGGTCGCGCTGGAGACCTGGCTGGACATCGAGGTAGCACGCGGACGCCACAGCGAAGTGGTCGCCGAACTGATCGCGTTGACCGGTCAGTACCCGCTGCGGGAGCAGCTGTGCCGACTGCTCATGCTGGCGCTCTACCGGTCCGGGAGGCAGGCCGAGGCACTGGCGGCCTACCGCAGTACGCGGAGCACCCTGGTGGCCGAGCTGGGCATCGAACCCGGTACGCCGCTGCAGAACCTGCACGACCGCATATTGGCGGCCGACGCGTCCTTGGACGCCCTCCCGCCGGGGCTGCCGGTGCCGCCGGCCCCTTCGGTGCCCCCCGCCCCACCTCCTCTCTTACCGGCGGCCCGCCCGGCACAACTGCCCGCCGATCTGCCGACGTTCGTCGGTCGACACGCCGAACTCGACCGGGCCCGCGCCCTGTTGTCCGAGCAGGACGGCCCCCCGGCCACCGTGGTGATCAGCGCGATCGGCGGTATGGCCGGCATCGGCAAGACCACCCTGGCCGTGCACTGGGCGCACGAGATGGCCGACCGCTTCCCCGACGGACAGCTCTACCTCAATCTGCGCGGCTTCGATCCGACCGGCTCCCTGGTGACTCCGGACGAGGCCATCCGTACTCTCCTCGGCGCACTCGGCGTCCCCCCGATGCGGATTCCCGCCGGCCTCGATGCCCAGACGGCTCTCTATCGCAGCATGCTCGCCCAGCGGCGGATGCTGATCCTGCTCGACAACGCCCGTGACACCGACCAGGTCCGCCCCCTGCTGCCCGGCTCCTCCGGCAGCCTGGTCATCGTCACCAGCCGCAACCGGCTCACCGGCCTGGTCGCCGGCGAAGGGGCTCATCCGCTTCTTCTGGACCAGCTGACGCCCGCCGAGGCACACGACCTCCTGGCCCGTCGGCTCGGCACGGACCGGCCGGCGGCGGAGCCTCAGGCGACGGACGAGATCATCACCCGGTGCGCCCGGCTGCCGCTGGCGCTGGCCATCGTCGCCGCCCATGCCGTCGCCCACCCCGGCTTCCCGCTCAGTGCCATCGCCGGAGAACTGCGTGACAGCCACGGCAGCCTCGACGCCTTCGCCTCCGGCGACGACATCACCACCGACGTACGGGCGGTCTTCTCCTGGTCGTACAAAGCGGTGTCGGATCCCGCCGCGTGCCTGTTCCGCCTGCTGGGGCTGCACTCCGGACCTGACATCTCCGCACCGGCCGCCGCGGCCCTCGCCGGGCTCCCGCTGCGGGAGGTCCGCGCGCTGCTCGTCGAGCTCACCCGCGCTCATCTGCTCACCGAGCACTTCCCGGGCCGCTACACCCTGCACGACCTGCTGCGTGTCTACGCCGCCGAACGCGTCCACTCCGAGGAGACGCCCCTGGAGCGGGAGCGTGCCGTGGGGCGGCTGCTCGCCTGGTATCTGCACACCGCGGACGCCGCCTACCCGCACATCACCCCGCAGCGTCGCCGGATCCCGCTCGAACCGCTGCCGGACCTGTGCAGGCCCCTGGAGTTCACGACGCACGACCAGGCCCTGGACTGGTGCGAGACCGAGCGGGCCAACCTGGTCGCCGCGGTCCACCAGGCGGCGGGGTCCGGGCGGCCGGGTATCGCGTGGCGACTGCCCGCCGTGCTGTGGGGGTTCTTCTACCTCCGCAGCCATACGCACGACTGGGTCGACACCGCGCGGGCGGGCCTGGCCGCCGCCAGTGCCGACGACGACCGCCGGGGCAGGGCTCAGGGTTACGCGGACCTGGCCGCCGCGCTGCGCGGTTCGGGTCGGTTCGACGAGGCCATCGACCACTTCCGCCGGGCGATGGTCGCCTACCGAGAGCTCGGTGACGCGGACGGCAGGGTGTCGGCCGTGACCAATCTGGGCGACGCCTATCTCCAGTTCGGCCAGCTCGACAAGGCCGCGGAGTACGTCCGCCGTGGGCTGGCCGTCGAACGGGTCATCGGCAGCCCCTGGGGGATGGGAATCTGCCTGTGCAACCTGGGCGACGTCTACCAGCGGCAGGGCCGATTCGACGAGGCCGTCGGCTGCCTGGAGGAGGCGTTGACCGTCCTGCGCGCCAGCGGCAACGCCTGGGTCGAAGGCGTCACCCTCGACATCCTCGGTACGGCTCATCGCGGCCTCCGTCGCTACGACGAGGCCGTCAAGTACTACCACCAGGCCCTCAAGACACACCGGGACGTCGGCAACCGGTGGGGAGAGGGCCACACCCTGGGCAACCTCGGTGACGTCCAACTGGCCGCCGACGAGCCGGAGGCCGCCCACGACAGCTGGCGGCAGGCACTGGCCATCTTCGAGGAGTTCGACCATCGGGACGCCGCGAAGATCCGCGAGCGCCTGGGCAGGCCGGCGGACGCTCCGCCGGACGCCGAAGCGCGGACCGCGGCGTCGAAGAGCGCCGCCTGAACCGGCCTCCGATCGGTCACGACCTGGCCGTGGCCCCAGGGGGGAGCGGGGACACGGCCAGGCTGCACCCGTACAACGGGTGGGAGGCCAGAACGGTTCAACTCCCCGTTCAGCTCGCGTCGTGGTACGCACGGCCGCTGGCATTGGCGGTCGTTCCGTCGTAGAGGCCGGTCGGGCTCGTCTGTGTGGACAGCGTGAACCACGCATAGCGCTCCACGAAGCTCAGGCTGTCCAGCATCCGTGTCGACGACTTGATGAAGTCGGTCTGTTCCTGCTCGCTGGGATAGCGGGGAGTGCGCTGGGAGAAGTCGATCAGGCCGTACTCGGTCAGCCAGACCGGCTTGTGGTAGCGGTCCCGGACGGCTTGCAGATAGCCGCGCAGCTGGTTGGCCGCGTCCGGGCCGAAGTCGGAGCCGTACCAGTGCAGCGGGATGAAGTCGACGCGCAGGTTGCGGTCGGCGGCGCCCTTCATGAAGCGGTCCAGCCAGCTGCCGTCCAGGGCGCCGCCGCCGGCGACCGCGGGTGCGCCCAGGCGCAGACCGGTGGCTTCCAGCCGGGGCCACAGGTCGAGGGCCTGCTCGGGCGTCATGTTCGACTGCTTGCCGTTGTCGGGTTCGTTGAAGCCGAGCAGTTCCTTGGTGCCGCCCTGCGTCGCGGCGCTCAGTTCGGCGTCGGTGACGGAGCCGGGGCCCCAGATCATCGGGACGTAGTCGACGCCGTCCGGCTTGGTGACCGCGCCGGTGGAGGAGGCCCAGTTGAGGTACCAGGAGGCGCCCGAGGCGGCGAGCGCCTGGGAGGCACCGTCGACGGGGTTGAGGCTGACGCCCTTGCGGACCGGGGCGGCAGTGGTGACGGGGGCGGGCTGGGCGGTGGCGGGGTCGGCGGGGGCGGTGGTGCCGGTTCCGAAGGCGACGGTCAGCCCGCTGCACTTGGTGCACTGGTACATGACCTTGTTGCCCGGCTCGGCGTCCTGCTTCGACCAGCCGTACGCCGTCGGGCACTTCTGGTTGACCATGTCGCTGTACGGGGTCTTCGCGTCCCGGTTCGGGTTGGTGCAGACGAGCGGCTGTCCGGTGGCCGGGTCCTTGGTCAAGTCCTCGGCCGGGCAGGAGGACAGGAAGTCCTGCACACAGCCGGCCACCGCGCACTCGCCGCTCGCGGGCGGGGTCACGTCGTCGGGGGTGATGGTGACCGGCACCGAGACGGCGTTGACGTAGCTGACGTCGTACCAGGGGGCCAGGGTGTCGGCCGGGTCGAAGTTGAACTCGGCGAGTCCGGTGGGCTGTTCACCGAGGGAGCAGTGGTCGGCGTACGGTCCGCAGTCGCCGACGGCGCAGTGGAAGGTGCTGCCGTCGTCACCGGTGCAGCCTTCGCGGGCGAAGAACTTGCCGCGCCAGTGACCGGCGCCCTCGTGCTCCGGGATGATGACGGTGGCGGACTGGCCGGGGTCCAGGACCGGCAGGCCGGTGAGGGCGGCGGAGCCGTCCGCGTTGACCGTGCTGCCGATCCAGATGCGGCTGCTGGTGTTGTTCTGGAGGGTGACGGTGTGGTCGGCGACGTCGGCTGCCGTTGCTTCGTTGATGTTCTGGGTGTCGGAGTGGTGGACCTGGATTCCTATGGCGGTGCCGGTGACTCCGACGACGACCAGAAGCAAGGCCAGGAGGAATGATGTGCGTCTCCGCATAGGGGGTGCCTTTCCATCGGCTTGCACGCGGAATTCCCCTTGGGGCGATGGCTAGTTCGATGGCGTGGGGTGCGGTACCCCGAGGCCATCGCGTCCTCCAGAGCCGGTCCCGGTTTCCGGTCCCCGTTGCCGGGGCCGGCTCGTCGGCGTCGCCGGTTCGAAGCCCGCCGGCAACGGGGGCAGACCCGCGGGCAGCGGTGTGTCGGAGCTCCATGGGTCGCCGGCCGGCCGTGCCGCCGATCGGGGCGCGTCCTCACGGGGGCGGACGCCCTCGCCGCCCAGGTTCCGGCGGCGCTCCAGCAGCCCCTGTGACGCGAGCCGCCACGTGCGAGCGATGGTCATGTCCGTACCTCCCCGTCCGTCCGGCGGTGATCTGTCGGCTGGGCACCGACGCCGGGTCGTGCGGCACAACGGGGCGCGTGTGCCGGAAGGTTCAGTTCCGTTGCACCTTCGTCAGCCGGAACCACGGAGGGCGAGGCGCCCCGGGCCGTGCGCCGGCCCCGGGCCGTCCGCCCGTGAGGTTGAACCATGCGTCCTGGAGCCCCGTTGCACCGTCTGCGCGCACACTTCCGTGCGGTCCGCCCACGAGAGAAGCGATGAGAGCAGCGAAGCGAAAGGGGCGCCGTGGCCAACACCAACCCGCTCCCCCGGCAGCGCAGGCGGTTGGCCAAGTCGCCTCCCACAGCCCCGCGGGACTCACCCTGGAGGTCTCTGGCACGAGATCTGATCGGCGACGATCTCCGGGCGACGTCGAGCACGCGCGATCTGTCGGACGCCCTCGCGCAACTGTGGCGACGGCTGACGGGGCGCGGCTCCGAAGGACGAGCGGCCCCCTCGTACGGTGGTGGAGGCGGAGGAGCCGGCGGGGGCCGCGCATCAGAGATGTCCGACGAGGCGGCTCTCCCGTCCAGCGACACCGTTCCACGGCTGCCCGCTCTCACGCCCGCGCAGCACCACATGAACCAGCTCTCCGTCGACGACCTTCAGAAGGTCACGCACGAGATGCTGGAGCTGATATCGAACGACACCGGGCTACAGAGGGCGTACAAGAACGACCGGATCCCGGTACTCGAGGAGCTGCTCAACCGGACCGCACCGGAGAACCAGCCCGCGCCCCGGACCCACCGGCCGCCGCCTCCGGACACGCGGAGCAGGTGGGAGCGCCCACCCGCGGAACCGGCTCGTCGGCAGGAGTCCTCACAGACGGGCTCACCTGAGATGCGGGACAGTCCGCTGGCGGAACCCGTGACGTTCGCGACGTTCCGAGGTGGTCCCCAGCACCGTGAGTCGCTCGCTGTGTTCGGGGCGGAGACGCCGGAGGAAATGCGGTCCACGGTGAATTTCACCGAGGACTCCGCCCACCACGGCCCGCCTTCGGAAGAAGAAGCCCACTGGCCTCTCAGCGCCGCGGCGGAAGGAAACCTGGCGGCCAACGGCCGGGAGTCCCCTTCCTCCCAAGCGGTGATGCAGAACGCCGCCGGTTATCTCAGGGAGCAGCGGGGGAGGGTGGATTCGCCCTCTCCGGCGCTCGGCAGCAGCGCCAGTTCCACACCCCGCTCGGTCTCTCCGGCGCAGTCCATTCCACCTCGGCCAGCGAATCCGTCCCCGCGTCGTCGATGACCCGGGAAATATCCCGAAAGGATCGAGAAGTGACCGCGACAACAGTGAATACCGAACCGACGACGAGTCCCGCACCGGAGAAGAAGGCCGAACCGGAGAAGAAGGCGGAGTTCATCCTCTATCTGGAGGGCTCCGCGTACGACGACGCCCTACAGGGTCTTGTCGACTGGGTACGGTACCTGCTGCTGCCGGTCTACGGCAGGGAGACCACGTCCTCCGCCCCTTGGTGCTCCCGCTGGTGGGAACACCCGGAAGCGGTCGCGCAGTTGCACGCCCTGTGGATGTCCTGGCAGGACCTGACGGGCCCCGGTTCCGCGCTCAGCGGCCCGCTCAACTGGCATCGCGACTGCCTGGGCCATGTGATGGCCTCGCTTCGTGACCCTTCCGGTCCGTTCGCCGGCTGCAAGAAGGGCAGCCATCGGGCCAAGGAGGCCCCGACGGCAGATGATTACGGCTTCTGACGTCGGCGTCGAGGAATTCACCAAGATCTCCTCCGAGGCCGTTGAACCCTCTCCCCCTCCGTCCCGTTGAGTTCTCGCGGAAGCACGAACAATTCCGGTTCGCACACCGAGAATTCCGGAGGTACGCACCATGGGTGAAAAGCCCGACGGAAGCTGGCAGGGAGAAGGCACCGAGGTATCTCTGAGCCTGACCCCCGAACAGAACACCGCAGTGAAGTTGTTTCATCAGGCCGGGGTGGAGCGTCGGCCGGCCTACGACGCGATGATGCGCAACGTCGCCGCCGCCAACGCGCATCTCGGCATGGTGCTCGTGGGAGACACGGGCGAGGGCCCGATCGAGCACTCCCTCAAGGGTCTGGACTCCCTGCGGCGAAAGGTCGCGAGTCAACTCCCCGACTACGAGAACGTGGTCGAAGACGTCCTCGCCGACGTCAAGGACCTGCACCGCTACTCGTCGGCCACCGAGCCCGCGAACTACACGGAGGCGGCCGAGGGCGCCGTCGGCCATCTGACCGCCCAGAACGCGGAGTTCATCAAGTTCAACCACACCTGGCGCCACCCCGTCTACAAGGGCAGCAACGCCGTGATCAAGCCGTCCGAACAGATCGCGGCCACGGACCCGGAGGTGCGCGCCTTCCAGAACGACAGCCTCGTTCGGGACACCGCGAACAAGATCGCGGCGCATGAGAAGGACCCCACCGACGTCGAGCCCCCCATCCCGGTGACGACCCTTGAGATGCAGCCCAACGGGCTGGGCGCCCCCTGCGAGTTCCAGATGCACACCCCGGGCAACCTCAAGGTCAAGGACAAACTGCATCTGCCCTACGAACTCCAGCGCTCAGGCATGCTGGAGAAGAAGTACGGTGCCGAGGCCAAGGACTACGTGCGGGCGACCGACTACGTGATGGCCTCGATGTACCAGGGCCGCACCGATGTCGTACCGGACCATCTGGATCGCCTGGACACGCTGACGCGGTCGTTGCCGGTCGGCAAGGTGGTGGACGGTCCCGCGTCCATTCCGGAGCCGAAGCCGGAAGCGCTGGCCCAGGTGCAGCGGATTCTGTACGCCATGGAAGCCCTCCAGAGCCAGCAGCCGCTGCAGCGGAGGAACAGCAACCAGTCGCTCTACGAGCAGGCGATCGATGCGGCGAACAGGCCCGCGGTCACTCGCACGAACAGCGCGCCGGGCGAAATTCCCGTACACACACCCCCGGCGGTGCCCGCCAACCACCACGCCGCGGCACCGGGCCCGGCGCCTGTAGGGCGCTGACCGAACCGCATCGGAGCAAGTGAAGGAGGGAGGAGCCGGATGGCATACACCTATTGGGCCCACGAGATGGACATGCAGGAGCTGGGCACCGCCACCAGCCTGTGGCGGCACTCCGATGCCACGAGCTGGGAGTTCCGGTCTCTGATCGACAACCAGTGGCATCCGCACCGTTCCGACCCGGGGCCGAGCGCACCGAATCCGAACGAGGTGCGCCAGCTGACGGAGCAACAGGCCAAGGACATGGTCAGGAACGCTCCGCAGGAGATGTACGTGTACACCCAACGCCTGATCGGCGACTCGCAGAAGCCCGGGGCTGTGTCACGGCGCGTACCCAGCCCGGAAAGCTTCCAGGATCAGGTGTTCTCGGTCGAAGGCAGTGGGGGCAAATGGAAGCCCACCACCAGCCTCGCCGAATTCACCAACACGTACAGCGACGACCGGCCCAACCTCAGGCTGATCAGTCATGAGGACGCTCGACGTCATGTCGGGAGAAGAGGGACCGACGCGCTCAAGGAGTTCGACCGGCCGTTCAACCCCGACACCGCGGTGAACCAGAACCGCGCGGCCATGGCAAAGGCGGGAAGGTTCCAGTCGTCCCTCGGCTCCTTGACGGAGGCCGGCGAGACGGCCAGTCCCCCGCCGTCGCCCCACTTGGCCTCGGCCCATCCGAAAGTAGTGGTGAAGTAGTCCGCACCACAGCCCGAGCGCCCTGTCAACCACCCAGGTGGACAGGGCGCTCAGCCTTGCCCGCAGGCGACGCACACCCAGGACGCGCGCACCGCCGGCTCACGCGTCCGGCCGCACCACCCCCAGAATCTCCATCGAAGCCGCCGGCGACTCGTACACGTATCGCCCCGGCCGCGGCGCCGAGATGATGTTCCCGCCCCCGGCGTAGATCGCCACATGGCTCGCGTCGGAGAAGTAGATGATCAGGTCTCCGGGTCGCATGTCCTCGATGGGGACGTGCTTCAGCTGGGCCCACTGCATTTCCGACGTGCGGGGGATCGTGACACCGGCCGCCAGCCACGCCTGGCTCGTGAGGCCGGAACAGTCGTAGGAGTCGGGCCCCTCGGCGCCCCAGACGTAGGGCTTGCCGATCTGCTTGGCGGCGAATGCGATGGCCTTCCGGCCGGCGGCCGTCGCGTCGGTGCCGACCTTCTTGAGAACGCCCGTGCTCTCCCACCTCGCCTGGGCCTGTTCGGCCTCCTTCTTCTCCAGGTCGGCGAGGCGGGCCCGCTCCTTCGCCGCCAGCGAGGACTCCAACGCCTTCGCCTCGGCGATGTGGCGCTCGATCGTCCTGCGTTGCGTCGCCATCGCGCGGCGGCTCGCCCGCAACCGCTTCAGTTCCGCCGCCGCCTCGTCCGTGCGGGTGCGCAGGGCCGACTTCGTCGTCTTCAGCTCGGTCAGCAGGTTCTGTGTGTTCTGTTGGGCCTGGAGCGCCAGTCCCGCGTTGTCCAGGGCCCGACCGGGGTCGCTGGCCAGCGCGAACTGGAGCTCGGCGGGCACGCCGCCGCCGCGGTACTGGGCCCTGGCCGTCGCTCCGGCGAGGGAGTTGAGGCGGGTCAGTTTCGCCTCGGTCGTGCGGACCCGGGAGGTGAGTGAACCGACGCGCCGCTTCTGTGCCTTCACCTTGCCGTCGGCCGCGTTGTACTTGTCGGTCGCCACCTCCGCCTGGTGGTACAGGCTCTCCAGTTTGTTCTGTACTTCGGTGAGGGTCTGAGGGTCGGCTCGGGCGCCCTGTTGGCTCGCCGCCGTCAGGGCGCAGGCCAGGGCGACGGCTGCCGCCCGGTAGCCGTGTGTGCGCAGGGGCCGTCTCATCAGGGCCGAAGCTCCCTTCATACGCATGGGTCGGGATGCGTACGCACAACGGGCGCCACCCGTACGGCGGTTCAGTGAAGAGGTGACGGCGTGAACCGGTGGTGGGGCGAGGACGTGAACCCGTGGCGCGCGGGAGACGTTGTGCGCGAAGAGGTAGGACGGCCGGTGAAGGGGACCGTATGGACGCCAAGTTGCTGCTGCTCACCCTGTGCACGGGGGTGGGTCTCGGGTTTCTCCTTCTCGCCGTACGGCAGTTGCTGGCCGTGGCGCGGCTGTGGGTGCGGGGAGTGCTCGTGACGGGCACGGTGATCCCGCGTGTCGCGGGCGACCGGCGGCGGACCGGGCTGGTGATGTTCACCGACCACCTGGGGCGGCCCGTCGTCGTCGACGCCGGCACGTACGGCACGCTGCGCGGGCTGCCTCAGGTCGGCGGGACGGTGCCCGTGTGCTATCCGCGCAACCGGCCCACGGCGGCCCGGCTCTGGACCCCCCGGTATCTGCTGTCGCCGGCGTTCGGATGGTTCCTGATGTCGACCGTGGTGTTCGTCTGCGGAACCCGGCTGACGCGGTGAGCGGGGGCGAGGCGGTCGGTCCCCGGCGGGTCCAGGACGTCGACGTGCTCCGTGGATTCGCCCTGTTCGACATCCTGCTCGTCAACGCCCAGCTGATGGCGAGTCCTTACACCGCGTTCGGCGGCGGTCCTCATGCCTCCGGCGTCGACCGGGGTGCCGCCTGGGCGGTGACCGCGACCACCACCCTCTATCAGCTGTTCTCGTTCCTCTTCGGCTACAGCTTCGTCCTCCAGGAGCGCTCCGCGGGGCAGCCGGGCGGCGGGTCCGCCGGACGCCATCTCCGGCGCACGGCAGGGCTGTTCGGCCTCGGGCTCGCGCACGCGGTGCTGCTCTTCAGCGGCGACATCCTGATGACGTACGCCGCCCTGGGGCTGGTCCTGTACGGACTGCGCGGGCTGAGTCCGCGGGCCGCGCTGCGGGTCGCGGTCTGTCTGGTGGTGGGCCTCGCGCTGCTGCTGCTCGGGTACGGGCTGCTGACCGTCGCCTTCACGCGACCGGCCACCCCGGGGCAGTACGCCCCTGAGGTCGCGCACAGTGTGGCCGCGTATCGCGGCGGTTTCCTGTCGGTGGTCGGGGCACGTCTGCACGAGCTGCCGACGGCTCTGGGCGCGAACCTGCTGTACACCCCCGACATGCTGGCCGCGTTCCTGGCCGGTCTGGCGGCGGCCAAGGCGGGTCTGGTGGAGCGGCGCGGCCGGGACCGGAAGTGGCTCAGGGATGTCGTCGTCAGGTGGCTGCCGGTCGGCCTGGCCGGCGGTGTGGTGACCGCGTGCTGTGCGAACGGACCGCTGGACAGCCGCTGGTTCCTGGTCGGACACGCGGTGTCGCTGCTGACCGCGCCCGCGCTCACGGCGTCGTACGCCTGCGGCCTGCTCCTGCTGCTGACCGCCGTGCGCCCGGCGGCGGCGCGGGTGCTGGCCGCCTCCGGGCGCATGGCCCTCACCCAGTACCTCTCCCAGTCACTGGTCCTCGCGCTCGTCTTCACCGGTTACGGCCTCGGTCTCTACGACCGGGTCGGCACCGCCGTCGTCCTCGCCTGGTGTCCGGTGCTGTACGGCGCCCAACTCGCCCTGGGCGTATGGCTCATGGGGCGGGTGCGGTACGCGCCGGCCGAGCTGGTGCTGCGGACCGTCACGCTCGGGCGGCGTCCCGGTAACTCTCCAGGTCCACGACGTTCTCCTTCGCAAGGGTCAGGCCCGGACCCGGCAGGGGACGAGCCGCTGCGCGTTCCGTGATGGCCGCCGTCTCCGCCTTCGCGGCCGCCGAGATCTCCGCGGCGCCGGGCTCCTTGTACCAGGGGCGCAGCCGGATGAGGGCCGGCTTGACGCCGGTGGCGAGGAGCAGGGCGGTGCCCTTGGGGAGGGCGCGGATCCGGTCGGGCGGCAGGACGGACTCCTGACGGTAGGAGTAGGAGCGTGAGGTGCCGTCCTTGCTGCGGGAGATGCTCGGGGTCTTCACGTCGTGCTGGCCGACGAGAGTGGAGATCTTCTGCACGAAGTCGGCGTCGTCCAGACCGGCGCCGAGGAGTTTGACGGTCGCCGCGCTCCACAGCGCGTCCATGCCGACGTCGCCCCACACGCGGGCGCCCTGGCGGTAACTCTGCAGCAGGGTCACGACGTTGATGCCGCGCGAGCCGAAGTGGGAGTACAGGTCGGGGAGATCGGAGATGCGGCACACGTTGGCCGCCTCGTCGAGGACCGCGGTCAGCGGCGGGTCGAGCCGGCCGCCCATCCGCTCGGCGGCCACGACACCCGCCCGCATCGTCGCGTCGGCGAGACCCGCGATGACGCCGGCCGCCGAACCGCCGCCGTCCTTGGACAGCAGGTAGAGGGTGTCGGTGCCCAGGACGTGCTCGTTCGGGCGGAATTCCGGGAGTTCGGGATCGGGCGTGACCCAGGCAAGGATCTCCGGGTCGAGGAGGCAGGACGCGGTCTGGCGGGCGGTCTCGTAGATGCCGTCCCGGGTCTCCACCGCGCCACGCACCGTGCCCTGCAACTGCTCGGCCATCGCGACCAGTCCGACCTCGCGGAGCAGGTCGATCGGGGTGCGGTCCGCGGGGTCGGAGAGCCAGGCCAGCAGCTCGGACAGCGGAGCCCGGCCGCGGGCGGCCGCCAGGAACAGCGCGGTCAGGGTGTTCTGGGCGGCCGAGATCCAGAAGTCCTTCTTCGCGGTGTCGTCGTTGACGGACGCCACGAAGTGACCGGCCATCCGGCGGGCGCCCTCGATGGTGTGGCACTCGCCGAGGATGTTCCACCACATGGAGCGTGGCGCGTGGGCGATGCCCTGCGGGTCGAACGTCCATACCGTACCCGCCCTTTCGCGCTGGGCGCGGGTGACGGCGTACACGTCGGACTTGTTGGAGGTCAGCAGGACCGCGCCCTGGGCGCGCAGCACCCGGGGCACGGCGATTCCGGTGGACTTGCCGGCCCGCGGCGCCATCAGGTCGAGCTCCACGTCCTCGTAACTGCTGCGCAGTTCGGGGCCCTTGGGGTCGAGGTCGCCGAGGAGGTTGCCGGTCTCGTCGGGGTGGAGTTCCTCGCGTCCCTTGAGGGTGGGGCGCAGTTCGCGGGCGCGGGCTTCGATGCCCTTGGGGCACATGGCGGCGAGTTCGCGCTTGCCCGCGAGGCCCTTGGGTGCCTTGCCGCGGTCCATGAAGAAGTTGACGGCGAGGGCGGTGGGCACGGCGATGAGCGCCAGCATGCCGAGCATGCCCGCGTAGAGCACGGCGGCCTGGGTGCCCGGCCACAGCGCGGTCGGTCCGTCGGAGACCAGGGTGGAGACGGTGGACATGGCGAACGGCGGGGCGTCCCAGCCGGCGCCCGAGAGGCCGGCGCCGAAGGTGCCGCCGGCCCAGACGACGGTGAAGGCGAGGGTGCCGAAGGCGGCCAGCGCGGCGATGGCCCACTGCGTCTGGTCGCCGAGGTCGGTGCTGCGGGGTCCGCTCACGCCGTCCACCCCCTGACCGACTCTTCTCCGGCGGGGAAGCCCGGGTCGGCGGGGAGCGAGAGGGGGGCCGGGTCGCCCGGGAAGGCCAGGGGCAGCGGCCCGTCCTGGGAGAGCCGTGCGACCTCCTGGGCGGTGCGGGCGGCGGCCTGCTCGATGGCCGCCTCGTTGGTCGTCCAGCGGGTGTTGGTGTTGTGCAGCTCGCGCTCAGCGTCGGTGATGGCGACCTTGATCGGGATGCCGGGGCGGCCACCGACCTTGATGAGGAAGCGCCCACGGCCCGGGGGTTCCTCGTCCTCGCCCCGCACGCCCCAGCCGGGCGGCGAGGACCAGGACGACACGAGGTCGATCTCGCGGCGGGAGAGCCCGACGACCTTGCCGAGGTCCTCCATCTCGGTCTTCGGCAGTCCGGCGCAGACGACCATGCCGGCGCGCTCGACGAAGCCGCGCGCCTTGGCGCGGTCGGCGTCGGTACCGAGGGCCTCGGCGTCCTTGAGGGTGTGGGTGATCTTGGCGTCGCCGAGTCCGAGGGAGCGGTTGAGACGGGTGAGCGCGTCGATGCGGTCGACGATGCCGGAGGCCGCGCGCAGCGGGCGCCACAGTTCGTCGAGGACGGTGAAGAACCAGCGCCGGGGCGCCAGTCCGGCGTCCGCGAGGGCGTGCGAGGCGGCGACCGTGCCGAGGCCGTCGGACCAGGCGGCGAGCATCGCGGCGGCGGTGAGCTGGGTGTCGGCCTCCCCGATGCCGGAGATGTCGATGCACACGGCGGGTGCGTTCGCGTCGATCCGGGTGGACGTCTCGGAGGCGAAGGTGTCGCCGAGCGGGCCGTCGAGGATGCCGAGCAGGGAGCGGTGCAGCGGGTCCACGGCGTCCCGGTAGCGGGCGTCGTCGCCGCGGTCGAGGGTGACCGCGCGGACCCGGTCGGGGCCCTCGGTGAGGACCCGCAGCACGTCGGGCAGCAGCACCGGGCGGCCGGGCAGGGTGCGTTGGCGCAGGTGGTGCAGGACGGCGGAGAGCACGGACTGCTCGTGGTCGTCCATGGGCCGGCCGCGCACGATGGTGATGAGGGCGGCGACCATGTTCAGTACCCGGCCGTGGGCCTCCGCCTTCAGCACCTCGCCGGCCTCGCCGCCGATCTTCGCGGCGGCCTCCCCCATGGCGCCCGGGTCCAGGACGTTGATGCCGCCCCGGCCCCGGCCGATGGAGATGACCTGGCCGCCGAGCGCGCGGACGGTGTCGGCGTAGTCGGGCTTGAGGTCGCCGAGGACCAGCGGGACGACACCGGTCGCGGCGAGCCCGATCAGCATCCGGTTGATGAGGGTCGACTTGCCCAGGCCCGGCATGCCGAGCATGAACAGGGAGGGGTTGGAGATGTAGCGGGCCCGGGTGAACCAGTTCAGCGGGTCGCCGCAGACCGTGGCGCCGGTGGACAGATGCTGTCCCAGCGGCACTCCGGTCATGGGCGAGCCCGAACCGGCGGCGAACGGCCACATGCCGCAGGCCTGCACCGTGGTGGCGCGCCACATGGTGGGCGGGTCCATGTAGCCGACGCGGCCACCGCCGGCCCCCTGCCAGCCGCGGGCCGGGACGTACAGCTCCCGGGGCTTGGCGGGGCCCTTCTGCTTGGCGGGGCCCTTCTCCCTGCCGCCGCGCTCGGCGTCGGACCTGGCCTTGGCCTTGGTGGACTTCTTCGCGGCGGCCCGGGCGCCGAATCCGTCCAGGCCGACCAGCCCCGACCCGCCCTCGGCGAGGTCCCGGAGCGCCGCTTCCTCGGCCAGCCGGTCCGCTCGCTCGGCCAGCTTCTCCTCGCTTCGGCGACTCACAGCGCCTCCTGCAGTTCGTGCGGGACGAGGGTCTGTTCCCACGGAAGGATTCCGGCGGGCAGGGTGCAGCTGAACGCGGCCGCCTGCATCCGGTCGGCGGGGCGCATCAGCACCCGGGACGCCGCGGTCAGATTGCGTACGGTGACGCTGGCGTCGGCGAGTTCCTCCAGGTTGTCGACGGTGACCGTCAGCATCAGGGAGAACTCCACGAGTCCGGCGCCGGACGCCTCCTCGGCGGCGGTCTGTTCGGCCGCCCGCACCTCGGAGGCCGCGCGCGCCTGCACCATGCCCTTGCCGGACGTGGCCATGAACTGGGCGCTGCGCCGGTCGGCTTCGACGATACGGGCCGAGGTGGCGGGGTCGATGGCCCGGTAGACCAGGGCGACCCGCTTGCGCCGGGTGCCGGGGGCGGCCTCCAGCATGCCGCGCAGGACCGAGGAGCGGACGGTGCCGCGGGGTGCCAGGGTCAGCATCCAGGTGCGGGAGACACCCGAGTCGTGCTGATAGGCGTTCACCGTCTCCACGGCGGCGGCGGGACCGGCGTCGTCCCACTCCAGGCCCGTTCCGCCTTCCAGGGCACGGGCGTTGAGGACATCGGCGGCGACGGCGGGGTCGTAGGCGACCCGGACGACCTCGGCGATCCGCTCGGCCGACAGCGGGTAGGCGGCGCCGCCGCCGGCCGCGACGAGACCGCTGAGCAGGCCGGGGATACGGATGGCCAGTTCGGTCATCACGTCCTCCTTCCTGCGCTTCTGGCCGGCCGGGTTGCCGTAGGTGAGCGTGACGTAGGTGTGCATCTCGGAGGAGGCGCTCGGGTAGCGGTCGACTACCTCCTCCATCACGGCGCGGGCGGCGGCCGGCGCGTTCGGGTGGATGCGGGGCAGCACCTCGTGGGCGAGCCGGGTGCCGGGGTCGGGGGCGGTCTCCACGATCACGGTGGCGCCCTTGAGGCCGGGTTCGTGGGAGAGCCGGGCCAGCCACTCGCCCCACAGCGCGACCCAGACGTCGACCTGGTCCGGGTCGATGAGCGAACCGCCGTCGGGGTCGCAGCCCAGGACGATCGTGTACAGGTCGCGCTGCGGGTGGTGCAGGATCCCGAAGGGCCGGTCGTAGGCGTCCCGGCCCTCGCTCGCAGTGACCTTGTTGAGCAGTCCCGGCGGGCGGAACCGGCCGCCGGGCCGCGCGGACAGCGGGCCCGAGACGTAGAGGTGCGCGCCCGCGGCCTTCCGGCGCCACCAGCCGACGCGCAGGGCGAAGAGCTGGTAGACGTTGCGGCCGTCCTGGGTGCGGATGGCGAGCGGGATGAGGAACAGGACGACCGGTACGAACACGATGATCGCCGCGTACAGCGAGATCAGGGACGCCAGCAGGGTGGCGACGAGGCCGCCGAAGATCACGAAGGTGCCGAGGAGTCCGAGCGGTCCGAGCCCCGCGCGCCTCGGCCTGCGCCAGTTCCCGTAGGTCGGATGGGAGACGGCTTCCGTGGACATGTGACCGGTTTCCTTTCGTGAAGTGACGCCGTTGCGCCGTGAGTTGGGGCCGATGGGGAGACCGCCGGGCGCCCTGGGGAAAGGGCGCCCGGCGGCGGTTCGTCAGGGGAGGCGACGCCGGGCGGAGGTAGGGGCGTACCGCCTGGGTGTCGTGGACTCCCCCGGGCTCACTTGTTGTTGCCGAGGTCTCCGTCGCCGCCCTCGACGGCACCGGAGACGGTCGAGCCCGCGGTCTGGGCCGCGGCCACGGCCGCGAGGATCGCGATACCGGCGGGGCCGCCCAGCGCCGCTCCGGCTTCCTTGCCCGCACCGCCCGCGGCCTTGCCCGCGCCGCCACCGCCCTTGCTCGCCCCGCTCGGACCGCCCGAGCCGGACGCGCCGTCCGAACCGCTTCCGCCGGACGCCCCGTCACCACCGGAGGTACCGGCCGCCCCGCCGGTGCCGCTCGCTCCGCTCGGGCCCTTCTGTCCGCTGTCTCCGCCGGACCCGCCGGACCCGCCGCTCATGGCGCCGACCTGCACGGCACCGGTCGCCAGCTGGTTGCCCGCCTGGCCCATGGCGGCCATCGGGTCGCCGGTGCCCATGGCAGCGGTGGCGGGTACGACGAGCTTCAGCAGCGCGGGGAGCGCGATGGCGGAGAGCAGCATCACGCCGATGCCGGCGATACGGGTGTTGACGTTGGGGTTCGTGCCGGTCTTGCCCTGGCTGATCATCGTCATGCCGGCGTTCAGCACGAGAGCGACCGCGGGCTTGTAGAGGAGCCAGGAGATCATCCAGCCGATGTGCTTGCGCCACCAGCCCGCGCCCCAGTCCGTCATCGAGGCCGCGGCGGCCAGCGGCAGGGTGCCGAGCATGATCATCATGACGCCGAGCCGGATGTACATCAGGATCGTGTGCAGGATGCCCGCGAGCAGCAGCAGGAAGGCGAGGATCAGCAGCAGGAAGGACTGGATGTCGCTGTTGTCCCCACAGGCGCCGATGTTGTCCAGGGCGTTCTGTACGGAGTCGTTGAACAGGTAGGTGGAGTAACTGTCCGCGACCCTTGCCGCCGCCAGGCAGACGGTGGTGGCCGCGCCCGCGACGAGGATGACGCGCAGGATGCCCTTCAGCGCGGTGACACCGGCGGTGCCCTTGCGCTCGATCGCCATCTTGCCCGCCGCGAACAGCAGCGAACCGACGGCCAGATAGACCACGATCCACGATGTCTTGTCACTGAGGTCGTGCGAGGTGGTCGTGTCGTCCAGGGTCGGGACGCTGTCGGCGAGCCCCGCGAACACCGCGATCGCGGCGGCGAGGATCGACTTCGCGATCAGTCCGATGACGGTCCCGACCGGGTCGCCGAGAAAGCTGAAGAACCCGGTGATCGCGTCCGCGAGCGGATTCCCGTTGCTGCAGGCCGCCACGTCAGACCCCCCAGAGTGTGTAGCCGACGGCGCTCTGCTCAGTGGCCAACTGCGAGTACAGGCCGCCGCTTCCGTCGGGCTGGATCTTCCAGTCGCCGCCGCTCCAGCGCACGGAGACGCTGGTCGCGGCATAGCCCTGCTCGTTCTTGATCAACAGCCTGACGGTCGCCGCCTCCTTGGTGTACGAGGTCACCTGGAACCCTGCGTAGGACGACGTGACCGGGGCCCTGTTCGAACTGTCCGTGTCCGGCACGGCGGTGCGCTGGAACACGAACAGTTCGCGTCCCTGCCCGGCGACCACCTGCTGGTCGGTGACGGTGCGCCACTGCGTTCCGCTCATCTGGGTGGGGATGTCGGTGGCGGCCAGCGCGGCGCCCATGGGTGTGTGCGCGAAGCACCACCACACGGCACCCTCGATCCTGGTCGGCCCCGCCGAGGCCGAGACCGGCACCCGCCCGATGCTGAGCGGGTGCCAACTGATGTCCTTCGGCACGGAGGTGGGGATCGCGTCGCCCGCGCTGTCGTCGGTGCGGCAGCCGCCGGGACGGCCGTCCTTCTTGGTGGCGGTGCCGGACAGCGGGCCTTTGGACACCGGCGCCCCGGCACGGCCGCCGGAGCCCGAGCCCGACGTCAGCGTGGTGATCACGCCGAGGACGACGACCAGCGCGAGGAACCCCGCCGATGCCTGCCAACTGCGCTGCTTCCAGTACGGCCCGGACTCCTCGGACCGCTGTTCTCCGCGCTTGAAGATGCCCACTGTCCCGCGCTCTCTAGTTGAAGACGAACTGGACGATCGGGCCGGCCGTGGCCACCAGGACACAGCCGCCGAGCACCATGCCGAGGCGGCTCATGTGCTCCGAGCTCTCACCCCGCTTGACGGAGATGGCCATCATCGCGCCGGTGATCAGCACGCCGCAGACTCCGGCCGCGGTGCCGGCCCAGGCCAGGATGCCGAGGACGAGGTTGACCTTGGTGGTCAGCGGGCCGGGAGCGTTGCTCGTCGGCTGGGGGACGTTGGCGCCGCCCGACGGTGCGGGGACGACGGCGGCGAGGTAGTGGGAGGCTTCTTGGAGCATTGCGGACATGAGGATTCTCCGAGGAGTCGGCGCCCGGACCGAGTGGTGGGCGGGGCGGTGAACTGGCAGTGCTGGAAGGCCTGTTGGTCTCAGGGCCCTTGAAGGGTCAGGTCGCCGAGGAAGGTGACGAGCGGACCGGCCGAGGTGGCGATCACACAGGCCAGGACGACGAAGAAGACACCGCGGAAGTGCTCACCGCCCTCGCCCGGGTCGCCGCGGCGCAGCTGGAGCGCCATCTGCATACCGACGATGATCAGTCCGGCGACACCACAGGCCGAGGCGCACCAGGAGAGGGTGTTGATGATTAGGTGACCGTCGTCGCCAGGGTCGTACCCGTCGGCCAAGTACTGCGCGGCGTAGGGGTGTTGGATCACGACCTGGCTCCCTCGCCGTAGACGTCGCTGCCCACCAGCCGGGAGAGCGTGACGAGTTGCCTGGGGACGTACTTCATCCGGCTGTCCGTGCGCCACGCCGGGATCCATGGCACGCGGTGCACGCGGGCGACGGAGCGCAGGACCCGGATGCGGCGCAGCAGCCCGAGCGGCAGCCGCCCGGGGGCGTCGGCGACGAGCACCACGGCCAGCAGTTCGAGCCCCTGCGGGGCGTTGCCGTCGTTGAGCGCGCCGAGCGCCCGGGACACGGAGCGCAGTCCGCTCGCGCTGGTCCGGCCGACCAGGACGATCCGGTACGGCTCGCCCCGCGCGGGCTCCGGCCAGCGGGCGCCCACGTCCACGCCGCCCAGGGCCTCGACCAGCGAGGTCGCGCCGGAGCCGCCGTGGGCCTTGACCCACCCGACGTCCTCGCGCGACCTGCCGCGCGCCGCCGTCCTGGGCCGCTTCGGCTGACCCCAGCCCTGCTCCGTCGGGCGGTCCGAAGGGGCCTTGCGCGCAAGGGAGTCGGACCGGGGTGCGGCCTGCCGCGCGGCGGGCGCCCCGGGGGCTGTGGTCTGCCGTGCGGCGGGTGCCGGGGGCCGGGAGACGGCCGGGGCGATCTGGCCCGGGGCGGGCTGTACGGCGCTCCGCGCCCGCGGTGCCGGTGCCTCCTGCCGCACGGGTGCGGACGGCAGCCCGCCGCCGAAACCCTGGTGTGGGGAGTACGCCGGTTGCCCCACCGGGGCGGCCGTGCCGCCGTCCGTCTCCGGGTGTGCCGGCTGCGTGGACTTGGGTCCCCGTACCCATGACTGCGGGATCGGTTGTGGTGCCGAAGGAGTGCCCACGATGTTTTTCCCGCCCCCCTCCTGGCTCGTGCTTCCACTGCTCTGACTCATCCGGTTTCCGCTGTTCTGAACCTTTGCGCCACGGGCCCCGTTTCGGTCTACCGGGTCCGTCGGACAGCACAACGGGCCATGTGGCCACAGCGGTTCAAGACGAGTCGAAGAAGGCGGAGGACGCGGATGGGTGCCGCAGAGAGCGAGGACGGCGCGGGCTCGAACGCCGTCATGTACGGCGTGGCCGGTGCCGGCGTGGGCGGCTGCGTGATGATCCCGCTCGCCGTGGCGGGCGCCGTGCCGCTGATCATCATCTTCGGCGGGCTCGGGGTCCTGCTCGCCCCGCTCATCGCGCTGATCCTGCTCTTCGGCGGAGGCGGCGGCAGCGCCGACGACTACAGCGGCGACAACGACACCGCGAACCAGATGGTGGCCATCCTCCAGGGCGACGGAAAGGGCGAGTTGGACACCTCCACCGTCCCCGCGGACCTGGTGGACCCCATCCAGAAAGCCGGCGAGCAGTGCGACGCGATCGGCCCGATCGTCATCGCCTCCCAGCTGGAGAAGGCGTCCGGCTTCAACTCGGCCGTGGTCGGCCCGCACGGCGAGACGGGCATCTCACAGCTGACGCCGGACACCTTCAGCAAGTTCGGTAAGGACGACGACAACAACGGCAAGACACAGGCGTCGGACAACAAGGACTCGATCATGGCCCTGGGCCGCTACATGTGCGATCTGGCGAGCCAGGGACAGACGTTGCTCGACAACGGCACGGTCGTGAAGACCACCGACAAGGACGGCAACACCACCAACAGCGTCCTGGACCTCGCCCTGGCCGGCCACGCCGTCGGCATGGACGCCATCAAGGCGGCCAAGGGCGTCCCGCAGTCGAACGACGCCCTGAGCTATGTCCTCGCCATCCGCGCCCAGTTCGCCAAGTACCAGGGCATCGCCGCCCCGCCCTCGGGCGCCACCCCCGGCGTCACACCCACCTCGACGCCGACCCGCACGAACTGACACCCCCCACTCCCCCACTCCACCGGACCCGCCGTACGAGGAAGACAGCCATGGACCAGGACCGCTTCAAGGTGTACGTCTCCGACGAGGGCCTCGCCGAGATCAACGGCGACCCGCTCGTCCCCGCCCCCGGTCAGTCCGTGCACGAGGCCGTGCTCGACGAGTTGCACCGGTACGCCGAGGAGTCCGGCGCGGCCGTGGAGGCCACGGTCGGCGACGGCCCCGGTACGGCCCACTTCGTCCTGCGGGTGCTGCCGGACGGCTCCAGCCACGTCCTCGCGCACGAATCCGGGGAAACACCGGAACCCGAACCGCCGTCGGCATCCGAGCCGGAACCCGAGCCGGCCTTCGAGCCGTCCACCGACCTCGCGTCCGCGCCCACCGTCACCGCGTCCGCCACCTCGACCTCCATGTCCGCCTCCGCCTCCACCCCCACCTCCGCCATCGCCGGCGCGGTCGCCCGCGCCCGTGCCACGGCCGCCACCGGTACCCCCGTGCGGGAACCAGTCCCCGGCGTCGACCTGCCCCCCGCCGGACTCTCCGAACAGGTCGGCCGGATCAACGCGTTGGGGGTCGCCGGCCGGCTCGACGAGGCGTTCGCCAGGGCGACCGCGCTGCGCGAGCGCCTGACCGGTTCGGTGGGCGCCGAGCATCCGCACGCGCTGGAGGCGCGGGCCGTGGAGGCCTACCTCGCGTACCTGCGCGGCGACCACCGCGTGGCCGTCGTACTGGCGCTGGCCGTGGCCAGGATCCGGTGCGGTGCCCGCGACGAGCGGGCGCCGATGGACGTGGCGCGGGCGGCCGCGGCCTGGCAGCAGCTCGACGACTCCCGGGCCGCCGTCGCCCACGGGCACGAACTGCTGCACATGTGGGACATGTTGAGCCGTCGGGGCGCGCTGCCGCCCGGCCACACCGAACTCGCCGAAGAGGTCCGCAGACACGTGAAGGCGTTGGAGGGGGCGTACGTCTGAACCCTCCCGCGCGACCCCGCGCACTCCGGCGCACTGGCGCTGACCGGCCCGTCAATCGCCTCGTACACCAGGCGTCAAACAGACGTGGACCGTCCCTCGGAACACTCCGTTCCCCACGAGCACCACCCCCGGCGCGCAACCGGCCGGGGGCGGTCAACCCGAGGAGCAGGAGCACTTCCATGAACGTGACGGCCATCGGCTCGGCGAGCGCGGTCTCGCCCGAGGAACGGGCGCTGCGCGACCTCTATCTGGAACACGGGCCGGCCCTCTACTCGTACGTGCTGCGCATGCTGGACTGGGACACGCACCGCGCGGAGGACATCCTCCAGGAGACGCTGCTGCGCTGCTGGAACAACGGGAATCTGACCGACGCCGAGGGCATGGCCATCCGCCCCTGGATGTTCCGGGTCGCCCGCAACCTGGTCATCGACGCGCACCGGACCCGGATGGCGCGCCCGTTGGAGATCAGCGGCACCAACTGGCTGGGCGACATGTACTGCGAGGTGGACGACATAGAACGGATGCTGTCGTCCATGGTGCTGCACAAGGCTCTTCAGACGCTCACGCCCGCGCACCGTGAGGTGCTCCAGGCGACGTTCTTCGCGGACCGCACCACCCAGCAGGCCGCGGAGGACCTGGGGATTCCGCGGGGCACGGTGAAGTCCCGCGTGTACTACGCGCTGCGCAGCCTGCGCCTGGCCCTGCGGGAACAGGGAGTCGTGGTGGAGGAGGCGTGGCAGGAAGGGGCGGAGACGGACGTGGCGTGCTGAGCCGGCGGCCGGAGCCCGTGAAGGCGTCAAGGGCCTGTCGGCGCATCCGGCCCGGCGGTCTCCAGTTCACGCAGGACCGAGCCCACCTCCTCGGCGTCCGGATGGCCCATCTCCTCCAGCAGCGCGAGGGCGGACCGCAGCGCCGCGCGGGCCGCGTCGAGGTCACCGGTGGCCCGGCGGGCGTCGCTGAGGTGGCGCAGGACGTCGGCTTCGAGATAGCGGTCGCCGATCACGGCGAACAGGCTCGCCGACCGCTTGAAATGCTCGATGGCGTCCGCGTACAGGCCAAGGTGGTGATAGGCGTAGCCGAGGGTGTCCTGCGTCGAGGCCGATCCGTAGGGGTCGCCCATCTCGTCGTAGAGGGCCAGGCCCTCCC
The DNA here is from genome assembly GCF_044750545.1 of Streptomyces sp. NPDC088794. Lineage (NCBI taxonomy): Bacteria > Bacillati > Actinomycetota > Actinomycetes > Kitasatosporales > Streptomycetaceae > Streptomyces > Streptomyces sp. NPDC088794. The sequence continues at coordinate 169,015 of NZ_JBIVKB010000011.1, read as the reverse complement.
GGCAGCAGTCGAGGGCTTTCTCGTGCTCGCCGATCAGGATGTACGTCCAGGCGACCTGGTTGAGCACACCGGCTTCGCCGTTGCGGTCGCCCTCGGCCCGGAACAGCGCCCGAGCCTCGGCGTAGTGGTCGAGGGCGGCCGGACGCCGGTCCGTCCGGTTGGCCAGGTAGGCGAGGCCGCGATGGACCCGGGCCTGACCGAACGGGTCACCGGCGGCACGGAACAGCTCCAGCGCGCGTTCGAGGTGCCTCGACGCGGGCTCGGCGTGGTTGAGCTGCGAGTGGGCCACGCCCAGACCGCACAGGGAGTACGCCTGGCCGACGGGATCGCCGAGTTCCCGTGCCGCTCCCAGCGCCACGCTGTTGATCTTCAGGAGGTCGTGCCAGAACCCGAGCCGGTTGAAGTAGACGTCCACGGCCGCGGCGATGCGCCAGGCGTGTTCGTCGTACCCGTGGGCGGCGGCGTGTTCGACGATCGCGCTCAGGACGTACCGCTCCGTGCGCAGCCAGGCGGTCGCCTGTCCCCGGTCGTTGAACCGAAGGGGCTCGCTGTCCGTTGTGCCCGGCGGCAGGGCGATGGTCTCGCGGAACGGATCGAGGACCGAGGAGGCGTTGTGGGCGGTCCGCAGGAAGTGGTCGTGCATCCGCAGCAGAGCCGCGCCCCGGACGCTCTCGCCGTCCTCGGCCTCGGCGAGTTCGCCGGAGTAGGCGCGCAGCAGGTCGTGGAAGACGAACCGGCCCGGAGCGTGTTCGATGAACAGGTTCGCCCTGGTGAGTTCGGTCAGCAGGGCGCGGACCTCACGGGGTGGTGCGCCGGTCAGCGCGGTGGCCGCGACGGTGGTGATGTCGGGGCCCGGGTGCAGGGCGAGACGGCGGAAGAGCCCGGCCGCCTCGGGCGACAGGGCCTGGTACGACCAGGAGAACACGGCACGGGCGTCGGTGCCGGCGTCGTCGCCGACGAACGCGTCGAGGCTGCCGTGGTGGTCCCGGAGTTCCTGCGCGACGTCGACGAGCCGGAAGCCGGGATGGTGGGCCGCGCGGGCCGCCACGATGGCCAGGGCCAGCGGCAGCCGGGCGCACAGCTCGGTGATCGCGGCGACGGCCTCCGGTTCGGCGTCGACGCGGGCGCCCAGCCGCCGGGACAGCAACTCGTACGATTCCTCGGCGCTCAACAGGCCCGTCGTGAGCGGACGGGCACCGTGCCCGGCGACGAGACCGCCGAGCCGGTTGCGGCTGGTGACGATCACGAGGCTGCCGGGTGTGCCGGGCAGCAGCGGCCGTACCTGGTCGGCGTCCCGGGCGTTGTCCAACACGATCAGGACGCGCCGGCCGGCGAGGACGCTGCGGTAGAAGGCGGCCTGTGCGTCGAGTCCCTCCGGGACGGTCTGCGGGGGCACGCCGAGCGCCATGAGGAACATCTCGATCGCGGATTCCGGAAGCATCCGGGCGCCGTGCGGGTCGTAACCGCGAAGGTTGACGTACAGACAGCCGTCGGGGAACCGATGGGCCACCCGGTGGGCCCAGTGCACGGCGAGGGTGGTCTTGCCGGTCCCCGCCATTCCGTCGACGACGCCGATGACCGCGGTGTCGGGCGGGCCGTCTCCTTCGGGCAACAGGGTGGCGAAGTAGTCGAGTTCGGTACGGCGACCGGTGAACAAGGCCAGATCGGCGGGGAGTTGGGCAGGGCTCACGACTCCGGCCCGGCGGCCCGGTGAGGAGGCCTCCGGCTCCGGACGAGGCGGGGCACCGGGACTGTGCGGGGCGTGGGTGTCGGCGGCCGGTCCGTGGAGCGTCGGCCGGGCGAGCGCGAGGTCTCCGGCGAGAAGCCGTGCGTGTACGGCACGTAAGGACGGCCCCGGCTCGATGCCCAGTTCCTCGACCAGCACGCGGCGCGTGCTCGCGTAGGCCTCCAGCGCCTCGGCCTGCCGGCCGCACCGGTACAAGGCGGTCAGCAGCAGCTCGACCACCGCCTCTCGCAGCGGATGCGCGTCGCGTAGCGCCAGCAGTTCCGGCACCGCCGCCTCGTGGCGGCCCAGCTCCAGCTCCATGGACAGCCTCAACTCCAAGGCGCCCAGACGGCGTTCAGCCAGATCGGTCCGCGCGGACTCGGCGTACGGACCGGGCACACCGGCCAGTGCAGCACCGCCCCCGGCGGCCGACACGGTACGCAGCAACCGGACCGCGCCATTCGTGTCACCGGCGACCCGACGGCGCTCGGCCTGCGTCAACGCCTCCTCGAACTCGGCCAGATCACTGGAGATCCGGTCGGTCCGCAGGGCGTATCCGTCCCCGATGGAGACCAGCAGCCCGGACGGCCGCCCTGGCATCCGCTCGGGCTCGAACAGCTTGCGGAGCCGTGAGACGTAGGTACGCACCATGGCGACAGCGCCCGGAGAAGGCCGCGCGCCCCAGACCCCGTCCACGAGATCGGCCACCCCGATCGGCCGCCCCCGGCTGAGCAGCAGCGCCGCGAGCACCGCACACTGCTGAGGGGAGCCAAGCGCCAGTTCGACGGGACCCCGCCAGGCACGCAGCGGGCCGAGCAGGGAGAACCGGAGGCTGTGCGGTCCACTTTCCTCCACGGTCCAGCACAGTAGCGGCCAGGATGCCGAACGCGCGTAGTTGATTCCGGCCACACGTTCGCACGGACGACACGCCTCGGGAATCCGCACGCATCCCACCACTGCGGCCGCTCACAGCAGTTCGCGAACCTGGTCACCGTCGGCGAGCTGCCGGCCGGGGACACGGCACGCGCGTGTGCCGCGCTGCCCGGTGGCGCGCACACTGTTGACGTACTCCCGGTCCTCGAACCCGAAGTCGCCGCACCACAGCGACCGGACCGGGTTCAAGGCGACCGAACGCCGCTGACGTCAACGGGGAGAGAAGCGGACATGACTCGCACGCGGGCACGGCGCGTACGACGAGTCCGGCGGCACGCGCCGCCGGTGCTCGGCGCGTCGATTGCCGATCTCGGTCGCTACGACCATGTCGACGCCGTGTCCGTGGATCTCCCCGTCGGCATCGACGCCGTCGAGTTCACCCGGCTGGTCCTCACCGGCACCCCGAAGTGGGCGAACCGGCTGATGGACCTCCGGGACCGGGTCGTGGCGCCCTTCGGCCTCAAGACCCGGGCACACGTCCGCGCCGCCGACGTCCGTATCGAACCCGGACGCAGGGTGGGCCCGTTCCGGCTGCTCACGGTGGCCGCGGACGAGGTGCTGTGCGGCGAGGACGACAAGCACCTCGCCTTCCGCGTGTCCTTCGCCCTCCGCCCGGTGTCCTGCGGCACCGGGCTGGAGGGCGTCTGCACGACGGTCGTCCGGTTCGAACGCCCCGTCGGCCGCCGGTACTTCAGGGCCATCGAGCCCTTCCACCACCTGATCGTCCACGCCATGGTGGGCAGGGCCGGGCGGACGTGAGACCGGACGCCGTGCGGATCGGGGTCACACCGGTCGCGTACGCCCCTCCCAGTACGGATCCCGCAACCGCCGCTTGTAGAGCTTGCCGTTGGGGTCGCGAGGCATCTCCGCGATGAAGTCGACGGTCTTCGGCCGTTTGTAGCCCGCGAGTTGCTCGGCGCAGTGGTCGAGGATCGCGGCGGCCAGCGCGGGACCGGGTTCGTGGCCCGGGGCCGGCTCGACGACGGCCTTGACCTCCTCGCCCCAGTCGTCGTGCGGGATGCCGAAGACGGCCGCATCGGCGACGGCGGGATGGGCCAGCAGGGCGGACTCGATCTCGGCCGGGTAGATGTTGACGCCACCCGAGATGATCATGTCGATCTTGCGGTCGCGGAGGTAGAGATAGCCGTCCTCGTCGAGGTAGCCGAGGTCGCCGACGGTGAAGAAGTCGCCGATCCGGTTCTTCTTCGTCTTGGCCTCGTCCTTGTGGTAGGCGAAGCCGCCGGTGTTCATCTTCATGTAGACGGTGCCGAGTTCACCGGGCGGGAGCCGGTTGCCGTCGTCGTCGAAGACGGCGAGTTCGCTGATGGGCCAGGCCTTGCCGACGGTCCCGGGCTTCTTCAGCCAGTCCTCCGCGGTGGCGAACGCCCCGCCCCCCTCGCTGGCCGCGTAGTACTCCTCCACGCAGTCGCCCCACCAGTCGATCATGGCGCGTTTCACATGGTCGGGGCAGGGCGCGGCCCCGTGGATGGCGTGCCGCATCGACGAGACGTCGTACGTGCGCCGGACCTCCTCCGGCAGTGCGAGCAGGCGGTGGAACTGGGTCGGGACCATGTGCGTGTGCGTGCACCGGTGGGCGTCGATGACGCGGAGCATCTCCTCGGGCGTCCACTTGTCCATCAGCACCAGCCGGTGCCCGATGTGCAGAGACGCGCCCGCGAATTGGAGCACGGCGGTGTGGTAGAGCGGCGAGCAGACGAGGTGGACGTTGTCGCCGAACGGCTTGATGCCGAAGATGCCGAGGAAGCCGCCGAGGTAGGCCTCTTCGGGGCGCTTGCCGGGCAGCGGGCGGCGGATGCCGCGCGGGCGTCCGGTCGTACCCGACGTGTAGTTCATGACCCAGCCCAGTTCGCGGTCCTCGGGTGCCGACTCGGGCTGTCCGTCGAGGAGTTCGGCGTACGGCCGGAAGCCCTCGACCGTGCCGACGGCGTAGCGGTGGCTCGCCGGGAGTCCGGCCTCCTCGGCCGCGTGGCGGGCCGGTTCGGCGAACCGCTCGTGGGCGATCAGCACTTTGGCGCCGGAGTCGGCGACGATCCAGGCGATCTCCGGGCCGACGAAGTGGTGGTTGATCGGGACGAGGTAGAAGCCGGCCTGGCTGGCGGCGAGATAGGCGGTGAAGGACTCGACGCCGTTGGGCAGCACGACCGCGAAGGCGTCCCCGCGCCCCAGGCCCGCGGCGCGCAGGCCGTGGACGAGGCGGTTGGCGGCGGCGTGCAGCCGTCCTGCGGTCCACTCCTCGCCGTCCGGTGCGACGAGGACCGTGCGGTCGGGGGCCTCGGTGGCCTGGGCCCAGAAACCGGCGGGGGGTGTGCTCACTGGCCGCTCCTTCCGGCGATGCGGTTGATGCGGTCCACGGCCTGCTCGAAGCCGCGGGTGAGGTCGTCGAAGACGGCCTGGACACTGCGTTCGCTGTTCATCCGGCCGACGATCTGGCCGACGGGTGTGCCGAGCAGCGGATCGACCTCGTACTTCTGGATCCGCGAGACGGCGTCGGCGACCAACAGCCCTTGCAGGGGCATGGGGAGGGTGCCGGGTCCGGCCGGGTCGTCCCAGGCGTCGGTCCATTCGGTACGGAGCTGACGTGCGGGTTTCCCGGTCAGCGCGCGGGAGCGGACGGTGGCGCCCGCGTCGGCGGCGAGGAGTTTCTCGATCAGCTTGGGCGAGGGCAGTTCGGCCTCGGTGACGGTCAGCCAGACGGACCCCAGCCACACTCCCTGCGCGCCGAGGGCGAGCGCTGCGGCGACCTGCTGTCCGCTGCCGATGCCGCCTGCGGCCAGTACGGGCAGTGGATCGACGGCGTCCACGACGTCCGGCGTGAGGACCATCGAGGCGATCTCGCCGGTGTGGCCGCCGGCCTCGTAGCCCTGCGCGACGACGATGTCGAGGCCGGCGTCCCTGTGCTTGACCGCGTGCCGGGCGCTGCCCGCGAGGGCGGCGACCAAGACGTCGTGCTCGTGGGCGCGGGTGACCACGTCGGCGGGCGGGGAGCCCAGGGCGTTGGCGAGCAGGCGGATCGGATAGTCGAAGGCGACGTCGAGCTGGTTGCGGGCGACCTGCTCCATCCAGCCGGTGATCCGCCAGCCGGACGCCTCGCCCTCGGCAAGTTCGGGCACCCCGTACTTGGCGAGGGTGTCGACGACGAACTGCCGGTGCCCTTCCGGGATCATCGCCTCCACGTCGGCCACGCTGACGCCTTCGACCTTCTTCGCCGGCATGACCACGTCCAGGCCGTACGGCATCCCGTCGACGTGCGCCTCGATCCAGTCGAGGTCCCGCTTGAGCTCGTCGGGTGCGGTGTAGCGGACCGCTCCGAGCACACCGAATCCGCCGGCCCGGCTGATGGCCGCGGCGACGGCGGGGAACGGCGTGAAGCCGAAGACGGCGTGCTCGATTCCCAGTCTGTTGCTCAACTCGGTCTGCATGAGCGCAGAATGCCGCAGTCCTCCGGACGACGGAAGGCCTTTTCTGATGCTCCGTCAGATTTCTTGCCACGGGGCTTTCCGTGGCGTCAGCCGGACACGCCCATGTGCTGAGTACCGATGACCGAAAGCAGCCGCAGCGCCTCGTCGGACGGCGAGCCGGGGGTGGCGGTGTAGATGACGACCCGCTGGTCGCGGTCGGTGATGTCCAGGGCGTCGCAGTTGACGGTGACCCGGCCGACGACGGGGTGGTCGAAGGTCTTGCGGAGGGTGGGCCCGCCGCCCACCTGGTGGTCGGCCCACAGCCGGGCGAACTCCTCGCTGCCGGACAGGAGTTCGTCGATCAGCCCGGTCACCTCCGGGTCGCCGGGGTAGCGGGCCGCGGCGGCGCGCAGCTCGGGGACGGAGTGCCGGGTGAACGCGTCCGAGTCCGACACGCCGTACAGGCGGCGGCCGTCCGGGTGCGGGCCGAGAAAGGCGCGCCGGAGGAGGTTGCGGTCGCGGCGGGGAACGGCGGAGAAGTCCTCCATCAGGGCGGCCGCGAGGTCGTTCCAGGCGATGATCTCGAATATCGCCGAGGTCACGAACGCCGCTGCGAACGGCAGTCGGTCCAGCAGGTCGAGAATGCTCTGCCGGACCTCTCGCGAAGGACCGGGCGGCGGTCCGGGCGGGGTCCCGGCGAGGTGGTGCAGGTGGTCGCGCTCGGGGTCGGTCAGGCGCAGGGCGCGGGCGAGCTGGGCCAGCACCTCGCGGGACGGATGCGAGCCGCGGGCCTGTTCGAGGCGGGTGTAGTACTCGGTCGAGATGTACGCCAGCTGCGCGACCTCCTCGCGGCGCAGCCCCGGCGTACGGCGACGCGGGCCGCTGGGCAGGCCCACCTCGGCGGGGGTGATGCGTTCGCGCCTGCTGCGCAGGAAGTCCGCCAGTCCTCGTCGGTTCACCTCTCCAGTGTGCGCGTGGGCCGAACCGGCGAGCCAGGTACAGCCGGTGCCTGGATAGCGCCCGCGGCCGGACACAGGCTCGACGGCATGGACAACACACCTCGCACGACACTCGACACCTCCACCGGCCTGCTCGACGACAAGGTCGCGTTCATCACCGGGGCCGGCCGCGGCATCGGCGCCGCGTCGGCCCGGCTGTTCGCCCGCGAAGGTGCCCGGGTGGTCCTCGCGGCGCGTACGGAGGCGCAGCTCAAGGCGGTCACCGAGGAGATCAGGGCGGCGGGCGGCACGGCCGAGTACGTGCTGTGCGACCTGGCCGACGGGGACAGCGTCCGGGCCGCCGTCGACCGGACCGTGGAGCTGTACGGCCGGCTCGACATCGCCCTCAACAACGGCGCCACGATCCAGCCGCCCGGCCCGCTGGACGAGCTGTCGGAAGCCGACTTCGACCGGGTCAGCGCGGTCAACCTCAAGGGGCCGTGGCTGTCCATGAAGGCGGAGATCGCCGCCATCCGCGCCACCGCCGGACGCGGCGCCATCGTCAACAACTCCAGCGTCGGCAGCCTCGCGGCCAACCCCGAACTGCCGGTGTACGGCGCGGCCAAGCGAGCCGTCAACAGCCTCACCGCGTCGGCCGCGGCCACGTACGGCCGCGAGGGAATCCGCGTCAACGCGATCGCCCCTGGCCTGACCCTGACCGAGATGGTCGACGAGTGGGAGCGGAACTCCCCCGGAATCATCGACCGCATCTCGACCCTCAACCCGCTGGGCCGCCCCGCCGCCCCGGAGGAGATCGCGCAGGCGGCGGCATGGCTGCTGAGTGATCGGGCGTCGTATGTGACCGGGGTGATTTTGGCGGTGGACGGGGGGTTGCGGGCGTGAGGAAGGCGTTCCTCGGGGCGTACCGGGGCCGACCTGGTGTGGTTAGGCTCGACGGCCATGAGTCAAAGTGGTTCGCAAGCGACGGCGTTCTTCCGAGACGTCCACCAGAGCCGAGTGGTCTGGCTCGTCCGGGACGACATCGGAAGCCCGACGTCGCTCTCCGCGGACGGCACGCGAAGCCTTCCCTTCTGGTCGACCTCGGCCCGCGCCCGGAGGGCGGCGAAGATCTGGGGGAACGGGCTGCGGGTCGCGTCCATGCCCCTGGAGGACTGGCGTAACCGCGAACTGCCCGATGTCGCCAGGGAAGGGCTCCTGATCGGCATCAACTGGAGCGGGCCGCGCCTCGTCGGCTGGAGCTTCACCCCGGCGGAGGTCCTCAACCGACTGGCGACAGCCGGTTAGCTCACTGGCCCCGCCGCCAGAGCGCGCACCCCGTGCCCGAGCTCTCCGCCTGCGAGCCACTGCTGCTCACGCGCCCCCACCCTCCAGCACCGCCATCGCCGCGTTGTGCCCCGGCACCCCGCTCACCCCTCCCCCGCGCACCGCGCCCGCCCCGCACAGCAGGACGTTGGGGTGCCGGGTCTCGACGCCCCAACGACCCGTGTCCTCCTGGGTGTAGGGCCAGGACAGTTCGCGGTGGAAGATGTTGCCGCCGGGCAGGCGCAGGTCGCGTTCCAGGTCGAGGGGCGTCTTCGCCTCGATGCAGGGGCGCCCCTCGGCGTCGGTGGCGAGGCAGTCGGCGAGTGGTTCGGCGAGGTGGGTGTCGAGCTGGGCGAGGGTCGACTTCAGGAGCTCGTCGCGTACGGCGTCGTTGTCCCGGTCGAAGAGCCGGGCGGGCGTGTGCAGGCCGAACAGGGTGAGGGTCTGGTAGCCCTGCTGGACGAGGTCGGGGCCGAGGATCGTCGGGTCGGTGAGCGAGTGGCAGTAGATCTCGGAGGGCGGGGCACTGGGCAGTTCACCGGCGGCGGCCTGGGCGTGGGCGGTGGCGAGATCGGCGTACCCCTCGCCGATGTGGAAGGTGCCGGCGAACGCCTCGCGCGGGTCGACGGACCGGTCCTTCAGCCGCGGCAGCCGCTTGAGCAGCATGTTCACCTTGAGCTGGGCGCCTTCGGCGGGGGCGGGCGGGGTGTCGTCGGTCAGCTCCGCGAGGGCCTGCGGGGACGCGTTGACCAGGACGTGCCGCGCGGTGACGGCGCCCTCGCCGTCGGGGGTGCGGTACGCGACCTCGGCGGTTCGGCCGTCCGTGTCGATGCGTACCGCCTCGTGGCCGGTGGCGACGACGGCACCCGCGTGGCGCGCGGCCGCGGCGAGGGCGTCGGTCAGGGCGCCCATACCGCCGACGGGGACGTCCCAGGCACCGGTGCCGCCGCCGATGACGTGGTAGAGGAAGCAACGGTTCTGGGCGAGCGAGGGTTCGTGGGCGTCGGCGAAGGTGCCGATGAGGGCGTCGGTGAGGACGACTCCCCGCACGAGGTCGTCGGCGAAGCGGTCCTCGATGGCGACGCCGATCGGCTCCTCGAACAGGACCCGCCAGGCCTCCTCGTCGTCGACGCGTCGGCGCAGCTCCGCACGCGAGGGCAGCGGTTCGGTGAGGGTCGGGAAGACCCGCTCGGCGGCGCGGCCGGTCATGCCGTAGAACCGCTGCCAGGCCTCGTACTCACCCCCGGATCCGGTGAGCCGGGCGAAGGCCTCCCGGGTGCGCCGCTCGCCGCCGCCGACCAGGAGTCCGGTGGGCCGGCCGTCCCGCTCCACGGGGGTGTAAGAGGAGACGGTGCGGGTGCGGACCCGGAAGTCGAGGCCCAGGTCCCGCACGATCTTCTTCGGCAGCAGGCTGACGAGGTACGAGTACCGTGACAGCCGCGCGTCGACCCCGGCGAACGGCCGGGTCGAGACGGCGGCGCCCCCCGTGCGGTCGAGCCGCTCCAGCACCAGCACCGACCGCCCGGCCCGAGCGAGATAGGCGGCGGCGACCAGCCCGTTGTGCCCTCCGCCGACGATGACGGCGTCGTACGTGCGGTGTCCCTCGAGTGCGGTCATGGTTCTTCGTAACACGCGATGATCCGAGGCGGCCAGAGCGGAAACGGGCGGACCCAGGGGTGGACCGCCCAGGAGCCGACGAGCAGAAGCCGCCCCTCAGCGACCGCCCGTCGCCCGCTGCTGCCGCAGCACCGCCACCCTCCGGTACAGCTCGACCGCCTCCGCGCCGCGGCCGAGCTGTTCCAGGCAGTGGGCCTCGTCGTTGCGGCTGGCGAGGGTGTCGGGGTGGTCGGGGCCCAGGACGCGTTCGCGGGCGGTGGCGACCCGGCGGTATTCGGTGAGGGCGTCCGTCCAGCGGCCCAACCAGCCGAGGCTGACGGCGACTTCGCGGCGGCTGACCAGGGTGTCGGGGTGTTCGGGGCCGAGGACCCGGTCGCGGATCGCGCAGACGTCGCGCGACTCGGCGAGGGCCTCCTCCCAGCGGCCCAGACGGCCGAGATTGACGCCGAGTCCGTGGCGGGCGCGCAGGGTCTCGGGGTGGGTGGGGCCCTGGACGCGGGTACGGTCGTCGATCAGGTCGCGGTAGAGGGCGAGGGCGTCCGCGCTGCGGCCGAGCCGGCCCAGGCTGATGCCGACCTCGTAGCGCGCGGCGAGGGTGTCGGGGTGATCGGGGCCGAGGGCCTGGGCGCGGGCCTCGGCGACCTCGTGGTAGGTCTGCAACGCTTCCGGCCAGCGGCCCAACTGACCCAGCGCGTAGGCGACTTCGTAGCGGGTGACCAGGGTGTCCGGGTGTTCCGGCCCCAGCACCCGGGCGCGCGCCACCGCCACCTCGACCGCCATCCGGTACGAATCCTCCAGGCGGCCCAGCCTGCTGAGGTTGAACGCGAGGTTGTGCCGGCAGCGCAGGGTGTCGGGATGATCGGGGCCCATCGCGCGCTCTCGGGCCACGAGTACCGACGTGTACACCTGGTGCGCGTCGAAGTGCCGCCCCAACTGGCCCAGTACGTACGCCATTTCCTGACGCGCGGCGAGCGTGTCGGGGTGGTCGGGACCCAGCGCGCGGGTGCGGGCGGCCGTCACCTGCTTGTACTCCTGGAGCGCGTCGGCGGCCCGGCCGGTCCGGCTGAGGGTGAAGGCGACCTCGTAGCGGCTGGCGAGGGTGTCGGGGTGGTCGGGGCCCAGGAGGTGCGCGCGCTCGGCGGCGACCGCGCGGTGCACCTCGCCCGCCTCCGTCCAGCGGCCGAGCCGGCCCAGGCTGAGCCCCGCGTTGTGCCGACCGGCAAGCGCGGTGATCGCCTCCTGGGACGGGGCCCGCGGCCGGTCCGGCACCGGCTCCTCGGGCCGGCCGCCCGCCGGACGCGGGATCCACTCGCCGGTCAGGCCCGCACCCGCGTCCGGCGGGGTGACCCGCAGTCCCGCGCCGGTGGCCTTGTGGCCGGTGGTCATGCCCCGGGTCCAGGACGGCAGCCGGGTCTCGCGGGACACCTCCGGCAGCCGCGCCTCCCGGGAAGGTTCGGGCAGGCGGACGGCGTTGGAGGACGCCTGCCCCGGCGATTGGAACACCGGCTGCGGGGTCACCACCGTCGGCACGTATGTCGGTGTGGTCCGGCCCGCGCTGATCCTGCGGCTCAACTCCCGGGCGTCGTGCGGGCGTTGCTCAGGCAGCTTGGCCAGCAGGTCCAGGATGATCTTCTCGAAGTACTCGGGCAGCTCCGCCCGCCTGCCGCGCGGCGGTTGGGGCGCGGTGTCGCGGTGGCCGATGAGGATCGCCCAGGCGTCGTCGAGGTCGAACGGCGGTGCCCCGGTGGTGATCTCGTACAGCACGCAGCCCAGTGAGTACAGGTCGCTGCGCTGGTCGACCTCGGAGCCGCTGATCTGCTCCGGGGACATGTAGTGCGGGGTGCCCATCGCGATGCCGGTGCCGGTCAGCCGGGAGGTGAAGCCGATGTCGTGGCCGAGGCGGGCGATGCCGAAGTCGCAGATCTTCACCGTGCCGTCGGTCAGCCGCATGATGTTCGCGGGCTTCAAGTCGCGGTGCACGATGCCCTGTTGGTGGGTGTAGGCGAGGGCGGCGGAGACCTGGTCGGCGATCTCCACGACGTCACCGACCGCGAGGGGATGGTTCTTGTTGTCCTCCAGGAGCTGACTGAGGTTGCGGCCCTCCAGCAACTCCATGACCAGGTACAGGATCCCGTCGGACTCCCCGAAGTCATGGACGACGGTGATCCCGCGATGCTGGAGCGCGGCGGCCACCCGGGCCTCGCGCCGGAAGCGCTCGCGCAGGACTCTGGTGAACGCCTGGTCGTGGTGCGGGCCGAGCGGCTTGAGGCACTTCACGGCGACCTGCCGCCCCAGCGACTCGTCCCGGGCACGCCACACCTCGCCCATGCCGCCGCGCCCGATCAGATCGAGCAGCCGGTACCGGCCCTGGATCAGCCTGCTGTCCCCCATCTCCCGCGATCGCCCCCGTAACTGGTTCGCCCGGCCCTCCCCTGGCTCGTCCAGTATGGCGAGGTGTCGTCCGAGTTTGTACGGCGCCGTGCGGGAGTGCGGGCGCAGCCGTGACACAACGCGGAGATTGTGTTCGGTCATGAGTGACGGGCGTGCACGCGCGGGATTGCCGGGGCGTCGGGGTGCCGGCTCGCACCGGCCCGCGCCCGTCACTCCGGGTGAGCGCGCTTGACATGCGCTCATTGTCGATTCGACAGTGGCGGGCGTGACATCCTCCGCGGTCCGACCCGCCGGACATCCCCTTCGCGAGCTGTGCGAATCCCTGCTGTCGCGGCTCGAGGAACTGAGCGTCGGGGTCACCGACGACATCAGGCGGGAGATCCCCTCCTACGTGGCGATGCCGCTGGCCGAGCAGCGCGACACCGTGCGCAGCCGGCTCCGGGCCATCCTGCGGGGGCTCGCCCTGAATGTGGAGCCGACGGCGGAGCAACTGCTGGAGATCCGGGCCGAGTCGCTCAGGAGGGCGTACTACGGGCTGCCCGTCCAGGACGCGCTCGCGACCTTTCACGTCGGCGCCCGTCGGCTGTGGGACGAACTGCGGGCCACGGCACGGGGAACGGAGGCCGAGGACACCGCGATCGAGCTGGTCGCGCCCCTGTGGGTGTGGGTCCAGTCGGCGAGCGGTGTGGTCGCGGACGCCTACGCGGACGAGGCCGGCGCGCGGTACGGGCGCGAGGCCGGTCTGCGGCAGCGCTTCCTCGAACTGCTCCGAGCCGGCGGGGCACCCCGCGAGCACACCGCCGAGATCGCCCGTGAGCTGGGATTCGACCCGGACGGAGACTTCCGGGCCCTGTGCACACCGGTCGCTACCTGGGCCGCGGAGGGACATCTCGTCCTGCTGCAACGTGCGGCACGGCAGATCAGCGGCCAGGCCTCCTGCGGTCTGAGCGGGCAGCTGATGGTCGCCGTCACCCAGGGGGTCGACGCGGCCGATCTGGTCAGCCGCGTGATCAAGCTGGCCGGCGACGACACGCGCGTGGGCGTCGGCCTCGACCGGGCCGGGCTGGCCGGAGCCGAGATGAGCATCGCCGACGCCGAGCGCGCCCTCGTCGTCTCCGAACGCGGCGGCCACGCGACCTCGTTCGAGGACGTCTGGCTGCGGGCGAGCCTGGTCGACAGCAGGGAGCGGCTGCAACCTCTGTTCACCGACGTCCGCCGGACGGCGGCCGAGCAGCCGCAGTTGGCGGAGACCGTCCTCGCCTTCGCCGACGCGGGATTGTCGCTGTCGCACGCCGCGGAGGCGCTCATGATCCACCCCAACACGGTGGCCTACCGGCTCGGCCAGTGGCACAAGCTCACCGGGACCGACCCGCGCACCTTCACCGGCCTGGTCCGCTCGGTCGTCGGCATCACCAGCTGACGGCGATTGTGGAATCCACAGGAATCCATCCTCGTACTCCATGATCGCGCCGAAGACCGGCACCCCCGCCGATTCCTACACTCCGTGACTGACGACGCGCAGCGGAGGATCAGAAATGGCAGAGACGGACACGGGTTCCTACGTCATGGGAACCACTTCGGAAGAGTCGGACAGGCTCGGCATACAGGCTTCGCTGTACGACCGGCACACCGAGTATCTCCTGCGGACGGCGGGCCTGAGTGAGGGGATGCATGTCCTCGACGTCGGCTGCGGTACGGGCGAGGTGTCACTCGCCGCCGCGCGCATAGTCGGTTCGCGTGGGCGGGTGCTCGGCGTGGACATGGACCCGGGGGTCCTGGAGCGGGCGCGCGTGAATGCCGCCGCGGACTCGTTCGCGAATGTCGGCTTCGTACAGGGCGTGCTTCCGGATCTCGAAGTCGCCGGTTCCTTCGACGCCCTGGTGGGACGGCTCATCCTGATTCATCTCGACGATCCGGTGTCGACCGTGAAGGGACTGACGCGGTTTGTTCGTCGGGGCGGCGTCGTGACGTTCCAGGACTTCAATATTTCGCGGACGCGCGCCGTCCCCGCGGTGCCGTTGGTGACGGAGACCGTGGAGTGGATCAGCGCGGCGCTCCGGGTAGGGGGCCGCGATCCCGAGATGGGTGAGCAACTGGCCGAAGTACTGCGGCTTTCGGGGCTCCCCGATCCCCGTGTGGCGGTCGCCGCGCCCGCCGGTGGTCCCGACTCGGCGGCGGTGACGCTGATCGCCGAGTCGGCACGCAGTCTGCTGCCGGTGATGGAGCGCGGTGGCATCGCCACGGCCCGGGAGGTCGACATCGACACCCTGCGGGAACGCATGGCACGCGCCTGCGAAGTGGCGCGGGCGACGGTCTACGTCCCGGAACTCGTGGCGGCGTGGGCACAGGTGCGTTAGCACTCCGCGCAGGTGGGGTGTCGACGGTCAACGCCGAACTCGCGGCATCCCCAGCCCGATCCACGAGATGATCTCGCGCTGGATCTCGTTGTTGCCGCCGCCGAAGGTGAAGATGACGGCCGAGCGGTAGCCGCGTTCCAGCTCGCCGTGGAGTACCGCGCCCACCGAGCCCTCCTTCAACTCGCCCGCCGCGCCGACGATCTCCATCAGCGAGGCGTAGGCGTCCCGGCGCGCCTCGGAGCCGTAGACCTTCACCGCGGAGGCGTCCTGCGGGGTGAGTGTGCCGTGCTGGACGGCGCTCACCATCTGCCAGTTGAGGAGTTTCATCGCGTCGAGCCTGGTGTGGGTACGGGCCAGCAGACGGCGTACCCAGGGCAGGTCGACGACGCGGCGGCCGTCGGCGAGTTTGGTCTCCGTCGCCCAGCGCTGCACGTCGTGCAGGGCGCGGATGGCCATGGTGCCGTGGGCGGCGAGGGTGACGCGCTCGTGGTTGAGCTGGTTGGTGATCAGCCGCCAGCCCTGGTTCTCGGCGCCGACGCGGCGGGAGACGGGGACACGGATGTTCTCGTAGTAGCTGGCCGTGGTGTCGTGCGAGGCCAGGGTGGTGATGAGGGTGCAGGAGTAGCCGGGGTCGGTGGTCGGCACAAGGAGCATGGTGATGCCCTTGTGCGGCGGGGCCTCGGGGTCGGTGCGGGTGGCCAGCCACACCCAGTCGGCGGTGTCGCCGTTGGTGGTCCAGATCTTCTGGCCGTTGACGACGTACTCGTCGCCCTCGCGTACGGCCCGCGTCTTCAGGGCCGCGAGGTCGGTGCCCGCGTCGGGCTCGCTGTAGCCGATGGCGAAGTCGATCTCGCCGGCCAGGACCTTGGGCAGGAAGTACGCCTTCTGCTCGTCGGTGCCGAACTGCATGATGGTCGGTCCGACCGTGTTGAGCGCCATCAGCGGCAGCGGTACGCCGGCCTGCGCGGCCTCGTCGAAGAAGATGAACTGCTCCATCGCCGTGAGCCCGCGCCCGCCGTACTCCTTGGGCCAGCCCACGCCCAGCCAGCCGTCCGTGCCGAGCCGTCGGATGGTCTGGCGGTAGAAACGCTTCTGGACGGCCGGGTCGCCGTACCGGGCGTAGGCGTTGTCCGGAACCAACTCCGCGAAGTAGGCGCGCAGTTCGGTGCGCAGCCGGAGCTGCTCGGGGGTTTGGTCGAGATGCACGGCGCCTCCAGGCTCCCGGGACCGGTCCTGTCGGCGCACACGGTAGAACGTGTTCCAGAAATTGGGAATGGCGGTGCTGCGGAAAAGAAGCGGAAAGGGACAGGGAAAAGGACAGGTCAGTCCAGCAGGGCCAGGAAGTCGGTGCACGCGTCCGCGCACTCCCGGCACATCTTCGCGGCGTCCTCCGCGCCCGGGTACCGGTCGAAGACGTCCGCGCTCTCCAGGCACACGCTGCGGCACCACTCGACCTGGACGCGGATGCCGGCCTCGTCGAGCCGGTTCTGCTCGGACAGCATCCGGCAGGTGGCGTCGCACACCTCCGCGCACATGACGCCTTTGCGCCGGACGAGTTCCTGCTCCTCGGTCCCGTCCGGATCCACCATGCTCGCGCGCAGGGCACACGCCCGGGCGCACTCGGTGCATGCCAGCGCGCACGAGAAGCGGTCCTCCAGGAACCGGATGAGCTCCCTCTGCGATGTCGTCGTAGTCACACGGCGCGAGTTGCCGGTACCGACCGTGTCAAACCCGGATCGGGTTCATGACGAGGGCCTCGGGTACTCGCGTGCCATGGACAACGCATGGATGGACATGGCCGCGGGCAAGGCCCTCGGAATCGGGCTCGTCGCCGTCGGAGTGGTCGTCGTGGCCCTGCTGCTCGGCGCCTTCTGGGCGGGTGCCCGGGCCCGACGCCGGCAGCCGCCCCCGCCGCGCTCGGACGAGCAGCCGCGGATGCCGGAGGGCGGCCCGGTGCGCGAGGAGCGGGAACACCGCGAGTCCGACGAGGTACCCCAGGACGGCCGGCGCCGGACCCCGCACGAGATGACCAGTTCCTCCACCCCGGTCGACCCGACAGAGCAGGAACGGCGCGAGAACTAGGGCGGCGACCAGCCAGGCGGCGGCCGGGGCGCGCGGCGCGCGGAGTCCCGCCGACGGTCCAAGGCGGGCCGTGCACAGCGGCGCCGTCGCAGGTCAGCCGGTGGTGTGTCCCCACCGCCGTCCGACCCGCTCCCACTCCACGCCCCACCGCTCGGTGGCACGCCGCTGCACCCGCAGCCGCATCAGATACCCGCCGACGAGGACCGCGGACCCGGTGACCAGCGCGGCGCCGGCGCCGGCCAGGGCCGCGCGGGCCGAGGCCTCGGCGGCGTTCACGGGCGCGGGGACCAGGCGGCCGTGTCCGTCGGTCCAGGCCGGGACCGGGCCGCCGGGCTCGGTGTCGGGCTGCACCGGCGCCAGTCCCGTACGGACCGTGCCTTCGGCGTCGGTCCAGCGCACCGAGCCCACCACACGGTCGTGACGGATACCGGTGACCACATCGCGCGTGCTGCCCGGGACGATCCTGACCAGTACGGCGGCGACGGGTGTGCGGGCCGCCCGGTCCCGGGCCAGTGCCCGCTCCGCGGCCTGCGTCCCGACGACCCCCGCGAGCACCGCGAGCACCGTCGCGACCACCCAGGCGGCGAGCAGGATCCACGCCTCGACCACATCGCTGCGCCTGCGCAGCGGATTGCTCCGCCAGCGCCAGGTCAGGACCCTGACGCGTCCGGCCTTCCGCATCGGTCTCACCCCCTCGCGGGCGCAGTGAGGACGGATACATATAAACGGTCTCACCGGATGGGCGCGGACGGGAGGTCCGGGCATGTACGTCCCTTCCGGCGACGCATGGTCGGGCCGGACGGGGATACCCCAGTGCTATGCCACGGACAACGGGACCGGACGACGATGTGCAGGACCGCGAGCCGGATCGGCCCACCAAACTGCCGAAACGCTCCTGGTGGGCCGTGCTCAGGGGCACGGTCAAGGAGTTCCAGGCCGACGAGCTCGCCGACCGCGCCGCGGCCCTGACGTACTACGGGGTGCTGGCACTCTTCCCGGCGCTGCTGGTCCTGGTCTCGCTGCTGGGCATCGCCGGGAAGTCGGCGACCCAGAAGGTCATGGACAACCTCGCGAAGCTGGCGCCGAGCTCGGCTCGGGACATCATCGGCGACGCGGTGCGGGAGCTTCAGGCGCCCGGCGGCATCGGCTCGATCATGGCCGTGGTCGGGATCGTCCTGGCGGTCTGGTCGGCCTCCGGCTACATCGCGGCGTTCATCCGCAGCGCCAACGTGGTGTACGACATGCCCGAGGGACGCCCCCTCTGGAAGGTGCTGCCGATCCGGGTGGGCATCACGGTGGTGCTGCTGGTGCTGACCACGATCAGCGCACTGATCGTGGTGTTCACCGGCGGGCTGGCCCGGCAGGCCGGCTCGTTGCTGGGCATCGGGGACACCGCGCTGACGGTGTGGTCGATCGCGAAGTGGCCGGCGCTGGTGGTCCTCGTCACGATCGTCATCGCGATCCTCTACTGGGCGGCGCCCAACGTGAAGGGCCGCGGCTTCCGTTGGGTCACTCCGGGCAGTGTGCTGGCCCTGCTGGTCTGGATGACCGCCTCGGCGGGCTTCGCGTTCTACGTGGCCCACTTCGCCTCGTACAACCAGACCTACGGCGCGCTCGCCGGCGTGATCGTTTTCCTGGTGTGGCTGTGGATCAGCAACATCGCGGTCCTGCTCGGCCTGGAGTTCGACGCGGAGCTGGCCCGCCAGCGTGCCGTCGCCGGCGGACTGCCCAAGGACGAGGAGCCCTACCTCCCGCCCCGCGACACCCGCACCTGGAGCAAGGAGGCCTAATCCCGTCCTTTCTGGGGACTCGGCGGGCTGGAGGTCACACCATGATTCCCTTCCCGTTGGTGAGCCGCACATCGTGACAGACGAACACCCCATGCACCCGGGCCATTTGACGGTCAGTCAGTCCATCGTCGACGGCGTCCGGGTCGTCGCCCTGCGCGGCGAACTGGACCAGGCCACCCACGACTGCGTGGGCGAGGCACTGAATCCGCCGGCCGATGGCGCGTCGCCCCGGACGGTCGCCGATCTCTCCGGCCTGACCTTCATGGACTCCAGCGGCATCAACCTGCTGATCACCGCCCACCGTGCGGCCGTCGAGGCCCAGGGCTGGCTGCGCGTGGCCGGTACCCAACCGCCCGTGCTGCGCGTGATGCAGCTCGTCGGCATCGACACGCTCATTCCGTGCCGCTCGACGGTCCGCCAGGCACTGGAGGACTGATCACTGAACGGGTGCCGTAGTCTGCACGGGTCAGTTCTGACACAAATATTCGAATATCGAGGAGCGCCCGAATGGTGAAGCGAGACAGCGCTGTGGACCTGGTGGGGCTCCTGTCGGTCGACGGACGGGATCTGGCCGCGTCATGGGTCTCAGAGGTCTCGGGGTCGCTGGGCGGTCGCGTGAGCGCGGCGGAGCTCAACCGCGAGCTGCGCGAACTGTACGAAGCCCTGGTGGAGGCGCTGCGACAGGGCGCCACCGATGTCCACTCGGAGCAGATGTCCGAAGTCCGCGCCCTGTTGAACGAGCTGTCGAGGAACCGGGCGCGGCAGGGATTCTCGCCGAGTGAGACCGCCGTCAGCGTCTTCGCGCTGAAACGGGTTCTCGAACCCGTGCTGGAGACCGGCTCCGCCGAGGAGATCCGGGCCTATCTGCGGCTCGCCATGATTCTGGACGGCCTGGGTCTGTTCACGATCGAGACGTACACACAGACCCGGGACGAGCTGATCACCGCGCAGGCGGAGCAGCTCCTCGAACTGTCCACACCGGTGGTGCGGCTGTGGGACGGGGTCATCGCCGTACCGCTGGTCGGCACGCTGGACTCGGCGCGCACCCAGGTGGTCATGGAGAAGCTGCTGCAGGCCCTGGTGGACACCGGATCCGAGCAGGCGATCATCGACATCACGGGCGTGCCCGCAGTCGATACCCAGGTCGCCCAGCACCTGCTGAAGACCATCGTCGCCGCCAAGCTGATGGGCGCCGAGTGCACCGTGTCCGGTATCAGTCCGCAGATCGCCCAGACCATCGTCGCGCTGGGCATCGAGTTCGACGGCATCGTGACGAAGGCCAGCCTGGCGGACGCCCTGAAGCTCGCCCTGCGCAGGTCGGGCGTGGACATGGTCGCGCACACGGGCGGGCAGCGATGAGCGAGCGCATTCCGATCCTGCGGATCGGCGACACGCTGCTGGTGTCCGTCCAGTTCGATCTGGAGGACCAGACCGTCCTGAACCTCCAGGAGGACCTGGCCGAGCAGATCGTGGCCAAGTCGGCCCGCGGCGTCATCATCGACATCAGCGCGCTGGAGATCGTCGACTCCTTCGTGGGGCGCATGCTCGCGACGGTGGCCGCCATCTCGCGCGTGCTGGACGCCCGGACCGTGGTCGTGGGCATGCGGCCCGCGGTGGCGATCACCCTGGTCGAGCTGGGACTCTCGCTCGGCGGTGTCAGCACCGCCCTCGACCTGGAGAAGGGGCTGGCGAAACTGCGCCAGTCCCCCAGTTCGGCCTTGCAGTGACCGCGCCCTGGACAGCCGGCGAAGAGCCGCTGGTCCAACCCGTCGCGCGCAGCAGTGATCTCGTGCACGTCCGCCAGGCCATCCGGGCGCTGGCCCAGCGGTGCGGTCTGTCCCTGGTCGACCAGACGAAGATGATCACCGCGGCCAGCGAACTGGCCCGCAACACCCTGACCTACGGAGGTGGCGGCACGGTCAGCGCCGGCATGGTGAACGTGGACGGCAGACGAGGTGTGGCCGCCGTCTTCGAGGACTCCGGGCCGGGCATCCCCGACGTCGAACAGGCGATGACGGACGGCTGGACCTCGGGCGGCGGCCTCGGCCTCGGCCTGAGCGGTGCCCGACGTCTCGTCGACGACTTCCGCCTGCGGACCGCGCCCGGCGAGGGCACGGCCGTGACCATCATCAAGTGGGCGAGGTGAACACCGCGACCGTCCTCGAGCGCGAGGACCTGGCGTGGTTCCGGGACGGGCCGTCCCTGTCGGTGGCCGCCCGGGGCGCGGCCGCCGCACTGGCCCGGCGCGTCGGCTTCAGCGGCCACCGGGTGGCCGAGGTCGCCCTCGCCGTCACCGAGGCCGCCACGAACGTCCATCGGCATGCCGTGGACGGGGCCCTGCTGCTGCGCACGGTGCGCGCCGGGGACGAGGCCGGGGTGGAGTTCCTCACCGTCGACTCCGGGCCCGGGATGACCGACGTGGCCGCGGCGCTCGCCGACGGGGCGTCCAGCGCGGGCACTTTGGGCATCGGCCTGGGCGCGGTCTCCCGCCTCGCGGACCACTTCGACCTGCACTCCGTGCCCGGCCGCGGCACGGTCATGACCGCACGGTTCTGGCCACGCACCGGGGACGGCCGAGCCGTCGTCACCCCGGGCGAGCCCACCGCCGACGGAGTCACCAGGCCCATCAGCGGGGAGAGCGTGTGCGGGGACGCGTGGGCCGTCCGCAGGGTCGTGGGGGACGGCGGCGGTGACCCTTCGGCGCTCCTGATCATGCTGTGCGACGGACTGGGCCACGGCCCGCTCGCGGCGCGCGCGAGTCAGGCGGCGGTCAAGGCGTTCCACGGCGCCCACGACCTGCGTCCGGAGGGCGCCCTGAACGCGGTGCACCTCGCGCTGCGGGGGCTGCGCGGCGGAGCCGTCGCCGTGGCCCGGATCGAGCCCGCCGCGGGGCGGCTGCTGTACTGCGGTGTCGGCAACGTCAGCGGGTTCCTCGTCGCCGACGGCGTACGGCGCGCCCTGTTGTCGGCCCCCGGCATCGTCGGCATGCACATGCGCCGGTTGCGGACGTTCGAGGAACCGCTCCCCGACCACGGCGCCCTGGTCATGCACTCCGACGGGCTGACCGAACGCTGGGACCCGGCGGCGCTGCCCGGTCTGCTGGGGCACTCGCCGCTCGTCACGGCCGGACAGCTGCTGCGCGAGGCCGGTGTGCGCCGGGACGACGCCTCCGTGGTCGTGGTCAACGGCGCCTGGTGAGCGAAGCGATGAGTGGGACGAGTGGGAACAGGAGTGGGCGTGCCGACCGACGCGTTTGAGCCGGGCCCGCGTGGCGGCGCGCCCCGCCACCACCGCTCGTCGGCGTCGACGTCGGCGCCGGTCGAGCAGGTGGCGTCGTTCGGCCTGTCCACGCCCCAGGACGTGTTCGGACTCCGGCGAAGCGCCCAACAGGCCGCGGCGGCCGTGGCGTTGGAGCGACAGGACCAGGTGCGGCTGGCCACCGCGCTGAGCGAACTCGGCCGCGACCGCCTCGGCTGCCACGGCCTGGAGGTCACCTTCGGCCTGGACGCGACGGCGCAGCCGATGGCCCTGGTCATCACCTTCGTCTGGAGCGGCGGGCCGCCGCCGGCACCGGACACCCTCGACCTGGTGGCGAAGCTCGTACGCGTCGACCACGAGGCCGGGCCGTCCCGCAGCCGCGTCGTCATCACCCAGCAGCTGCCCGCGGACGGGGCGAGTGCGGCCGAGCTGCACACGCGCCTGGCGAAGGTGCTCGCGGGCGGCGGGCGGTCCACCGAGGCGGACGATCTGCGCGCCCAGACCCGCGACCTGGTCGCCACGCTGGAGGAGACCCGCGCCCAGGGCGAGGAACTCCGGCGGATGAACGAGGAGTTGGAGGAGACCAACCGCGGAGTGCTCGCGCTGTACTCGGAGTTGACCCAGGAGCTGGAGACCACCAACAGCGGTGTGCTGGCCCTGCACTCGGAACTGGACGACAAGCGGCAGCAGTTGCTGGAGGCGAGCGAGGCCAAGACCCGCTTCTGGACCAACATCAGTCATGAACTCCGTACCCCGGTCAACTCCGTGGTCGCGCTCTCCACCCTGCTGCGGGCGCCCAGTTCACCGTCCCTCACCGAGGATCAGCGGGAACAGGTCGATCTCATCGCGTCCTGCGGCCAGACGCTGCTGGCGCTCGTGAACGACCTGCTGGACGTCGCCAAGGCCGAGGCCGGTCACCTCGACATCCATCCGCAGCCGGTGGATCTGCGGCTGCTCCTGGCCCACCTCCGCGGCCTCCTGCACAGCGGCCACGACCAGGACCGCATCGCCCTGGTCACTCCCGGCCTCGACGAGCAGCCGCCCCTGGTGACCGACGAGACGCTGCTGGTCCGCATTCTGCGCAACCTCCTGTCCAACGCCCTGAAGTTCACCGAGCGCGGCGAGGTACGCCTGGACGTCGCCCTCGACCCCGAACCCGCGCCCCGCGCGATCCTGTTCACCGTCACGGACACCGGGATCGGTATCCCCGCCGCCGAACTCGACCGGGTCTTCGAGGCGTTCTACCAGGTCCGCGGCCCGCACCAGAGCGGGCTGCCCGGCACGGGCCTGGGCCTGTCCTACGCCCGCACGCTCACCGAACTGCTCGGCGGCTCCCTCACTCTCACCAGCACCGTGGGCGTCGGCACCCGGGCGCGGCTGCGCCTGCCGGACCTCGGCCACGTACTCGCGGACGAACCGGAAACGGAAGGGTCGGGCCATGACCGATAGAGTCCAGGATCCTTCGCCCGCCACCGTTCTGGTCATCGACGACAACGAGACGAACCGCTACGTCCTCACCAGCTGGCTGCGGCGCGCGGGGCACACCGTGATCGGCGCCGCCACCGGCGAGCAGGGGCTCGCGCGTCTCGGCTCCACCGAGAGCGCGCCGGTGGACCTCGCGATCATCGACGTCCTGCTGCCGGACATGAGCGGCTTCGAGGTCAGCGAACGCCTCAAGGACAGTCCGCGGACGGCCTATCTCCCGATCATCCAGATCTCCGCCGCCGCCGTCAGCCCGGACGATCACGCCGAAGGGCTGCGGCGGGGCGCCGACGCCTACCTCGACCAGCCCATCGACCCCGGCGAGCTCCTGGCCACCGTGACCGCGACCCTGCGCTACGCCAGAGCCCGCCAGCGCGCCGAGCGGCTGGCGCAACGCCTCATCGCGCTCAACACGGCGACGCTGGACGTCTACAGCGCCGTCGGCTTCCACTCCTTCGCGTCGGCGGCGACCGGTGGCGCGGCAAGTGTCCTGGGCAGTCCGGCCAGCGCCGTTTTCCTCTCACCGCAGGCGCAGGCCGTGCACAGCATGATCGACGACCCGCTCACCCCCGTACGCATCCATCCCGCCCAGCCGGGCCTGCTCGACCAGTTGGCGGCGCTCGGGCTGAACCAGGACACCGGGGTCAGGGTCGTCCGGGTCCCGCACGGCCAGTGGCGGGCGCTGCTGCCGGCCGACCACCTCCAGGGCGAGATCGCGCTCGCGGTCGCCCGCACCAAGCGCGGCCGGCCGCCCGTCTGCCTTGCCGTGCCCGCGGCGGCCCTGAGCGACGCGGACGACGAGCAGCTCCTCCAGCAGGTGGTCAACGCGAGCGCCCTGGCCCTGGAGGCGCTGCGGACCTACAACGAGGAACACGCCCTCGGGCTGGCCCTGCAACGCTCCTTCCTGCCCAAGGAGTTGCCCACGGTCCCCGGCATCGACCTGGCCTTCCGCTACGTCCCCGCCTCCGAACACGCCGAGATCGGCGGGGACTTCTACGAGGCGGTGCGGACGGTCAACGGACTGCTGCTGGCAATCGGGGACGTCGTGGGGCACTCGGTGACCGCCGCGACCGTCATGGGTGAGGTGCGCCACGCGCTGCGCGCGTACGCCATCGAGGGCCACCCGCCCCACCACGTGCTGGAACGCCTGGAGACCCTCCTCGGCCAGTCCCAGCCCGGCATCACGGTCACCCTCTGCCTGGTTCTCGTCACGCCGGACGACCACCGGCTGCACATCGCCAACGCCGGCCACATCCCCCCACTGGTGATCGACCCGAGGGAGGGACCGCGGTTCCACCACGCGCACGGCCCCCTCCTCGGCCTCGGCCTGCCCCATCCGCCGCCCACCGTCCTGGACGCCCCGCCCGGCACCCGCCTGCTCATGGTGACCGACGGCCTCGTGGAGGTGCGCACCGCCCATCTCGACACCACACTGACCGAGTTCCGTGACGCGGTGGCCGATGGACCGGAGGATCTGGAGGAACTGTGCGATCTCCTCCTGGCGCGTTTCGGACACAACAAGGACGACGACATCGCGCTGATCGCGGCTCTGTTCAGCTGAGCCGTCGAGCGGAGAGATCCGGCTCAGGTTTGAACCGGCGTGAACTTGTACATCCGGTGAAGGAACTGAAAGGGTCGGCCGCTCGGTGTGGTTATCCTCTCGGCTGTCGTCGTGCGGCGACGGCACCGAGATCCGCGGCGTGTGAGGGCAGGAAGGTCACAAGCATGATGTCGACGTCCGCTGGGGACGCCGAACCAGCGTCGCGTGCGCGGGAGGATGGCGCCGCGGAGTGGGAATGGCGGGAGCCGTCCGTCCTGTTGATCGAGGACGACCCCGGCGACGCCCTTCTGGTGGAGGAACTCGTCGCCGACAGCACCCTGAAGATGCGGCTGCGGTGGGTGCGGTCGATGGCGGAGGCCGCCGACGTCCTGGCCGCGGGGCTGCCCGACTGCGTACTGCTCGATCTGCATCTGTCGGACGCCCAGGGCCTGGAGGCGGTCTCCCGCGTCAAGGCGTACGCCGACCAGGTCGCCATCGTGGTGCTCACCGGGCTCGCCGAGGAACTGACCGGCCTCGCCGCGGTCGCGGGCGGCGCGCAGGACTACCTCGTCAAGGGGCGCGTCGAACCCGAGCTGTTCGGGCGGGCGGTGCGCTACGCGATCCAGCGCAAGCAGGCGGAGCAGTCCGCGGTGGCGCTCCAGGCCAGTCGGATGCAGGCGCAGGAGAACGCGCGTCTCGAACGGGGGCTGCTGCCCCGCCCGTTGCTGCACTGCGACGACGTCGACGTCGTGGCCCGCTACCTTCCCGGACGGGCCCAGGCGCTCCTCGGCGGTGACTTCTACGACATCGTGCAGACCGCCGACGGCACGGTGCACGCGGTGGTCGGGGACGTCTCCGGGCACGGACCGGACGAGGCGGCTCTGGGCGTCGCCCTGCGGATCGCCTGGCGGACCCTGGTGCTCTGCGGTGTCACCGGAGCCGAGCAGATCAGCCGCCTGGAGGAGATCCTGCTCGCGGAGCGCGCCCGCGACGAGGTCTTCGCGACACTCGTCAGCCTCTCCGTCGTGCCGGGCCAGGAGCGGGCCCGGGTGGTACGGGCCGGCCACCACGGATTGTTGCTGCGCACCGATCATGGTGTGGAGTGGGTCGAGCCGCCCGGCGGTCCGGCGCTGGGGGTGGTACCCGGAGGAGCGTCGTGGCCGATGACCGAGGTGGAGGTGCCTGCGGGCGCGGGGGTCGTGCTGTTCACGGACGGCCTCTTCGAGGGACATGTCGGCCGTGGCGCCGAGCGGCTGGGCGAGGCGGGTCTTCTGGCCCTTGCCCAGGAGGAGGCCGCGCTGGCGCCGGAACCGTTCGCCGACCGGCTGATCGAGCGGGTCGGCGGCCTGGCCGAATCACAGGGCGGTCTGGCCGACGACGTGGCCCTGGTGCACCTGTGCTGGAACTGAGCGAGTGGGGCGAGCAGTGCGGGACCGAAGCATGACGGACGGGGCGAGCAGGACATGGATCGGGCGCCGGCTCACGGTGCAGAGCTGGTTCTACCTGGTCCTGGCCCTCATGATGCTGGTGGTCGTGATCGGCACCGCGGTGGGCGCGAGCCTGCTGGACCGGACGGCACGGGTGACCGACGAGCTGCTGGAGCAGGTCCAGCCGGCCCAGACGGAGGCGTACCGGCTGCAGGCGACCCTGGTGAACCAGGAGACCGGCGTCCGGGGGTACGCGATCGCCGCCGACCGGCAGTTCCTGGAGCCCTACACCCAGGGCAGGCGGGACGAGGCCCGGGTGGCCGCCCGACTGCGCTCCCTGGTCGCCGACCGGCCCGCGCTCCTCGCCGACCTCGACGCGGTCCAGCGAGGCGCCGCCGACTGGCGCGACACCTATGCGGACCCCCTCGCCGCCTCCGTCACCCCCGGCCGGCCGCGAACCATCGACCAGCACACCGCCGACCGCGGCAAGGTGAAGTTCGACGACCTGCGCGCCCTGTGGACGAAACAGGACCGGGACCTGGCGCGGGCGGTCCACGACGGCCGGCGGAATCTGGCGCACGAGCGAAATGTCCGCAACGCGGTCCTCACCGGCATCGTGGTTCTCTTCGTGCTGACCGGGCTCACGCTCGCGATCCTCGTGCGCCTGCTCGTCACCCGCCCGTTGGAGTCGCTGCGCGAGGCGTCCCGGCAGGTGGCCGGCGGGGACTTCGACCACGTCATCAAGGGCGGCGGTCCTGCGGACCTGGCCGCGGTGGCCGCGGACGTCGAGGGCATGCGGCAGCAGATCGTCGCCGAGCTGGCGGCCTCCCGCAGCCAGCGGGACGTCCTGACCCGGCAGGCCGCCGACTTGGACGCCCAGGCCGTCGAACTGCGCCGCTCCAACGCCGAGTTGGAGCAGTTCGCGTATGTCGCCTCGCACGACCTCCAGGAGCCGCTGCGCAAGGTCGCCTCGTTCTGTCAGCTGCTGGAGAAGCGGTACGGCGACCAGCTCGACCAACGGGGCCTGCAGTACATCGACTTCGCGGTCGACGGCGCCAAGCGCATGCAGGTCCTCATCAACGACCTGCTCACCTTCTCCCGGGTCGGCCGCGTCAACGACGCCCAAGTGCCCGTAGGCCTCGATCAAGCCCTCGACAAGGCCCTGTCGAACCTGACGGTGGCCGTCGAGGAGTCCGGCGCCGGCGTCGACCGCCCGGACACCCTGCCCGAGATCGTCGGCGACCCCACCCTGCTGGCCATGCTGTGGCAGAACCTCATCGGCAACGCCCTCAAGTTCCGCGACCCGGACCGCCCGCCGCACGTGACGATCACCTGTGCCGTGGACCCCGACCGGCCGGACACCTGGCTCGTGTACGTCACCGACAACGGCATCGGCATCCCCCCGGAGTTCGCCGAGAAGGTCTTCGTCATCTTCCAGCGGCTGCACAGCAGAGACGCGTACGGCGGCACCGGCATCGGCCTTGCCCTGTGCAAGAAGATCGTGGAGTACCACGGCGGCACGATCTGGCTCGACACCGGCCGTACCGAGGGCACCCGCTTCTGCTTCACCCTCCCGTTCGCCGCAGTCCCGGCGGACGCCTCCGACCCCCGCACCGAGAAGAAGGCCCTGACATGACCACTCCCCCCGCCGCCACCATCGACGTCCTGCTCGTGGAGGACGACCCCGGCGACGAGCTGATGACCCGCGAGGCGTTCGAGGACAACAAGATCGGCAACACGCTGCACGTCGTACGGGACGGCGAGGAGGCCCTCGACTTCCTCTACCAGCGCGGCGACCACACGGACGCGCCCCGCCCCGGCCTCATCCTGCTGGACCTCAACCTGCCCAAGTACGACGGCCGGCAGGTCCTGGAGAAGATCAAGTCGGACCCCGAACTCGCCCACATCCCCGTGGTCATCCTCACCACCTCGGCGGCCGAGGAGGACATCCTGCGCAGCTACAAGCTGCACGCCAACGCCTATGTCACCAAGCCGGTCGACCTGGACCAGTTCATCGCCGCCGTCCGCCAGATCGACGACTTCTTCGTCCAGGTCGTCCGGCTGCCCCGCAGCGACGCCTGAGCCCGCACAGGACAGCGGGCACGCGACAGCCCCAGGACTTCTTGGAAGTCCCGGGGCCGAGGTGCGACGGATCAGACCATGGGGCTGCGCGGGGTGCCCATGTCGGGGCCGCCGCGCGGGGTGTCGGTGCCGTAGTAGGCGCCCAGCTCATCGTGGTAGCCCGGGTCCCCGAGGTGCTTCTCGCGGTCGAATTCGGGGGCGTCCTTGATCTGCTGCTTGGTGCGGTCGACGAACACCTTCTCGTCGTCCGAGTCGATCCTGATGACCGTGCTCGCCGGGAGCAGGACCTCCTTGCCGAAGATCCACACACCGGTGTCCACCACCAGATAGGCGTCGCCGACCTCGTCGGAATGCTTGTCGACCTTGCCGATACTGCCGTCCGTGGCCTCTACCTTGTAACCAGTGAGGTCGACACTCGCAAGACGGTCGGCGGTCGACTGGTAATCCCAAACATTCTCATTCACGTGAAAACAACTCCTCCGGAAAATGCGGCCTCGGTGACCGGCGTCCTCCGAGTGCCCAACTCCCCGGGCTTCACGCGGATCAGCGAACCCGGTCCCACTTCGACAGGAACGACGAGAGCGTCCGCATATAGGCCTCCCGGTCCTCCCACATCGCCATGTGCGCGCTGTGGGGGAACTCGACCCGCTCGAGGCCCTGCTGCGCAGCAGGGCCTCGGGGTACGGGTCGAGACGGCAGAATAAGGTGGCGTAGAAGACGTTCACCGCGTCGAGGTATTCGGGCGCGGTGTAGTCGCCCCTCGCCTCGTACTCGTCCAGGACGCTCTGCACGTCGGCCGGGAGGAGCGTGCGCAACTGCCGGGTGCCCGCGGCGAACCGGGGCGCGCTGGACGAGGTGCTGGCCAGGACGACGGCGCCCACCTCGCGGGGGCGGCGGAGCAGGTACTCGATGGCGAGCCAGCCGCCCCACGAGTGGCCGTACAGATGGAAGTGGCGCAGGCCCAACGCGCTTCTGACCGCCTCCAGTTCGGCGACGAACCGGTCGGTCCGCCACAGCGCGGGGTTGTCGGGCTTGTCCGAGTGACCGCAGCCGAGCTGGTCGTAGAAGACGACCGGCCGGTCGGTGGCGAGGTCACCGAGGGACTCCAGGTAGTCGTGGCCCGCGCCGGGTCCGCCGTGCAGCACCAGCAGCGCGGGGCGTCGGCCGCTGCCGACGACGTTCACCCAGACCCGGCCGCCGGGGACGTCGACGTACCGCTGACCTGGCCGGAGACCGGACCCGCCAACCGAACGGGGCTTGGCCCGCGCGGCCACGGGCACGAAGCCGCCGGACGCCAGGGCGCTGGACGACTTGAGAACGTTACGACGGTTGATCATCGTGAGGACTCTCTGCTCTCCTGTTGACGCGCGACGGTCATGGGCGCCCCCGACTGTCCGATCAACCCTCTGCCGCGCGGTCATGATCGTGCATCGGCCAGGTGACCTGCTTCCGACCGCTGCCCACCCCCTGGCCCGACACTCGATCTCGCCTACTCTGACCAGTGAGGAACAGGCCGGACACCCGTCTGCCGTGCACACCAGGAGGTACCGATGAAGATGTTGATCAACGTCCCGGAAACCGTGGTGGCGGACGCGTTGCGGGGCATGGCGGCGGCCCACCCCGAGCTCACCGTCGACGTGGAGAACCGCGTGATCGTACGGCGGGACGCTCCCGTGGCCGGAAAGGTCGCCCTGATCTCCGGCGGCGGCTCGGGGCACGAGCCGCTGCACGGCGGATTCGTGGGTCCCGGCATGCTCTCCGCCGCCTGTCCCGGCGAGGTCTTCACCTCCCCGGTGCCGGACCAGATGGTGCGCGCGGCGGCGGCCGTGGACAGCGGGGCCGGTGTGCTGTTCATCGTGAAGAACTACACGGGTGACGTGCTCAACTTCGACATGGCCGCGGAGCTGGCCGAGGACGAGGGCATCCAGGTCGCCAAGGTGCTGGTCAACGACGATGTGGCGGTCACCGACAGTCTCTACACGGCCGGCCGGCGCGGTACCGGCGCGACCCTGTTCGTCGAGAAGATCGCGGGCGCCGCCGCCGACGAGGGGCAGCCGCTGGAGCAGGTGGCGTCGATCGCCCGGCAGGTCAACGAGAACTCCCGCAGCTTCGGGGTCGCGCTCACCGCCGGCACCACGCCCGCCAAGGGCACGCCGACCTTCGATCTGCCCGCCGGCGAGCTGGAGTTGGGGGTCGGCATCCACGGCGAGCCCGGCCGGGAGCGGCGGCCGATGATGACCTCGGGCGAGATCGCCGACTTCGCGGTCAACGCGATCCTGGAGGACCTGCCCCCGCGCAACCCGGTCCTCGTCCTGGTCAACGGCATGGGCGGCACCCCGCTCCTGGAGCTGTACGGCTTCAACGCCGAGGTGCAGCGGGTGCTCGCCGCCCGCGGTGTCGCCGTCGCCCGCACGCTCGTCGGCAACTACGTCACCTCGCTGGACATGGCCGGCGCGTCGGTCACGCTGTGCCAGATCGACGAGGAGACGCTGCGGCTGTGGGACGCGCCGGTGAAGACGCCGGGGCTGCGCTGGGGCGTGTGACAGGGGGACCGGCGACCGCAACTCACCTACCACGCAAGGAGATCCCGTGCTCGACGCCGACTTCTTCCGCCGTTGGATGACGGCGACCGCCGCTTCCGTGGACCGTGAGGCGGAGCGGCTCACCTCCCTCGACTCCCCCATCGGGGACGCGGACCACGGCAGCAATCTGCAGCGCGGTTTCCGTGCCGTGGCCGCGACGCTGGAGAAGGAGGCGCCGGACACGCCCGGGGCGGTCCTGGCGCTCGCCGGACGGACGTTGATCTCGACGGTCGGCGGCGCGTCGGGGCCCCTGTACGGGACGCTGCTGCGCCGTACCGGCAAGGCACTCGGGGAGGCCGGCGAGGTGAGCGAGGCGGAGTTCGCCCAGGCGCTGCGGGCCGGGGTGGACGCGGTCATGGCGCTCGGCGGTGCCGCGCCGGGCGACAAGACCATGATCGACGCCCTGGTGCCGGCCGTGGACGCGCTCCCGGACGGTTTCGGCGCGGCCCGGGCCGCCGCCGAGGAGGGTGCGCTGGCGACCACGCCCTTGCAGGCGCGCAAGGGTCGGGCGAGCTATCTCGGCGAGCGCAGCATCGGGCACCAGGATCCCGGGGCCACCTCGGCGTCCCTGCTGATCGCGGCCCTGGCGGAGGCGGACGGTGAGTGACGGCAAGCTGGTCGGGATCGTGCTGGTGTCGCACAGCGCGGAGGTCGCGACGTCGGTGGCCGAGCTGGCGAAGGGCCTGGCCGGTGGCGGCACCGATGTGCCGGTCGCCGCGGCGGGTGGCACCGAGGGCGGCGGCCTGGGCACCAGCTCGGAGCTGATCGCCGCGGCTGCCGCGTCCGTGGACCGGGGTGCCGGGGTCGCGATCCTCACCGACCTCGGCAGCGCGGTCCTCACCGTGAAGGCCCTGCTCGCCGAGGGCGACGAACTCCCGCCCGACACGCACCTGGTGGACGCCCCGTTCGTCGAGGGCGCGGTGGCGGCGGTCGTCACGGCGTCGACGGGCGCCGACCTGGCGGCGGTGGAGGCGGCGGCCGGGGAGGCGTACACCTACCGCAAGGCGTGAACGGGCGGCGCCGGCGGACCCGGAGGAGTCCGCCGGCGCCCTCGCCGAGGACCTCGGCTCACACCACCTCGGCGCGACAGGCCTCGGCTCACTTGCCCTTCACGAACATCTTCGCCAACCGCTCCCCCGTGGCGACCGCCGCGGCATGGTCCTCGATCGGCTTGACCTGGGAGTCCTTGAAGACGATGTAGGTGACGCCGGAGGCCGTACCGCCGCCGCGCGGGTCCGGCTCGATGCCGAGGCCGCGGGCGGTGGCGTAGGACGCCTCGCCGATGATGTCGTGCGGGCCGACGTCGCCGACCACGGCGTACTGCACGCGGTCCCGGTAGACGACGGCGGCGACCGAGCCCCCGCGCACCCCGTGGTCGCGGTGGTTCCAGATCCGGCTCACCATGGGCACGACGATGTAGGGCAGCTGCTCGGCGCTCAGGTGACGCCCGTCGGCCTGCTGGTAGGCGGTCATGTCGGAGAAGAGCGGGTCGGTACGGCGGTTGCAGCGGGCGGTGGGGCGCCCGTCGCAGTCGATGTCCATGTCGGCCTTCCAGAAGACGGCGTCCCGGGTGCCACAGACCGGGATGTCGGCCGGTTTGCCGTCGTCGCTGCGGTAGCGGCCGCGGGAGACCTGGGTGCAGTCACGCGCTTTCGCCAGCAGGTCCGCGGCGGTCACGGCGCCCTCGCGCCACACCACCGGCTCCTGCTCGATGTGGTGCGCGGCGGCGGGCACGGTCGTGGGGGTGAGCAGGGCGGCGCTTGCCGCGGCCAGTGTCAGCGACTGGACACGCACGATAAGGAAGCCTCTCCTGGGGGACACTGACGGACACTCAGCCCACCCTGGTGCCGTTGCGATCATGCGGCCACCGTTGGGGGGCCGTACGGTGCACGACCCCGTCGGCGGGCCCCTGTCCCCGAACTTCCGGCAGGGGCCGGGCGCCTGAGCCCGTATCGGCTCCGGCCGCCCGGCCGCCCACGTCAGGCGCGGGATCAGCGACGACAGCGGCCCGCGCCACCGGCCCGAACTCCCCAGCCCTCAAAGGATGTTCGGCCGTCAGAAGCTTCAGCATACGAAACCTTCATAGGCGGTCACCAACGGGTCCGCCCGTCGTCCGCGCATCGCCCGCCCACGGTCCGACCACCGCACGCCCTCTTGATGCGACCACGTCAGCCGGGTCATATTGGTCCGGACCATTGCCGTCGCGCCGTCCGGGGAGGCAGAGTCGTGCGTCGTGTCGTCCTACTCCTGCGCACAGCCGCCACGGCCTGCGCGGCCGTGGCCCTGCTCGCGTCCTGCGCCTGGGGCGGCTCCGACACCGATGACGGCGGCCGGCTCCCCGGGGCGCCGGTCGGCGTCACCGCGGTGGCGGGCAGTTCCACGAGCGTGCACGTGATGTGGAACGCGGTGACCGCGGACCCGCCCGTCACCTCCTACGAGGTGTACCGGGGCACCACCAAGGTCCAGGAGGTGCCGGCCTCCGAGCGCATGGTGGACGTCATCCGGCTCAAGCCGGCCACCGGGTACGTCTTCTCCGTCCGGGCCCGCAGCGGCGAGGACCTGCTCGGCCCGCGCAGCAGGGAGGTCCGGGCCACGACCCCCGCGGCCGTGGCGGCGGACGCCGAGCCCCCCACCCGCCCGGGCGCCACCGAGGGCAAGGCGGTCGGCAGCCGGGCCGTCCAGCTCTCCTGGTCCGCCTCGAAGGACGACCGCGCGGTGCTGTCGTACGACGTCTACCAGGGCACCACGAAGATCCACAGTGTCGGCGGGAACCAGACGGCGACCGTGGTGACGGGGCTGCGGCCGGGCACGCACTACGCCTTCAGCGTCCGGGCCCGGGACGCGGCCGACAACCTCTCGCCGCCCGGCGCCACCGTCCGCCTCACCACGCCGGGTACCGACGACGGCCGCAACACCGCGCCCACCGCCTTCCGCGCGACCACCCACCGCGACGACGGGGCGTACTACATCGACCTCTCCTGGGTCCCGCCGCGCACGGACGGCGTGGTCACCGAGTACGAGATCCGGCTCGACGGACAGACCGCCACCTCGCTCGTGTACGGCGGGAACCCGCCGCGCGACAAGGCCACCTACTCCTTCTACATCGGCAAGGACGCGGGCGTCAGCCATCGGGTGCGGATCCGGGCCAAGCTGCCCGACGGCACCTGGGGCGGCTGGTCACCGGAGGTCACCTGCACGACGGCCTCCTGACGGCGGAGCGCGCATGGGCCGGACGAAGGAATCCGTCACCTGCCCGGTGGCGCTCCGCATGCGGGACGGGCCGGGAGCACATTGGCTGCCCCTGAGGCAGCACGGGCGTTCCCCAACCCTCGGCGGCGCTAGGGATGTCCCGCCAACCGTGCCGTCGGAGGCTCCCATGCGCATGACTCGTCCACCCCTCCGCACCGCGGCGGCCGCCGTCGCGCTCCCCCTGGCCCTGACCGCCGGCCCGGCCGCGGCCGCGGGATCGGGGATCTCCGTGAGCACGAGCGGGTCCACGGTCTCGGTGACGACCGCCACCTGCTCACAGACCAGCAGCAGCGGCAGCTGGGGCACGGCCTCGCTGCTCAACAGCAGCCAGGCGAACTTCGCCCAGGGCCGGCAGGTGGCCCTCTCGGGCACGACCGGCCTCCAGTCCGCGGCCTGGCAGACGGTGAACCCCGGCACGTACACCGTCGTGGTCATCTGCTCGGGCGGCGCCAGGAGCACCGCGGGCACCCAGTCCGTGATCGTGTCGGCCGCCTCCACACCCACCATCTCCGCCACGGCCTCGGCTTCCCCCTCGCGCGGTGTCATGGGCGGGATCGGCGGCGCGGTCAAGGACTACGGGACGCTCACCCTGACCGCGGGCAGTGCCCTGGTGGGGGCGGGTGTCATCGCCACCGCCTGGGTCCTGCGCCGCCGCGCCAAGCCCTACCGGCTCTGAGACCGGGCGGGCTCAGGCCCGCCCGGCACCCGGGAGTCCGGCCGACGGCGGTTCGACACGGGCCGGTTCGGCATCGGCCGGTTCGACATCGGGCAGCTCGACATCGGGCAGTTCGGCGAACTCCTCCACCGCATGCGCGAGCCACCGTGTCCAGAAGGTCTCCAGGTCGATGCCCGCCCGCAGCACCAGGTGGCGCAACCGGTCCTGGGGACCGTCCTTGCCGGGCGGGAAGTCGCGCCGCTCGATCTCCTCGTACTCCGCCAACTGCCGCTGATGCAGGTCGAGATGGCGGCGCAGATCGATCTCCACGCCCGCCGTGCCGACCACGGCCGCCGCGCGCAGCCTGAGCAGCATCGTGTCCCGCAGCGGCTTGGGGTCGTGGGCGGCGGACGTCCAGCGGGCCAGTTCGGCGCGGCCCGCGGGCAGCACCTCGTAGCTCTTCTTCTGACCGCGGGCGGGCTGCTCGGTCGGCAGCGCCCTGATCTGCCCCTCGGCCTCCAGTTTTCCCAGCTCGCGATAGATCTGCTGGTGCGTGGCCGACCAGAAGTAGCCGATCGACCGGTCGAACCTGCGGGTCAGCTCCAGCCCCGAGGACGGCTTTTCGAGCAGGGCGGTGAGGATCGCGTGCGGGAGTGACATGCGGTCATCCTAGGGACGGGCCCTACAGGGCGGCGGCAACCTCGGTGCCCTGCTTGATCGCCCGCTTGGCGTCCAGTTCGGCGGCCACGTCGGCGCCGCCGATCAGGTGCGCGGCGCGGCCCGCGGCGACCAGTTCCTCGTACAGGCCCCGGCGCGGTTCCTGTCCGGTGCACAGCACGATCGTGTCGACGGGCAGGACCGTGCTCTCCTCGCCGACGGTGACGTGCAGTCCGGCGTCGTCGATGCGGTCGTAGCGGACACCCGGGACCATGGTGACGCCCCGGTGCTTGAGTTCGGCGCGGTGGATCCAGCCGGTGGTCTTGCCGAGGCCCGCGCCGACCTTGGTCTCCTTGCGCTGGAGCAGGTGCACCGTGCGGGGCGGGGCGGTCCGCTCGGGTGCGGTCAGGCCGCCGGGCGCGCGGTATTCCATGTCGACGCCCCACTGCCGGAAGTACGTCGACGGGTCCTCGCTCGCCTTGTCGCCGCCGTCGGTGAGGTACTCGGCGACGTCGAAGCCGATGCCGCCCGCGCCGAGGATCGCGACGCGGTCGCCGACGGTCGCCTCGCCGCGCAGGACGTCGAGGTAGCCGACGACGCTCGGGTGGTCGACGCCGGGGATGTCGGGGGTGCGCGGGGTGACGCCGGTGGCGACGACCACCTCGTCGAAGTCGGCCAAGTCCCCTGTCGCGACCGGCGTGTTGAGGCGTACGTCCACTTCGTGCTCGTCGAGCCGGGTGCGGAAGTAGCGCAGCGTCTCGTCGAACTCCTGCTTGCCCGGGACCTGTCGGGCGACGTTGAGCTGTCCGCCGATCTCGCTCGCGGCGTCGAAGAGCGTGACCTCGTGTCCGCGTTCGGCGGCGGAGACCGCGCACGCGAGTCCGGCCGGGCCCGCGCCGACGACGGCGACGCGTTTGCGCAACCTCGTGGGCGCCAGGACCAGTTCGGTCTCGTGGCAGGCGCGCGGGTTCACCAGACAGGACGTGATCTTGCCGCTGAAGGTGTGGTCGAGGCAGGCCTGGTTGCAGCCGATGCAGGTGTTGATGGCCTCGGGCGTGCCGGCCGCGGCCTTGTTGACGAAGGCGGGGTCGGCGAGCATCGGGCGGGCCATGGAGACCATGTCCGCGCAGCCGTCGGCGAGCAACTCCTCGGCGAGTTCGGGGGTGTTGATGCGGTTGGTGGTGACGAGCGGGACCGACACCTGGCCCATGAGCTTCTTGGTGACCCAGGTGTAGGCGCCGCGCGGGACCGAGGTGGCGATGGTGGGGATGCGGGCTTCGTGCCAGCCGATGCCGGTGTTGATGATCGTCGCCCCGGCCGCCTCGACGGCCTTCGCGAGGGTGATCACCTCGTCGAGCGTGGAGCCGCCGGGGACCAGGTCCAGCATGGACAGACGGTAGACGAGGATGAAGTCGTCGCCGACGGCCTCGCGCACCCGGCGCACGATCTCGACCGGGAAGCGCATGCGGTTCTCGTATGCGCCGCCCCAGCGGTCGGTGCGGTGGTTGGTCTGCGCCGCGATGAACTCGTTGATGAGGTAGCCCTCGGAGCCCATGATCTCGACGCCGTCGTACCCGGCCCGGCGGGCGAGGCGGGCGGTGCGGACGTAGTCGTCGATCGTCTCCTCGACCTCCGCGTCGGTCAACTCACGCGGCGGGAAAGGGCTGATGGGCGCTTGGAGCGGGCTCGGCGCGACCAGATCCTGGTGGTAGGCGTACCGCCCGAAGTGCAGGATCTGGAGCGCGATCCGGCCGCCCGCGCGGTGCACGGCCTCGGTGACCACCGTGTGCTGCTCGGCCTCGGCGTCGGTGGTGAGCTTCGCGCCGCCCGCGTACGGCCGTCCCGCGTCGTTGGGCGCGATGCCGCCGGTGACGATGAGCCCGACTCCCCCGCGCGCCCGCTCGGCGTAGAACTCCGCCATGCGCTCGAAGCCGCGCTCGGCCTCCTCCAGGCCGACGTGCATCGAGC
This sequence comes from Streptomyces sp. NPDC088794, assembly GCF_044750545.1. Classification (NCBI taxonomy): domain Bacteria; kingdom Bacillati; phylum Actinomycetota; class Actinomycetes; order Kitasatosporales; family Streptomycetaceae; genus Streptomyces; species Streptomyces sp. NPDC088794. The sequence goes on along the minus strand of NZ_JBIVKB010000011.1, from coordinate 131,539 downwards.
CCATCAGGACGCGGTTGGGCAGCGTGGTGAAGCCCAGGTCGAGCGGGCTCAGCAGGTGCGGGTAGCGGCTCATCGTCGGGCCCTCCGTGCGGGGTGTGGTGCCTTCTTTTGTAGAGGTCCGCCGCTTGTTTTGCAACTAGTTGCATAAACGAGGGCGGGTGACACCGGACACCCGGGGGCACAGTGGCCTCATGAGGACCGCGGACGCCGAGGTGGTCGACCTCGCCCAGGAGCTGATCCGCCGCCCGAGCCGCGGCGGCATCGACGACTACGGACCCGTCCTCGGCGTCCTGGAGGACTGGCTCGGCGCCCACGACCTGCCGTACCGGCGGCTCCACGACGACGGGCGGCCGGTCGCCCTGCTGGTGGAGGTCGCCGGTGCCCGGCCGGGGCCGTGGTGGGCACTGGACGCCTGCGTGGACACCGCCCCCTACGGCGACGAGAGCGCCTGGTCCTTCCCGCCGGACCGCGGGGACGTGGTGGACGGCTGGCTGCGGGGGCGGGGCGCGGCCGACTCCAAGCTGGCGGCGGCGCTGTTCTGCCGTATCGCCGCCGAAGTACGCGAACGAGCCGACGGTCTGCGCGGCGGCCTCGCCGTCCTGCTCGACGCCGACGAGCACACCGGCGGTTTCGGGGGCGCCCGCGCCTACCTCGCGGACCCGACGGCGGAGCGTCCGGCCGGGGTGCTGATCGGCTATCCGGGGCCGGACGAGGTCGTGGTCGGCGGACGCGGGCTGTGGCGGGCCACGATCACCGTGCACGCGGACTCCGGCCACTCCGGGTCGAGGCGTACGACGCCGGGTGCGGTCTCTCGGGCGGCGCGGTTGGTGCGACTCCTGGAGGAGGCCGAACTGCCCGGCGTCAAGGGCGAGTTCCCGCTTCCGCCGAAGCTGACGGTGACCTTCTGCCACGGGGGCGAGGGCTTCTCGGTGGTGCCGGGCGCCTGTGAGCTGGGCGTCGATGTGCGCACGACGCCGGGGTTCGCCGCCGGCGCGGCCGAGGCGCTGGTCCGGCGCGCGGTGGCCGAGCTGGACGCGTCGGTGCCGACGCCGCGGCCGTCCGTGATCACGCCGGTGGCCGCCTGGCCGGCGTACCGACTGGGCGCGGACCAGCAACCCGCCGCCGCGCTGCTCGACGCGGCCGCGCGGGAAGGGCTGACGGTTCGGGCGAAGACTGCCGGACCATCGAACATCGGCAACCTGCTGGCCGGTGAGGGCATCCCGGCGACGGCCGGTTTCGGGGTGCGGTACGAGGGGCTGCACGGCGTCGACGAGCGGGCCCGCCTCGCGGACCTGCCCGTCGTGCACGCCGTCTACCGGCGTGCCGTGCTCGGCCTGCTCAAGGGATAGCGGATGTCCGGCCGGTCAGCGGCTCTCCAGCCGTACGTGCAGTTCGCGCTCCTGGTCCCCGGAGGCCGAGGCGAGGTCGCGGACCGTGAAGAGGGAGTCGAGGGTGGAGCGCAGTCGTTCGATCGCCCAGTAGCCGCCCTGGGCGTCGGCCTCGACGGAGGACGCGAGCCGGGCGGGCGGTGGGCAGGTGTGCTTGTCGGTGACCTCGAACGTGCCGAGCCACACCATCGGCCGGGTCTCGTGGAGCTGCTGCGGGGCCTCGTCGGCGCCCCGGTCGGACTCGAAGCACGTGGCGAGCGTGTCGAACACGATCCGGGCGTCCTCCTTGCTGCACCCGCTGATCTCGAGGGAGACGGGTTCCTCGTGCTGTCGCTCCCGGTCCATGTGATCGCTCCTCTCGTGAATGTGGCGCGGCACCGCGGGTTCCCCGCGAACCGCGCCACATCACCAGACAAGCACTCCCGTCCGCACCGGACCAGCGAGCGGATCGGCTCTTGTCGAGAGCGAGCGGCTCAGCTCTTGGTGAAGCGGTACGTCTTGCTGTCCGTCAGCACGCAGAAGCCCGGCGACACGACGATCACGCGCAGGGTGCCGGTACGGCGGTCGTAGTCGATGCCCTCGGCCTCGAAGGTGCCGGAGCAGCCGCTGCGCAGCGGGAGCTGGCGCAGGGCCGTGACGTGGCCGGAGACGTCCCCGCTGCCGCTGGGCTGGGCGGAGAGGTCGACCTGGAGGAGCGGCTTGGTGATGCCGAACAGCGTGCCCGCCGGGTCGTCGGAGGAGCACAGAAGCGTGGTCGCGCCGGAGAAGTCGCAGCCCTGCACGTCACGCACGGGGTGGTCGAGGTTGACGACGGAGACCTGCGGGAGGTTCGCCGAGGGCGAGGTGCTCGCGTTGACGCCGGGCGTCGGGAAGACCAGGAAGCGGCTCATGGTGCCGTACTCGCCGGACAGCATCCACTGGCCGTCGGGCGAGATCGCGACCCAGGAGTTGTTGAGGGCCTCGCCGGGGCTGAGCGTGTGCACGTACTCCGACCAGGCCCCGCCCGGTGCCTGCACGCGGTACATCTTCGCGGTGCCCGAGTCGGCCTGGTACGGCTCGACGTAGTAGCCGTTGTAGGAGGCGTCGGGGTCGCCGACGTGGTTCCAGCCGCGGACGCTGACGCCGACGGGGATGGTGCCGATGCCCGTGTAGCGGTTGGCACTGTTCGCCGGGACCTCCACGGAGGTCAGACCCTGGCTCTCGGTCAGCGGGTCGGCCCGGTCGGAGCCCACCTCGGTCCAGGTGTCGGCGGCCGACGCGGGCGGGGCGGCGGACAGGACGGCCGCGGTGGCCAGGGCGAGCAGGGCGGTGAGCGTCGCGTGGCAACGTCTCCGGGCGCGCAGGGGCATAGGGAGTGCTCCTCCGTGGGGGGCGGAAACAGATCGCCGGACAGTCTGTCGGGCCGACGTAGGCATGTACAGACCAATAGGAGAACAGCGGCCGTCCAGTCGGCGACAGCCCCTCGCGGGTACTGTCGTCACGGCTTCACCGGACGTCCGTGGCCGTGTTGAGAGATGGTGGAGGAGAGCGGCCAAAGCGTCACAGAGACGGTTGAGCGCGGTAGAACAGGGGTGTCGGCACGGGGGACGGCGTGCCGCGTCGAAGGGGCGAAGGCGGTGCGTGGAATGAGAGCACCTGGGATTCCACCGGCCGGGAGCGACGGGTCGGTAGGACCGAGCGGGCTGCTCGACGTGCTGCGCGTGGCCTCGGTGGTGCTGGACGCCAAGGGCCACATCGTGCTGTGGAGCCCCCTGGCGGAGGAGCTGTTCGGCTACTCCGCGGACGAGGCGCTCGGGAAGTACGCGGCCCGGATCATGGTCGACGAGCAGCATCTCGACCTGGTCGTCAAGCTGTTCGCCGACGTCATGCTCACGGGGCAGAGCTGGGCCGGTGCCTTCCCCATCCGGCGCAAGGACGGCAGCACGCGGCTCGTGGAGTTCCGCAACATGCGGCTCCTTGACGAACAGGGCGACATCTTCGCGCTCGGCCTGTGCGCCGACCAGTCGACGGTACGGCGCCTTGAGCGGGACGTGGCGCTGTCCACCCGGCTGGTCGCGCAGTCGCCGGTCGGCCTCGCCGTCCTGGACACCGATCTGCGGTACGTCTCGGTCAATCCGGCGCTGGAACGGATCAACGGCATTCCGGCCGCGGAGCACATCGGCCGCACCTTCCGCGAGGTGCTGCCGCATCTGGACGTCGAGGCGATCGAGTCCGCGGCCCGGCGGGTGCTGGAGACCGGCTGCCCGATCGTCGACCGCCAGACCGTCGGCCGTACGCCGGCCGATCCGGACGACGAGCACGTCTGGACGATCTCGCTCTACCGCCTGGAGGACGCGGTCGGCACGGTCATCGGCGTCGCCGGATCGGTCGTGGACATCACCGAGCAGCACCGCGCGGGCGTCGAGGCCGAGGCCGCGCGCCGGCGGCTGGCGCTCATCGCGGACGCCTCCGCGCGCATCGGCACCACCCTCGAACTGGACCGCACCGCCTGCGAACTGGCCGACGTGGCAGTGCCCGAACTCGCCGACATCGCGGCCGTCGACCTGCTGGAGGCGGTGGTCGACGGCCGGCGCAGCAGCCTGGGCCCCGCCGAGCATGCGGTGATCCGGGCGCTGGCCGTGCAGGCGGAGGACGCGCCCGAGGCGCTGCGGGCGGCCGACCCGCCGGGGCAGGTGGCCCGGTACGGCCCCGACCGCCTGGTCACCGAGTGCGTCCGGACGGGCGCCCCGGTGCTGGTGGCGCGGGTCGGGGCGGACGACCTGCCGCGGATCGCCCGCTCCCCCGAGGCCGCCGAACTGCTGTCCCGGGCGGGCGTGCACTCCTATCTCGCGGTGCCGCTGATCGCGCGGGGCGAGGTGCTCGGCGCCCTGGACCTCAAGCGCACCCGCAATCCGCTGCCGTTCAGCGACGACGACCTGCTGCTCGCGCGGGAACTGGCGGCGCGGGCGGCGGTGCAGATCGACAACGCCCGCTGGTACCAGAACGCCCGCGACACCGCCCTGACCCTTCAGCGCAGCCTGCTGCCCAGCCACCCACCGGTGATCGGCGGCCTGGAGGTCGCCTCCCGGTACCAGCCCGCCGGCGCCACCACCGAGGTCGGCGGCGACTGGTTCGACGTCATCCCGCTGGACGGCCGCAAGACCGCGCTGGTGGTCGGCGACGTGATGGGCAGCGGCATCAACGCCGCCGCGACCATGGGCCGGCTGCGCACCGCGACGACCACACTGGCCTCCCTGGACCTGGACCCGGCCCGGCTCCTGGACCACCTCGACCGCATCACACAGGACCTCGACCACTCCATCGCGACCTGTGTGTACGCCGTCCACGACCCGGAGCTGCGGCAGTGCCGGATCGCCAACGCGGGGCATCTGCCACCGGTCCGGCTGCGCGAGGGGCGGCCCCCCGAGCTGCTCGACCTGCCCACTGGGGCGCCGCTGGGCGTGGGCGGGGTGGCCTTCTCCACGACCGAGATCGACCTCGAACCCGGCGACCGGCTCGTGTTCTACACCGACGGACTCGTGGAGACCCGCCAACATCCCCTGGACGAGCGTCTGGACGCGCTGCTGTCCTTGCTCGAGGGCCCCGACCGACCGTTGGAGGAGGTCTGCGACCTCCTGCTGCGCACGCTCCACCAGCCCGACAACTCCGACGACGTGGCACTGCTCATCGCGCGCGTGCAGAAACAGGACGGACGTGAGTGACCGCGGAGCCGTTCTCACAGCTCTTGATTACCTGCTCCTTATCGGGCGCATCCCACAATCACAGCTAGGCGTGGCACAGGGGTGCCGGGCCGATGGGAGCTTGCCGTGACGCACGAACCGGACCAGCAGCCCACCGCCGGGGGCGAGCCGCCCGAGCGGCCTTTCGGTGAGACATCCGACTGGGAAGTGATGACGGGCCCGGGCGGCGCCGAGCGCTCACCGGGTCCCACCTGGGACCGGGTCTGGCGGCACCGGTCCGGCCGGGCGCGGGCGGTGATCGCGGCAACTACCGTGGCGGTCCTGGCCGTCGGCGGCACGGTCGCCTTCGCGGCCACGTCCGGCGGCTCCGGCGAGAGTGCCTCGCCGGCGGCCGCGTCGGCCTCGGCCTCGGCGTCCCCGTCGCCGGACGGTCCCGGCGAGCGGCACGGCGGCGGCCGCTGGTTCGGGCTCGGCGGCATGGGCGCGCACGGCGAGGCGACCGTCAAGGACCAGGACACCGGCAAGTGGGTGGTACGGGTCTGGCAGCGCGGCACGGTCGAGAAGGTCGACGGCGACCAGGTGACCGTGAAGAGCGGCGACGGCGCCGCGTGGGTCTGGACGGTGCCCTCGGACGCCACCGTGTTCCACGACGGCGCCAAGGGCTCCGGCGCGGACGACCTCAAGAAGGGCGAGACCGCCTTCCTGGCCGGCACCCGCGCCGACGACGGCACCAGGACCGCGACCAACGCCCTCATGGGCACCTGGGACCACAAGGGCGGCCCGGACGGCGACCGGCGCGGGGGCCCGGACCGAGGCGGCCCGCACAGCTGGCTGCCGCCCTCCCCCTCCGCGCCGCCCTCCCCGTCGGACAGCGGCGCCACGACGTGACCCGTCCGGTCAGGCCCTGACGCCGATCACGACGTGGGCGTACAACTCCTCGCCCGTGGCGAGACGGGAGGTCAGGCCCGCCTCGCCACGGACGACGAGTGCCGCGTCGGCCTGGTGCTCGCCGGTCTCGACGAGCAGGCAGCCACCAGGGGCGCGGCCGTCGAAGACGCACGACCACAGGACCCGGTCCGTCAGCCCATGACGCCGATGACGACGTGCGCGTACAACTCCTCGTCCGTGGCGAGACGGGAGGTCAGGCCCGCCTCGCCACGGACGACGAGTGCCGCGTCGGCCTGGTGCTCGACCGCGTCGACGTACAGGCAAGCCACCAGGGGCGCGGCCGTCGAAGACGCACGACGACAGGACCCGGTCTGTCAGCCCATGACGCCGATCACGACGTGGGCGTACAACTCCTCGTCCGTGGCCAGGCGAGCCGTCAATGCGCCGCCGGCAAAAGCGGCGAGTGCCGCGTCGGCCTGGTGCTCGCCGGTCTCGACGAGTAGGCAGCCGCCGGGGGCGAGCCAGTCGGACGCCCCGGCGGCGACCCGGCGCAGCAGGTCGAGTCCGTCGGAGCCGCCGTCCAGCGCGGTGCGCGGTTCGTGGTCGCGGGCCTCGGCGGGCAGCAGGGCGATCTCGTCGGTGGGGACGTACGGGACGTTGGCGGCGAGGATGTCGACCCGGCCGCGCAGCGCGGCGGGGAGGGCCTCGTACAGGTCGCCGGTGTGCACGTGACCGCCGTACGCGGCGATGTTGCGGCGGGCGCAGCGCACGGCCGGGGGGTCGATGTCGGCGGCGTGCAGTTCCACGGCGCCGAGTGCGGCGGCCAGGGCGGCGCCGACCGCGCCGGAGCCGCAGCACAGGTCGACCACCACGGCCGCGTGCGGGTGCTGGGCCAGCGCCTGGTCGACGAGGAACTCGGTGCGGCGGCGGGGCACGAAGACGCCCGGTTCGACGGTGACGCGCAGTCCGTGGAAGCCGGCCCAGCCGAGGACCTGTTCGAGGGGCTCGCCGGCGATCCGGCGGTCGGTGAGGGCGGTGACCTCGTCCGGGGTGCGCGCGCCGGCGAGTATCAGCTCCGCCTCGTCCTCGGCGAAGACACAGCCGGCGGAACGCAGGGCGGTGACGACTGTGGACAGCAGAGCGGGGGAAGCGTGAGGGGGCATGAAAGCCGAGAGCCTTTCGGTGATCCGAAGGGCGCTCCCGCGGTCACCGGCGAGCGGTGATCCGTGTCGTCGCTACGAGGCGAGAGCACCCGACCTGAACAGCGGTAATGGGTCTCACCTCCAAGGAACGGCGGCCGGGACGGACCCCGGCCGGACCCGCACACCCTACCCCAGCGTCGGGAACGGCCGAAGGGCGGCGGCCACCGGCCCAGTTGTACTGTGCAACCAGGTGAGCCAGTGAGGGAGGTCCCATGGACGCGGCCGAGGCCGTGGAGGTCATCCAGCGCGAGATGACGGCGTTCGCCCGCCGTGCCCGGGCCTCCGCCGGACGGATGCATCCCGAGCTGTCGCTGGTCTCGTACACGCTGCTCGGACATCTGGAGGAGAGCGGCGGCTGCCGGGCCACCGACCTGGCGGCGCACTACGCGCTGGACAAGTCCACGGTCAGCCGGCAGGTGTCCGCGCTGGAGCGGGCCGGGCTGATCGGGCGGCACCCGGACCCGGACGACCACCGGGTCCAGACGCTGCACCTGACGGACGCGGGCCGGGAGATCCTCGCCCAGGTCACCCGCAGCCGCCGCACCGCCTTCCGGGAACGGCTGGCGGACTGGCCGGAGGAGGACCTGAAGCGGTTCGCCGCCTATCTGGAGCGCTACAACGCGGGTACCGCCGCGGACTGACCCAGCGTCTGGGGCACCCGGACCCCGAGGAAGACGATCCTGCGGCGCAGTCGGAAGCCGAGGGCCTCGTACAGCCGGATGGCGGTGGTGTTCTGTGCTCCCGTGTGCAGGAAGGGCGTCTCGCCGCGCTCCCTGATGCCGTGGGCGACGGCGCGGATCAGCCGGGTCGCCAGGCCCTCGCCGCGGAAGGCGGGGTCGGTGCAGACGGCGCTGATCTCGGTCCAGCCGGGCGGGTGCAGCCGCTCCCCCGCCATGGCGATGAGCGCGCCGTCACGGCGGATCCCCAGGTAGGTGCCCATCTCTATGGTCCGCGGCAGGAAGGGTCCTGGCCTGGTCCGTTCGACCAGGTCGAGCATCTCGGGCACGTCGGCGGGGCCGAGCAGGACGGCCTCCGGTTCCGGCGCGGTGGCCAGGCCGTCGTCGACGAGCTGCACGCCGTCGATCCGGAAGGTGACCTCCCAGCTCTCCGGGACCTCGCCCCGGAAGCCCGGCAGCGCGATCTCGGCGCCGGGACCCGCGAGGGCCGCGACATCCGCCCAGTCCTCGGCGTCGGTGTCCTCGGGCAGCGCCAGCCACGGCGACACGTCGGCCGGGTAGCGCAGCACCCGCCCCTGCCGCTCGGCGAAGTGCGCGTGCGGGCCGGTCAGGGCGCCGAGGGCGGGGTTGTCGAGGACGTGGGCCGTGCCGGCGACGGTGTTCGGGCCACCGGCGCCCGAACCGGTCGGGCCGCTCGCGTCCGTACCGTTCATGTCGCTCATCCGGCGACCTCGACCACGATCTTGCCCCGGGCGTGGCCGTCCTCGACCGTGCGCAGCGCCTCACCGGCCTGTGCCAGCGGGAAGGTCTGTGTGACATGCGGATCCAGCTCGCCGGCCAGGACGAGCCGCGCGAGTTCGTCGAGGACGGCGGACGTACGGGCGCGTTCGACGCGGGAGCCGCCCAGGTCGGCCACGGTCTGGGGCGGGGCGCCCGCGGTGATCAGCTTGGACCGGTCGGTGAGCAGGGTGGCCGCCTCGGTGAGGACCGGGTCGCCGACCAGGTCGTACACCCCGTCCACGCCGTCCGGCGCGGCGGCGCGCACCCGCTTGGCGAAGCCGGGACCGGAGGGCACGTGCACGGCGCCGAGTGCCTCGACGAAGTCCTTCTTGCCCTCGCTCGCGAGGCCCACGGTCCGCAGGCCGAAGGCCCGGGCGATCTGCAGCGCCGCGGCTCCCACGCCGCCGCCCGCGCCGGTGACCAGCAGGGTCGCGCCCGCGGGCAGGTCGAGCTGGCGGACACCGTCGTACGCGGTGGCCGCGGCGATCGGCAGCGTGGCCGCGTCGGTGAAGCTCAGGTCGGCGGGCTTGCGCGCGGTGACCGCCGCGGGCAGCAGGGCGTACTCGGCGTATCCCCCGGCCACGGTGTTGCCGAAGACCTCGTCGCCGACGGCGAATCCGGTCACGCCCTCACCGGTCTCCTCGACGACACCGGAGACCTCGCCGCCGAGCACGACGGGGAAGGCCGTCTTCTCGCTCTCGCCTGGGCGGCGGTAGCCCCCGCGCAGCTTCCAGTCGACGGGGTTCACTCCGGCGGCGCGCACCGCCACCAGGATCTGGCCCGCACCCGGGCGGGGCCGCTCCACGTCGACGAGCGCCTCGGTATCCGGGCCGCCGTGCCGCGTGTAGACGTACGCCTTCGGCATTGCTCCCACTCTCCCTTCACGGTCACCGGTCCGGCGGTCGTCCGGGCCACCGGAACCGGCACGTCTCGTCCAAGGAAGATCGCCGGACGGCTATTCCCGGAGGCCGGGACACTTCACACAGCCTTAATGATCGCGGGGCGCCCGTGGTCGGGCCACACCTGACATGGACGTACGGTTGAACACGCAAGCACTCCGCACCCGCACCGCTGGATCCGTATGAACGTCACCCGAGGCTTCACCGGGCGCCCCCGCGTCCACAATCCGGGCCTGCCGCCGGGCCAGTACGACGCGGGCGACGACTGGCCCGTCCTGTCCGCCGAGGTCACGCCCGAGCTGACAGCCGCCGACTGGACGTTCCGGATCGACGGCCTGGTCGAGCGGCCGCACACCTGGGACTGGGAGCGGGCGCACACGCTGCCCGCGTCGGCGTACGCGGGTGACATCCACTGCGTGACGAGCTGGTCGAAGTTCGGGGTGCGGTTCGGGGGCGTGTCCCTGGACGCCTTCCTCGACGTGGTGCGTCCGCACGCGTCGGCCACCCATGCCGTCGCCTACTCGCACACGGGGTACACCGCCAACCTCCCGCTCGCGGACCTGACCGGCGGACGGGCCTGGATCGCGTTCGAGTACGAGGGTCAGCCGCTCGCCCCCGAACACGGCGGTCCTGCGCGGCTGTTGGTGCCGCACCTGTACTTCTGGAAGAGCGCCAAGTGGATCGCCGGCATCCGGCTCCTCGACCACGACGAACCGGGGTTCTGGGAACGGAACGGCTACCACGCGCGGGGTAACCCCTGGGCCGAGCAGCGGTACGCCGGTGACTGAGACCTCCGCGCCTTCGACGCGTCGTACGCCCTTCACGCCCGCGACGCGATTCGCCGTGCCCGGCCGGATCGCCGTCAGCGAGCAGGCCGCCGCCGACTGGCAGTCCGCCACGCTGACCGCGATCCGCCGCGAGACTCCGCGCGCCGCCACCTTCCGGTTCGCGGTGCCCGCCTGGACGGGACATCTGCCCGGCCAGCACCTGATGCTGCGGCTGACGGCCGCGGACGGCTACACGGCCCAGCGCCACTACTCGATCGCGTCCGCGCCCGACGACTCCGGGCACATCGAGCTGACCCTGGACCACGTCGAGGGCGGCGAGGTCTCGGGCTGGTTCCACACCGAGGCCAGGCCCGGCGACCGGGTCGAGGTGCGCGGCCCGGTGAGCGGCTTCTTCGCCTGGCCGGGCGACCGGCCCGCACTGCTGCTCGGCGCCGGCTCCGGGGTCGTACCGCTGATGTCGATGGTCCGGCACCACAGGGCGCAAGGCCTGTCGGTGCCGTTGCGACTGCTGGTGTCTGCACGCGACCCTGAACAGCTCATCTATGCGCGGGAGTTCGGCACCGAGACGACGCCGGTGTTCACGCGGGGCGCGCCGCGTGGTGTGCCGGTGGGGCGGCTGGCCGCCGCCCATGTGGCGCCGCTGCTGGCGGAGTTGCCGCCCGGTGGGTGGGAGGCCTACGTGTGCGGCTCGAACGCGTTCGCCGAGCATGCCTCGCGGCTGCTGGTCGCGGCCGGGCAGCCGGTGGACCGGATCCGGATCGAACGCTTCGGCTGACGCTTCTCGGCCGATTTTCCTTCAGTCAGCATCTACTTGGCGATTTCCGGCCGGTCCTGCACTGAACGTTGTGCGGACTTCGGGGTAACAGCATGCGTGTACGCACGCGTACACACAGGCGCTGCCGAGGGACGATGCGGACCGGACACGGTACGGCTCCTCCGGCTCAGGTCACGTCGAGGAGGTCGGCATGCGAACCCGGGTGCGCGGCTGGCGGTGGCGGCGCAATCCACTGCGCCGCCGGTCGGACGTCGTGGAGGCGTGGACGGCACTGGCGGTCGCGGTCCTGCTGTTCGTCGGCGCCCCGCTCGCGGGAGCGCTCGTGGGCTGGTGGGCGCACGACGAGGCACGGTCGGTCGCGGCGGCCCAGCGGGCCGAGCGCCGACAGGTACGGGCCGAGGTGGTGGGGAAGACGCCCGTCACGCTGCCCACGACGCAGAGCAGGCGGGAGCACCCGTACCGCGTGGACGTGCGCTGGACCGATCCCGTCACCGGAGTCCACACGGCCACGGCCCGGGTCCCGTCGGGCACGCGGCACGGGGACACCGTCAAGGTGTGGTTCGACTCGGAGGGCCGGGCCGTCGCCCCACCGCCGGGCGTGAGCGAGATCTGGCAGCACACCGTGAGCCTCGGCATCTGCGCGGCGGGCGGCACACTGGCCCTGACGCTGCTCGGCGGGACCTTGATTCGTCATACGGCCCACCGCAACCGCCTGCTGGAGTGGGAACGGGAGTGGGCACGCACCGAGCCGGAGTGGACGCGGCGCGGGGTGTAGACGCCCCCGGCGACGGAGCCACCGCCTCAGCCGACCCCTTGCATCCGCCGCGCGATCCGCCCGTGGTCCCGCAGCGCGTCCGCCAGCCCCGGCAGCACCGGTTCGCCCCGGTCGACCAGGACCCGGCCCCCGACCACCGTCGTCCACGCCCTTGCCGGTCCGCAGCGCAGCCACGCCTCGACGGGATCGCTCAACGCGCCGGCCAGGGCGACCTCGTGCAGGTCCCAGACGACCAGGTCGGCACACGCGCCCGGCCGAAGATGCCCCAACTCGTCGGCGCGGCCGAGGCATCGCGCCGAACCGCGGGTCGCGAGGTCGAGGGCGTCGCGCGCGGTCATGGCGCCTGGACCGCCCCGATAGCGGCCCAGGAGCAGGGCGTTGCGGGTCTCCATCCAGAGCGAGGCGTGGTCGGTGGAGGCGGAGCCGTCGCAGCCGATGCCGACCGGCAGCCCGAGGTCCCGCATCTCCTTCACGCGCGCGGTGCCGCCGCCGATCAGCATGTTGGAGCTCGGGCAGTGCGCCACGCCGACGCCCAGGGCGCCGAGCCTGCGCAGTTCGTCGTCGTTCGGGTAGATGCAGTGCGCGACCCAGGTGCGGTCGGTCATCCAGCCGGTGTCCTCGAAGTACTCGACGGGACGGCAGCCGTAGGTCTCCAGGCAGTACGTGTCCTCGTCGCGGTCCTCGGCGAGGTGCGTGTGCAGGCGTACGTCGTGGCGCTCGGCGAGTTCGGCCGTCGCCGTCATCACCTCCTTGGTCACCGAGAACGGCGAACAGGGCGCGAGGGCGACCCTGATCAGCGCGCCTGGCCTCGGATCGTGGTGGGTCTTGATCAGCCGCTCGCTGTCGGCGAGCACCTCGTCCGTGGTCTGGGTGACACTCCTCGGCGGCAGTCCCCCGTCCTCGACGGAGCGGGTCATCGAGCCCCGGGTGGCGTGGAAGCGGAAGCCGATGTCGCGGGCGGCGCGGATCTCGGCGTCGACGAGGTTCGGGCGCGGGTGCACGTACAGGTGGTCGGAGGACGTGGTGCAGCCGCCCATCAGCAGCTCGGCCATGCCGACGTACGCGGACACGTAGGCGGCCTCCTCGTCGAGGGCGGCCCACAGCGGGTAGAGCGTGGTCAGCCAGTCGAAGAGGGTGCCGTTCACGGCGGGGGCGTAGGAGCGGGTGAGGTTCTGGTAGATGTGGTGATGCGTGTTGACCAGCCCCGGTGTGACCAGCCGGCCGGCGGCGGAGACGGTCGCACGGGCCTCGGGTTCGCTGCCCGCGGTGCCCACGGCGGTGACCCGGCCGCCCGTGACGGCCGCCCAGCCGCCCGGGATCTCCCGCTCCCCGTCCACGAGCAGCAGTCCGGCGTCCTTGACCAGCAGATCCACGGCTGACGTCATGGCGCCATCGTAGACAGGGGGTACGACAAAGGCCTGGCGAGTCCTCCGAGGTCACACGTACGGTGTGATCATCCACGCTGTCCCTTCACAAAGGCGGTCCTGCATGGCCCTGTTCGACCTCCCCCTCGACGAGCTCCACGAGTACCGCAGCGCGTCCACCGAGCCCGACGACTTCGACGTGTTCTGGTCCAAGACCTTGCAGGAGGCCCGGGAACACGACCTGGACGCCCGGTGCGAACCGGTCGACACGGGCCTGTCCACGGTCCAGGTGTACGACGTGACGTTCGCCGGCTTCGGCGGGCACCCGGTGAAGGGCTGGCTGCGGCTGCCCGCCGGAGCGACCGAACCGCTGCCGCTGGTCGTGGAGTTCATCGGCTACGGAGGCGGGCGCGGGCTGCCGCACGAGAACCTGCTGTGGGCGTCGACGGGCCGGGCGCACTTCGTGATGGACACTCGTGGCCAGGGCAGCGCCTGGGGCGGCGGGGGCGGCACCCCGGACCCGGTGGGCGGCGCGCCCGCGTACCCCGGCTTCATGACGCGGGGCATCGACGCGCCCGAGAACTACTACTACCGCCGGGTGTTCACCGACGCCGTGCGGGCCGTGGAGGCCGCCCGCTCGCACCCGCTGACCGACGCCTCACGTACCACGGTTCTCGGCGCGAGCCAGGGCGGCGGGATCACGATCGCCGTCGGCGGGCTGGTCCCGGACCTGGTCGCGATCGCGCCGGACGTGCCGTTCCTGTGCGACTACCCGCGCGCGGCGACCCTGACGGACCGTCACCCCTACCGCGAGATCGGCCTGTTCCTCAAGACCCACCGCGGCCGCAGCGAGGACGCCCTGCGCACGCTCTCCTACTTCGACGCCGTCCACTTCGCCGCCCGCGGCAGCGCGCCGGCCCTGTTCTCGGCCGCACTTGAGGACCAGACCTGCCCGCCCTCCACCGTGTTCGCGGCCTTCAACGCCTGGGCGCACGAGGACAAGGCGATCGAGGTGTACGACTTCAACGACCATGAGGGCGGCGGCCCCTACCAGGAGGCGACGAAGCTGCGCTGGCTGCGGTCGTTCGGCTGAGCGGCGGCTTTCGCCACGCCGAGAGGTTGTCGTCGCGTCACTCTTCCGTCCAGTCCGACCAGTCGGTACGTTCGGCTTCGCCCGGGTCGCAGCGTCGCGGTCCGGGGCTGCGCGGACGACGGAGGTCCCCATGGCGGAGCGCGAACCCACGGTGCACGGCGACTGCGACGAGCGGTTCGCGGCGGTGCGGACGGCCTTCGAGGAGAACTTCCGCGACCGGGACGAACTCGGCGCCGCCGTCACGGTCACCGTCGGCGGCGAGGTCGTGGTGGACCTGTGGGGCGGGTGGGCCGACGGGGCGCGCACGCGGCCCTGGGAGCGGGACACCCTGGTCAACGTGTGGTCGACGTCGAAGGGTCCGGTCGCGCTGTGCGCGCACATCCTCGCCGACCGGGGCCTGCTCGACCTCGACGCTCCGGTGGCCGCGTACTGGCCCGAGTTCGCCGCGGCGGGCAAGGAGAACGTCCTCGTACGGCATCTGCTGTCCCACCGCGCGGGGCTGGCCGGACTGTGTGAGCCGCACTCGCTGGAGCAGCTCTACGACTGGGAGTTCACCACGCGGCGGCTCGCGGCGACGGAGCCGTGGTGGGAGCCGGGCACGGTGTCCGGGTACCACGCGCTGACGTACGGCTTCCTGGTCGGTGAGGTGGTGCGCCGGGTCTCGGGGCTGCTGCCGGGGGCGTTCCTGGAGCGGGAGGTGACCGGGCCGCTCGGTGTCGACTTCACGATCGGGCTGCCGGAGAAGGAGGCCGGCCGGGCCGCCGAGCTGATGCATCCGCCGGTCGCGTCGGCGAGCGAACAGGCCGCGATCTTCAGCCAGTTGACGCCCGTGGCGATCGCGGCGCTGACCAACCCCCTGGCGGGCGCGACCGAGGCCAACTCGCCCGAGTGGCGGGCGGCCGAGATCCCGGCCGCCAACGGCCACGGCACGGCACGGGCCGTCGCCACGCTCTACGGGGTGCTCGCGGGCCGGGGCTCGTACGGCGGCCACCGGGTGCTGTCCGCCGAGGCGGCCGAGCGGGTCCGGGAGGGGCAGGGCAGTTGCCGCGATCTGGTGCTCGGTGCCGGGTTCGAGCACGAGACGGAGGTCGCGCTCGGGCTGTGGCTGAGCGGCCCGAACGGCTCCTACGGACCCAACCCGCGCGCTTTCGGACACGACGGCTTCGGTGGTTCCTGCGGACTTGCCGACCCGGACGCGGGGGTATCGCTCGGCTACGTCATGAACCGCATGGGGCCTCATATCGCGGACGACCCACGGAAGATGGCACTGGTGGACGCCCTGTACAGCGCCCTCTGAACGGTGATCCGCGCGGGCTTGTTTCGGCCGAACCGGCCGACCGCCCTTCCCTGCTGGTTTAGACCAATGCTAGACCTTGTGGCGCAATGAGCCCGCACGGCTACGGAACGTCACCAACAGGAGGCGCGGCATGGCCCGCACCGATCACCCGGTCTCCGAAACACAGCCGCTGTACTGGCGCGTCGCGACGGAGCTGCTCGAAGAGCTGCGCAACGGGCCACCCGGCGGGCGGCTGCCCAGCGAGCGGCGGCTGGCCGAGCGCTTCGGCGTCAGCAGGGAGACCGTGCGGCAGGCCCTGGAGGTGCTGCGCCGGGACGGGCTGGTCGCCACCGACCGGCGCGGCAGTCACACCACGCTGCCGGGGCTGCCGGTCGAGACGCCGGCCGCGCTGACGTTCCCGGTCGGTGCCCGGGCCGCGGAGCCGGGCGCCGACCGGACCTCGGTCACCTGGGAGACTCCCCCGCCCGCGCACGCCGAGGCGTTGGGGCTCGCCCCGCACCGGCCCACCCTGGTGCACCGCTACGAGTCCGCGGACGCGGACGGCCGCGGCCGGCGTACGGCGGTGACGTCATTCTCCGCGGTCGCGCTCTCGGAGGTCGAGGAGCTGGGCCGCTACCGCGACCGTGCCGACGGCGCCGCGTCGGCCCAACTCCGGCGTACCTACGACTGGATGCGCAAGGCGGGCCTGACCCTGCACCACCGGGACTCCATCACCCGGCTCGCGGACGCGCCCTCGGTCCTGGTCACCCGGCGCGTGCACGATCAGTACGCCCGCCCCCTGGAGATCACCGACCTCCTCGTGGACGCCCAACAGGACGCCCTGGTCTACGAGTTCACCCTTCCCGCGGCGGGCTGACCGGTAGCGGACGGCGGCGGGAGAGGCGGGTCATGGCAGCTCGTCCGGGAGCTCGAAGCGCAGTCCCGGCACCCGGTCCCAGCCGGCCACCCGCATCACCCGCCGCACGTGCGGGGCGACGCCGGTCAGCACGAGGGTGCCGTCGGACGCGTACAGGCCCAGCGCAGTGAAGACCAGCAGGCGCAGCGCGCCCACGTCGATGAAGTGCAGTTCGCGCAGGTCGAGTCGGATGCACGCGCCTCCGGCCGTGCGGGCGCGGGCGCGGGCCGTCTCGGCGTGCAGGGCACGGGCGACGGCGGTGACGTTGGTCTCGTCGACCTCTCCGGCGAGGGCGAGGCCCGGGGGTGCGAAAGTGCGGGTGATCGTAAGGAGTTCGTCGCGCCACACGGCGTCGGCGCCGACCCGGCCGTGATGCAGTCCGGCGATCGGCACCAGCTCGGCCTCGTCGAACAGCCGGCGGTCGTACTGGCAGATGCCGAGCACCGGCAGCGAGGCGAACACGGGGTCCAGCAGCAACTCGCTGTCGTGCAGGGTCTTCAGGCCCTTCCCGGCCTGGGCACGCAGCACCTCGGTGCACACGCGCAGCCCGAGGAAGCCGTCGCCGACCGCGCGACGCGCCTCACGGCGGATCGCCTCGTCGAGGTCCCACAGCCCCTCCGGGACGGCCAGTTGGGGGTCGACGCAGAGCCGGCCGGTGGCGATCTCCTCGTCCACCCGGCAACCGTGCGCCTCCAGGAAGGACAGGGCGACGCCGGCGGGGATGTCGGCGGGTGGCAGGACGAGCCCTCGATGGCCGCTGGCCAGGCCGTCGAGAAGGAAGGCGGCGAGTACGGTGTCGCGCTCCTCGTCCGTGTCGTAACCCAGGAGCAGATGGTCTCCCTGGCGCATCTGTCCCACGGTTCTCAGGGCCGGTACGACGGTCATCCCCACACCTCCCTCGGTGGGCGGACCGCTTCCACGCTACGCCGGGATCAGGCCTTCCGTGAGGGGTTATGGTGTCGGCGTTCGGCTGGGTGAGGGGGGACCATGGCGGCCTCGGTGCAGGGCGGCAGGACCGGCAACCTTCCCGCCGAGGCGAACGCGTTCATCGGCCGTCGGGGTGAACTCGCCGAGATCGCGGGGCTGTTGGGGAGCACGCGGCTGGTGACACTGACGGGACCGGGCGGGGTGGGCAAGTCGCGGCTTGCGCTGCGGGCCGCGCATGCGGCGCGGGCCGGCTTCCCGGGCGGGGTGTGGCTGGTGGAGCTGTCCGAGCTGCGGGACCCGGACCTGCTGACCAATGCCGTGGCCCAGGCCACCCGACTGACCGAGCAGACCCTGCGCCCGCTCCTCGAAGCGGTCGCGGAACAGCTCACGGGCGCGCCGTTGCTGCTCGTCCTCGACACCTGCGAGCACGTACTGGAGGAGTGTGCGCGGGTGGTAAACGAACTCCTTGCGAGCGTGCCGGAGTTGCGGGTGCTGGCCACCAGTCGTCAGCCGCTGGGGCTGCCCGGGGAGCAGTTGCTGGCGGTGGCTCCGTTGCCGCTCGGTGAGCGGGACGACGCGGTGGCGCTGTTCGCGGCCCGGGCGGCGGCCGCGGTCCCGTCGTTCGCGCTCACCGAGGCCAACCGGGCGGGCGTGGCCGCGGTCTGCGCCCGCCTGGACGGGATACCGCTGGCCCTGGAACTGGCCGCGGTGCGGCTGCGCGGCTTTCCGCTAGACCGTCTGCTGGAGGGCCTGGACTCCCGGTTCGACCTGCTCGTCTCGCCCGCGCGGCCACGGCTGGCCCGGCATCAGACACTGCGCACCGCGATCGGCTGGAGCCATGAACTGTGCACCCCGCTGGAGCGGTTGCTGTGGGCGCGGCTGTCGGTGTTCGCCGGTGGCTGGGACGTCGAGGCGGCCGAATTCGTGTGCCACGGCGGCCCGTTGGACGCCGAGGAGATCCTCGCCCTGCTGGCCTCGCTCACCGAGAAGTCCATCGTCACGCGGGACGGCGAGGCGGTGGGCACGCGCTACCGGATGCTGGACACGGTCCGCTCGTTCGGCGCCGAGTGGCTGACCGGCCTGGGCGAACAGGACGCGGTGCGGCGCAGACACCGGGACTACTTCCGGTGGATCGCCCGGCAGGGCGAGGCGGAGTGGCTCGGGCCCGGCCAGCGGATGTGGGCCGAGCGGCTGACCTCGGAACACGCCAATCTGCGGCTCGCGGTGGAGGAGTGCCTGACCGCGCCGGAACCCGAGACGGCGCTCGAACTCACCGGCTCCCTCTGGTTCTTCTGGTTCGCCTGCGGCTTCACCGAGGAGGGCCGCGGCTATTTGGAGCGGGCGCTGGACCGCGCGCCCGAGTCCGGCGGGCCCGACCACACCCTCGCGGTCTGGGCGCACCGGCTGGTCACCGTCGTACCGGACGACCTGGAGGCCGCCGAGTCGGTGAGCGCCGCGTACGTCTGGCTCGCGGAGGAACGTCGACTGCCGGTGCCCGCGCTGCCGTTGACGGGGGCGAGCCTGGCCGTGCGGGGCGAGTCGGCGCGGTCGGCGGTGCTGTACGGGGCCGTCGGCCAGGCACCCGCGGGGGACGGCGGGGCCGAGTTCTTCCAGCTGCTGACGCTCGCCCTACAGGCGTATCTGCTGGCCGGCCAGGCCGCGTTCGAGCGGTGCGCGGCGGTCGCCGAGCGGTTGCGCGCGGACTGCGCCAAGCGCGGTGAGCTCTGGATGCGGGCGTGGGGCGACTTCTTCGTCGCACTGGCCGGGATCGGTCTCGGTCACGCGGACGAGGCGCTGCTGTCGGCGCGCGCGGCCCTGACCGCCAAGTGGCGCGTCCACGACCGGATCGGCGCCGCCGCGGTCGCCGACCTGCTGGTCGCCGCGCAGGCCACGCGGGGCGAGGCGGAACTGGCCGCGCGTCTGCTCGGCGTCAGCCGGCGCCTGTGGGTCACGGCGGGCCTGCCCCAGCTCGGCCGACCCGACCGGACGGTCTTCCACCGCGAGTACGAGCGCCGACTGCGTGCCGCCCTCGGCCATGCCCGGTTCGGCGAAGCGGTGCGCGAGGGCGGGGAGTTGACCCCGGAGGCGGGGGTCGCGCTGGCGCTGGGCGGGGTGCCGGTCGAGCTGGATCTCTGACGGGACTTGGACCGGAGCACCGACCGACCTCGGACCTGGCCCTCGACCGGCCTCCGGCCGGCGCTCCGCCTGGACTCCGGCGAGCGGGACCCCCTGCTGACCCGGACCTGTGACCGGCGCCGGACCTGGCCACTGGCCGGCCTCGGACCGGCATCCCGCCTGGACTCCGGCGCCCTGACCGCCCTGCCGACCGGCACCTCCGACCGGCCCCGGACCTGACCTCCGACCGACGCTCCACCCGGACTCCGGCGGACGGGACGCTCTACGGCAGCTTCCGGGCCGCCACCATCCGTACGCGGGGGCTGCCGTCGCTCCGTTCGCCGAACTCCGGGAGCGCGTGCAGGTCCACGGCGAATCCGGCGCGCTCCAGTTCCCGCCGTACCTCGCCGAGCCGGAAGGCGCGGTAGTACATGACGAACGGCGGGCGCCAGACGGCGTTGCGCACCCGCATCACGCCGTCGAACCCGAGCAGCATCCAGAACACCGGCGAGGTGGGCCGGGGCGGGGCCAGCACGGGGAACGCGAAGCAGCCGCCCGGCCGCAGCGCGGAGTGGACCTGCGCGAACAGACCCGGCAGCTCCGAGGGCAGGAAGTGCCCGAACGCCCCGAAGCTCACCACCACACCGAAGGAGCCGGCACGGAAGGGCAGCGCACGGGCGTCCGCGCGCACCCAGTTCACCTCCGGGACGCCGATGCCGTGCAGGTCCTTGCGCGCCACGTCCAGCATCCCACCGCTGAAGTCGACCCCGGTGATGCTCTGCCGGCACACCGACGCCAGCACCTCCATCCCCGCCCCCGTGCCGCAGCACAGGTCGAGTCCGGTGTCGTAGGAACCTGTCCGCTTCAGTGCCGCCGCGACCGCGTCCAGCACGGAGTCCGGGGTCCGGAACGGCGTGTGGTCGAACTTCGGGGCGAGCAGGTCGTACCCGCGTTCGACGGAGGACAGCGCCTGGACGGCGAGTTCACGGAGGCTGGGTCCCTCGGGGCTGAACATGCGGATCAGCCTAGGTGAACGGGCCGCGCCGGTGGACACCGCAACAACGGCTCATTACTCTCATCCACATCTACTCAACAAATTGACTATGAGGTGATCCGATGCGCGCGTTCCGCGAGGCGGTCGAGGCGGGCGACCTGGACGCCGTCGAGGCACTGCTGGCCGAGGACGTCGTCTTCACCAGCCCGGCGGTCTTCAAGCCGTACCCGGGCAAGGCGATCACCGCGGCGATCCTGCGCGCGGTCAGCCGGGTCTTCGAGGACTTCCGCTACGAGAACGAGCTCGCCGGCGCCGACGGCCGCGACCACGCCCTGGTCTTCGCGGCCCGGGTCGGCGACCGGGAGCTGACCGGCTGCGACTTCATCCACGTCGACGAGAACGGCCTGATCGACGAACTCACGGTCATGGTGCGCCCGTTGTCGGGTGTGCAGGCCCTCGCGGCCGCCATGGGCGCCCAGTTCGAGCAGATCGCCAAGGAGGCGGAGGCGCGGTCCGTCTGAACGGCCGCGCCTCCGCCCGCCCTTACGCGACGGTGAGGGTGATGGCACCGGTGTGGCTCGTGCCGGGGGTGATCGCGGTCGTGGTGCCGTCGACGGTCATCGTCACCGTCTTTCCGCGCGGCGCCCGTACGGTGGCGTCGGCGGCGAGGGTGAGCGCTGTCAGGTACGAGGTGCCGGTGACGGTCCACCGGGAGCCGCTGTTCAGCCGGACGACCGCGCCGTTGTTGACGGCGGCCTGCGCGGTGTTGGTGACGATGCCCAGCTCGTAGAAGGTGGAGGCGTCGATGCTGGAGACGCGGTGCTTGGCCTTCGTCGCCGAGATGACGCCCTCGACGGTGGCGTCCTCGAAGGTGAGGACCATGTTCTTGCCCTTGCGCATGCCGTTGTAGAAGTCGCCCTTGAGCGCGATGGCGGTGAAGGTGGCGGCCCCGTCGGTGGTGTGGACGGCGGTGACGTCGAAGGTGGTGTCCTTCGTCGGGTCGTCGGTGGGCTCGGTGTAGACGCCGATGTTCATCATCTTGCCGTCGACCGGCACCGGGCCCGGGTCGTCCAGCTCGATCATCTGGAGGATGACACCGTCGCGTGGGTTGAGTCGGGCGCCCTTCGAGCCGTCGACCGTGATGGTGGTCTGCTGGCCCTTGTTGAGAAAGGTGGCCCGCTCGGAGTTGACGACCGTGCCGCCGTCCAGGGTGAGCGTGCCCGTGCCGAAGAACATGTAGCCGAAGTGGCCCGAGTTCACGACCGTGCTGCGGACCGGCAGCGCCTTCAACTCCGCATTGGACAGCCCGAGTTCCAGTTCGGTGTTCAGCGCGGCCAATGCCTCACGGGTGCTGTCCCCGTAGTGCACCACCGCCGCCGGGCCCGCGATGATCGTCGCGTAGCTGCCGACGTCGAGGCGGGAGCCGAGGACGCGGACGGTGGCGTCGCCGATGGCGTAGGTGCCGTAGCCGTACTCCCCCGTGTTGCCTACGTGGCTGTTGACCGCGGTGAGCTTGAGGCCACTGCCGCCCTCGACCGACAGGGCGCCCCAGGTCTCCGAGAACACGGTCGAGTTGAGATAGGTGGCGGTGCTGTTCGCGCCGATCAGGTTGGTGGCGCGGACGTTGCCGTCGAGGCCGAGCATCCAGGGCACCGACTCCATGTACGGGGTCTCGACGGTGGCTTGGTAGTCGGCGGGCAGGACGCCGTTGCGGCAGCGGACGGAGGAGTTCTTGACGATGACGTTCGCGCCGTCGTCGGAGATGACGCCGGTGCGGACGACGCCCTTGTTGGTGATACGGGCTCCGTCCAGGACCAGCTTGGTGGCCGAGCCGTCGCCGACCACGGCGGCGCCGTAACCGGCGAAGTCGCTGCGGCCGTTGCCGGTCAGGGAGATCGTCGGCCGGTCCAGCGTGTAGGCCGCGTCCCGCACGTACACGCCGTCGAAGCACTCGCCGGTCGAGGTGATCGACACGCCCCGGGCGAGGGTGTCGGTGAGCCTGCCGCCGAGCACGGCAGCGAGAACGGACTTGTCGCGAACGACCCCGTCCGCGTCGACGTAGACCGCCTGCCGGAAGGGGAAGGTGAGCGTCTCGTACGTCACCTCGTTCGCAGCGGCCACGGTGAGGACGACATCGCCCCGGTAGGTCCCGGTCTGGACGAGGGTGGCGGTGCCGCCGGTCTCGGTGAGCAGTTGGCCGGTCTCGACGCCGTCGACGGTCAGGGACAGACTGTGGCCGTCCGGGGCGACGATCTTCCCGCCCGCGGCGATCGTCAGCCGGCTCACCTGGGTGGTCGCGGCCAGTTCGTACGTCTCTCCGGAGCCGACGGATATCTGCTTGCCGGACGTCTTCGTCGAGGCGGTGGCGGTGGCGGAGTTGACCGGGACCAGGAGCGCGCCGGCCGTGGCGGTGCCTGCGATCAGGACCGAGCGTCGGGTGATCAGCGTCATTGCATGCCTTCCCAGGGATCGAGTGCGCCGTTGCGCAGTGTGACGAACCGGCCGTCCAGTCCACGGCGGCAACGGCTCGGAGCGGGCACCTGAGGTGCGCACGAAGGAGTGAATCAGCCCTGTACGGAAGGGAATAGGCGCTTCGCCGACGCATCCCGGAACCCGATGCCTCGGATCGGGCGGCTCGCTTCATGGCCATCACACAATGTGGTCACAGGACTTGATCGGAGGGCGGATCGGGGGCGGGCATGCCGGTGCGGCGAGCGGCCTGTACGCCGCCCACCTCGCCGTTCCGTCCTCGGTCACGCGGGCGCGATCATCCCCGCCGACAGGTCGATGTCGGCTCCGCACAGCCCGGGCATGCCGAGCATCGCGACCAGTGCACGGGCCACCTCGTCCTCCTCGACGAGCCGGCCGAGGGCGGCGCGGGAGGCGAAGTCGTGTTCGGCCTCCTCGACCGTGCGGCCGGTCAGTTCGGCGGTGAGTCGGAAGTTGCGGTCCATACGGGGCCCGCGAACGGGACCCGGGGAAAGGGAGTTGACCGCGACGCCCTGCGGGCCGACCTCACCGGCGAGCGTCCGGGTGAGGCCGAGCAGCGCCATCTTGGAAGCGGTGTACGGGGTGCGGTTGAGGAGCGGTCGCTTTCCGCTCACCGAGGCGACGTTGACGACGTCACCGCGGCTTGCCGCGATCATCGGCGGCAGAAAGGCCCGGCACATGAGGTAGACGCCACGGACGTTGACCGCGAAGACGCCGTCCCACTCGTCGGGTTCTACGTCGACGAGGGGGCGCACCGGCCCGGCGACGCCCGCGTTGTTGACGAGCAACGACACGTCCTTGTCAGCGAGTTCGGCGGCGAGTCGAGTGACGGCCGCCTCATCGGCGACGTCGCACACCGCCGTACGGGCCTCACCGCCCTCCTTGACCACGCGGGCCGCGGCGTCGGCGAGGTTCTGTTCGCCGCGCCCCACGAGGATGACCCGGGCGCCTTTTTTGACCAGGGCCAGGGCGAACGCCCGTCCCAGCGGTCCGCCTCCGCCGGTGACAAGGGCCGTGCGCCCGCGCAGGGTCATGCGGTGTTCCACGGCAGTTCGTCACCGGCGGCCCGCGCGGCCCGTACGTCGCCGGAGCGCGCGTGTCCCTCGAACAGCTCGACGCGGGCGGCCCGCCCGCAGAGCCGTCCGAGCAGGGCCTGCGATGCGGTGTCGGTGACCTCTTGGTACGTCACCGTCTTGAGGTACTTCCCCACCCAGAGGCCGCCTGTGTAGCGGGCGGCACCCCGGGTCGGCAGCACGTGGTTGGTGCCGATGACCTTGTCCCCGAAGGAGACGCAGGTGCCCTCACCGAGGAACAGGGCGCCGTACTGGGTCATCCGCTCCAGGGCGAGCCGCGGTTCGGCGGTGAGCACCTCCACGTGCTCGAAGGCGAACTCGTCGGCGAGCGTGAACAGTTCGTCGATCGTCTCCACGAGGTGCACCTGGCCGTGGTCGCGCCAGGCCGGTTCCGCGAAGTCGCGGGTCGGCATGCCGGGCAGCAGCCGTTCGACCTCGGCGATGGTCCGCTCGGCGACCTCACGTGAGGTGGTGATCAGCACGGCCGGCGAGTCCGGGCCGTGTTCGGCCTGGGAGAGCAGGTCGACGGCGCAGACGAAGGGGTCCGCGTACTCGTCGGCCAGCACCAGGATCTCGGTCGGCCCGGCGAACAGGTCGATGCCGATCTCGCCGAAGAGCTGCCGCTTCGCCTCGGCGACGTAGGCGTTGCCGGGCCCGGCGATCAGGTTGACGGGCCGCATCGAGCCGGTGCCGACGGCCATCGCCGCGACCGCCTGGACCCCGCCCAACAGCCAGATCTCGTCCGCCCCCGCGAGGTGCATGGCGGCGACGGTGGCGGCCGGGATCTCACCGTGGATGGGCGGCGTACAGGCGACCACGCGCGGTACGCCCGCGACCTTCGCGGTGACGACGGTCATGTGGGCGGAGGCGGTGAGCGGGTACCGCCCGCCGGGGATGTACGCACCGGCAGCCTGCACGGGGATGTGCTTCTGTCCGAGCCGCACACCGGGCAGCGTCTCCACCTCGAACTCCCGCAAGGAGTCCAGCTGATGACCGGCGAAGGCGCGGACCTGCTCCTGCACGAACCTGATGTCGTCGATGACCTGCTGCGGCACCGACGCGACGATCTTCTCGACCTCCTCCTCGCTCAGCCGGAAGGAGTCGGGGCTCCACCGGTCGAACTTCTCGGAGTACGCGCGTACGGCCTCGTCACCGCGCTCGCGGATGTCGGCGATGACACCGGCCACGGTCGAACGCACCTGGTCGAGGGCTGCGGTCACCTCGCCCTTGGGTACGGCGTGCTTCAACACCTCTGCCACAACTACCGCCTCTCCATGATTGCTTCGGGTCAGACCGGCGGCGCTTCGAAGAGCACGTCGGGGTCGTTGAACTGCTCCTTGGCGACCGACTCGCTCATCGGGTCGGCGGTGCCCCACTGGTCCTGGGTGACCGGGTCGTCCACGTCGTGCCGGCCGGGGTGCCACAGGTCCTCCTCGAGGACGGCGAGTTCGGTGGTGTACTCCACCGTGTTGCCGTGCGGGTCGTGGAAGTACGAGAAGGTGTTGTCGCCCGCGAGATGCCGGCCGGGGCCCCAGGTGAGACGTGTCCCCGCGCGCAGCGCCCGTCCCGTGCCGCGCATGTACTCCTCGACGCCGCGCATCTCGAACGAGGCGTGGTGCAGGGAGACATGAGGCCCACGCGCGATGGCGAAGGAGTGGTGGAGGGGGCTGCACCGCAGGAAGTACATGAGGTCGCCCATGTGCGTGGAGTAGAGGGTGTCGGTGAGCCGGAAGCCGAGGTGCTCGACGTAGAAGTCCCGCAGCCCCTCCGGGTCCTGGGAGTTGACCACGCAGTGCGAGAGCCGTACGGGGATGGCCTCGCGCTCCTCGATCCTCCGGTGCGTGCGGGTGGAGACCTCGGCCGACACTTCGACGACACGCCCGTCCGGGTCGAAGAAACGGAGTCCGTAGCCGCCGCCCGGGGTGTCCAACGCCCGTGGTTCGTGAACGAGTTGGATACCGGCCCGCCCGAGCCGTACAGCCAGTTCGTCCACAGCGGCCGGAGAGTCGGCACCGAAGGCCACCAGGTCCATCCGCTTCCGCTCGTCCGCGCGGATCCGCACGATGTACTGCTCAGGGCTGCCCTCGGCGGCAAAGAAGGCGAGCCCACTGTCGTTCGCCACCTCGGTCAGGCCCCAAGTGGTGGCGTAGAAGGCGCGCTGCCGTTCGAAGTCCGGTACGGCCAGGTCGACATGGCGCAGATGGGTGATCGGCTGGTAGCTCATGCGTGACTCCTGACGGTGTTGCGCTGCGAGCCCAGACCGGTGATCTCCGCGTCGAGTACGTCCCCCGGCTTCAGAAAGACGCCCCAGTGGGCGCCGTTGCCGGCCGGGGATCCGGTCAGCAGCAGGTCGCCGGGACGCAGGGTGGTGGTCGTGGACACGTACGCGATCAGGCGCGGGATGTCGAAGATCATGTCCTTGGTGGACTCGTCCTGCCGGACAACTCCGTTGTGGCGCAGGGTGATCCGGAGATCATTCGGGTCCCCGACGAAGGCGGCCGGGACGAGGAACGGGCCGGTCGGCAGAAAGGTGTCCGCGTTCTTGGCGGTGAACCAGTCCGTGCCGATGGCCTTGAGATCGGGCCGGTAGAGGCGGTCGCGGGTGGTGAGGTCGTTCGAGATCGTGTACCCGGCGACGTACTCCAGAGCCTCCGCGGCCGGGATGTTCTTGCCCGACTTCCCTATGACGAGGGCGAGTTCGAGTTCCCAGTCGTGCTGTTCGCCGAACGCGGGGAGCACGATGTCGTCGTAGGGACCGGAGATCGCGCGCGGCGAGCCGAGGAAGACGTACGGCACACCGCTCCGGATCCGCTCGTCCATCATCCGCTCGGCGTCCGCGCGGGCCTCTTCGGGGGTGGCGCCGTGCACGCTCTCCTTCTCGGCGGCGACCAGATCGACCACGTGCTTGCGGTAGTTGGCGCCGCTCTGCAGGATCTGGCCGGGTTCGACGGGAGCGAGGACATGGAGATCGGCCAGTTCGTGCCAGGTGCCTGCGGCGGCTTGGGCGAGTTCGTGCAGCCGGGGCAGCCAGTCGTCCCAGTCCTCGACGAGCGCGCGGACGGACGGCACGTGGTCGGAGAGGTCGCGTACGCGGGAGCCCGTGACGAGCCCGGGGAATCCGTCCCCTTGATCAGCGAGTTGATCGGCGAACGTACCGAGCGCGAAGGGACCGGCATGGGTGGGCAGTGGATCGGACACGGCGCTCTCCTCGTACGGGTAGGGGCTCGCCCTCGACGCTAGGCAGCCCGGGGACCCGGCGGAAATGGCGATCCGCGATGCCTGCCATCACCGGCCGGCCCCGGGCCTGAACTGCGCCTCCATCGCCGTGCGGGATGGATGACGTCCCCCTTGCCGATGCCTCGATCCGTTGACCCCGTACGGACCGCCGATCAGGCTCGGAGCCACCCCGAACCGAGGAGAACGCCGTGGTGGTCGAGCATGCCGAGCTGACGGTCGAGGACGGCCGGGAGACGGAGTTCGAGGAGGTTTTCGGCAAGGCACGCGAGGTGCTCGCCGAGGCCGGCGGCTTCCGCTGGGCGCAGTTGCTGCGCTGCCACGAGCGACCGCGGACCTTCCTGCTGCTGGTCGGCTGGGAGTCCGTCGAGGCGCACACGGACGGCTTCCGGAAGTCCGAGGCCTTCGGACGCTGGCGGGCCCTGGTCGGACCGTTCTTCGCCGAGCCGCCGACCGTCGAGCACTTCCACGAGCTCGGCGCCCGCTTCTCGGGCTGACCCCCACCTCTGTCTACGTTCGCAAGGATCGCCCATGCCCGTACAAAAGGTGCTCGTCGTCGGCGGCGGCATCACCGGAAGCGTGCTGTGCCTCGCGCTCGCCCAGCGGGGCGTCGAGGTGGAGCTCGTCGAGATCTCGCCGCGGTGGCTCGGTGTGGGCCATGGCATCACCATTCAGGGCAATGCGCTCAAGGCGCTGCGTGCGGTCGGGGTGTTGGATCGGGTGCTGGCCCGGGCGGTGCCCTTCGACATCATGCGGCTGCGCCGTGCCGACGGCGGGCTGCTCACCGAGTTGCACACCCCGCACACCGGCGGGCCCGAACTGCCCTCCACGGCGGGCGCGTTGCGCTCGGATCTGCAGGACGCGCTGTGCGACGCGGTGCGCGCGCACGGGGTACGGGTGCGTCTCGGGCTGAGCGTGGAACGGCTCGACCCATCGCCCGACCACGTGGACGTGGTCTTCACGGACGGTTCGAGCGGCCGCTACGACCTCGTCGTGGGCGCCGACGGCATCAACTCGGCGATGCGCGCCCTGATCGGCATCGACGCGAAGCCCCGTCCCGTCGGCATGTCGATCTTCCGGGTCGTCGCCGAGCGCCCCGCCGAGATGGACTGCGCCGAGGTCTACTACGGCGGCCCCCGCTTCAAGGCCGGCTACAGCCCGATCTCCCCCGATCAGTGCTATGCCTACCTCCTCGACGAGAACCTCGACACCTCCCTGATCGGCCCCCGCGCCCCGCTCGACCTGCTGCGCGAACGCGGCGCCGGGTACGGCGGCACCTGGGGGAAGATCCTCGCCTCGCTGCCCGAGGACACGGCGGTCGACTACCGCTGGATCGAGGCGATTCTCGTCGAGGAGCCCTGGCACCGGGGCCGCGCGATGGTCATCGGCGACGCCGCGCACGCCTGTCCGCCGCTGATCGCGCAGGGCGCGGCGATGTGCATGGAGGACGCGGTGCTGCTCGCGGAGCTGGTGACGGCGGACGAGCCGACGGACAGGGCACTGGACCGCTTCATGGACCGGCGGCTGCCCCGGGTGCGGATGGTCCTGGAGAACTCCCTCCAGCTCGCCGACTGGGAGATCTACCCCGGCACGCCCGGCGCCGACCCGGCCCGGATCATGTCGGAGACGCTGGACAACCTGACGGCGGCGGCATGAACAGCTCGCCCGTGGTCGACTTCCACGGCCACCTCGCCGTGCCCGCCGCCGACGCCCTGGTCGCGGGCACCCCGGGTCTCGCCGCCGAACTGACGGCCGAGCAGCGCGCCCACTCCCCCGCGTCCCTGGCCGTCAACCGCGACCAACTCCAGCGACTGGCAACCAGGTTGACGGATGTCTCCACCCGCCTCGCGGACCTCGACGCGATGGGCGTCGACATGCAGGTGGTCGGCCCGATGCCGATGCACCACTACTGGGCGGACGCGGACCTCGCGATCCGGCTCGCCCGGACCGTCAACGCGGCCGTGGCCGCGCACTGCGCCACCGCGCCCGAGCGGCTGTACGGCCTGGGCACGGTCCCGCTCCAACATCCTGACCTGACGGTCGCGTTGCTGGACGAAGCGGTCCACGACCACGGTCTGTACGGCATCAGCGTCTCCACCACGGTCGACGGCCGCGAACTCGCCGACCCCGCGCACGACGTGGTGTGGCAGCGGGCCGAAGAACTGGGCGCGGTCGTCTTCATCCACCCCTGGGGCTGTTCCCTCGGTGAGCGTCTGGCGACCAACTACCTGGGAAACACGGTCGGTCAGCCGGTGGAGACGACGGTCGCGCTCTCGCATCTCATCTTCACCGGTGTCCTCGACCGCTTCCCGCGCCTGAAGGTGGTAGCGGCGCACGGCGGCGGCTATCTGCCGACGTACATCGGCCGTTCGGATCACGCCTGGCAAGTACGCCAGGACGCGCGCGGCTGCGCCGAGTCGCCCAGCTCCTATCTGCGGCGGATGTGGTTCGACGCCCTGGTGTACACGCCGGGCGCGCTGCGCCGGCTCGTGGCAGAGGTGGGTGCGGACCGGGTCGTCCTCGGCACGGACCACCCATTCGACATGGGTGTCGACGACCCGGTGGCCCGGCTGGACGCGGCCGGGCTCGCTCCGGCCGACCGGGCCGCCGTCGCCGGGGGCAACGCCCTCGACCTGCTGCTGAAAGGACGTACCCGATGACCTTGGGCCCGATTGAGGAAGAGCTCGCCAAGGCCCGCTCCGGCTACCGCAATTGGGGCCGCTGGGGCGAGGACGACGTGCTGGGCACGCTCAACTTCATCGACGACGCGATCCGCGCCCACGCGGCCGGGCTGGTCCGGCGCGGGCGGTCCTTCTCCCTGGCCCTGGAGTTCAACGAGTCGGGTCCGCAGCGCGGGTTCCGCGGCCGGATCAACCCGGTGCACTACATGAGGGACACCGGTTCCGACGCGGCGGCCGGCACTCAGGGCTTCCCGCACGGGTTCGGCGGGGCGGACGACCATGTCGTGATGCCGTTGCAGGCCTCCACCCAGTGGGACGGGCTCGGGCACATCTATGACAACAAGCAGGCCTGGAACGGCCGTCCGTGCACGATCGTCGACGGCAATGGCGACTCCGTCACCGGCATCGAGCACATGCGGGACGCCTTCACCGGGCGTGGGGTCCTGCTGGACGTGGGCCGCGCGGTCGGCGACGAGCACGGTGAACTCCCCGACGGTTTCCCGATCCTGGAGGAACACCTGCGCGCCACGATCGACGCACAGGGCGCCACCTCGACGGTCCGCCACGGTGATCTCGTCCTCGTGCGCACCGGACAGCTCGGCCGGGTACGCCGGTTGGGTGAGTGGGGCACCTACGCGGCCGGTGACGCGCCCGGCCTCTCCTTCTCCACGCTCGGCTGGCTGCACCGCACGGAGATCGCGGCGATCGCCTCCGACACGTGGGGACTTGAGGTGCGGCCGTACGAGTTCGCCGAACCCGCGATGTCCCCACTGCACCAGATCGCCATCCCCAACATGGGCCTGCCGCTGGGCGAGATGTGGAACCTGGAGGCGCTCGCCGAGGACTGCGCGGCGGACGGCGTGTACGAGTTCCTGCTGGTCGCCGCCCCTCTGCCGGTGACCGGGGCGGTGGGCGCGCCGGTCAACCCCATCGCGGTGAAGTGAGCGTGGGCATGAACAGGTTCTCCGGCACCCTGCACCTGCCCGGTGACGCCGACTTCGAGGAGGCCTGCGTCGGGCGGGTCTTCAACGCCCGTCGGCCGACGGACCGGTGGCCCGCCGCCGTGCTGCGCGCGGCCTCGGAGGAGGACGTCGTCGAGGGCGTACGCCTGGCCCTGCAGCGCGGCTGGCAGGTCGCCGTCCGCTCCGGCGGGCACAGTTGGGCCGCCTGGTCGGTGCGCCAGGACGCGCTGCTGATCGACCTCGGCGACTTCCGTGAGTTGACGTACGACCCGGACACCGGGATCGTGACGGCCACCCCCAGCGTCAAGGGCGGCGACGAACTCAACCCGTACCTGGGCCAGTTCGGGCGCTTCTTCAACGGCGGGCACTGCCCCTCCGTCGGCATCGGGGGCTTCCTGCTCCAGGGCGGGCAGGGCTGGAACGCGCGCGGATGGGGCTGGGCGGCGGAGCACATCGTGGCGCTCGACGTCGTCACCGCCGCGGGCGAGCTGGTGCGCGCGGACGGGACGACCAACAGCGACCTGTTCTGGGCGGCGCGCGGCGCGGGCCCCGGCTTCTTCGGTGTCGTCACCCGCTTCCACCTGCGCACCCGCCCGCTGCCGAGGCACCTCGGCCACACCGTGCACGCCTACCCGCTCGACCTCTTCGACGAAGTCATGACCTGGCTGCACGGCATGCACCACACGGTCTCCGACCTGGTGGAGATCGTCGCCCTCACCCAGACCCCACCTGACCGCGACGAACCGGTCCTGCTCGTCACCGGCGTCTCGATGACCGACACCCCGGAGCAGGCCGCCGAGGCGCTCGCGCCGCTGCACGCGAATCCGTACGCCGATCGGGCCCTGTTCCGCGTGGAGGCCCAACCGACCATACTCGCCGAGCAGTTGGCCGGTCAGCGCACTGCCAACCCGGAGGGCCACCGATACCTGGTCGACAACGCCTGGCTGACCGGGCCGGCCGAGGAGGTCGTGCCGGCGATCCGCAAGGCGTTCACCGAGCATCCCACCCGGCAGACCTTCACCATCTGGTTCTCCATGGCTCCGCTGCGCGAACTGCCCGACATGGCCTTCTCGTTGCAGTCGGAGATCTACTGCGCCACCTATGTCGTCCACGACGAGCCCGAGCGCGACGGGGAGTTGCGGGCCTGGCTGGACGACGCGATGACGGCGATGCGGCCGGTGACCGTCGGCCAGTACCTCGGCGATTCCGACTTCACCGTCCGGCAGTTGAGGTTCATGGGCGACGAACAGTGGCGGCGGCTGCGGAAGATCCAGGCCGTCCGTGACCCCGAGGGCCTGTTCGCGGGCTATCTGAGCGCCGGGGCCGTCACCAACACCAACCACTGGGAGCAGTGAGGCCATGCGTTTCGCGACATACGAGTACGAGGGTGTGGAGCGCGCCGGCGCGGTCCGGGACGGAGTGGTCCATCCGTTGCCCGAGGGGGTCACGGTCCTCACCCTCCTTGAGCAGGAGATGCTGCACGCGTCCGGCGCCGAAGCCCTGCGTGAGCCCAGTGAGTTGACGGTGGATCAGATACGGCTGCTGCCGCCGCTGAAGCCGCCCGCCATCCGTGACTTCGTCGGCTTCGAGGCGCACATCGAAGGCGTCTCGAAGTCCCTGGACGGCCTGGAGCACGTGCCCGAGGAGTGGTACCGGGCGCCGAACTTCTACTTCACCAACCCGCACGCGGCCTACGGCGCCCACGACGACGTACCCGTCCCGGCGGGCTGCTCGGTGCTCGACTTCGAGCTGGAGGTGGGGGCCGTTATCGGGCGCGCGGGGCGGGACCTCACACCCGAGCGGGCGCGCGAGCACATCGCCGGCTACCTGGTCTTCAACGACTGGTCGGCACGCGATCTGCAGAAGCCCGAGAAGAACCTCGGTCTCGGCTTCTCCAAGGGCAAGGACTTCGCGAACACCCTTGGCCCGTACCTGGTCACCGCCGACGAGGTGGCGGACCGGCGGGACGCCGACGGCTTCCTCGACCTGGAGATGACGGCCACCCTCAACGGGGAGCTGATCGGCCGGGACACCCTGGCCAACATGTCCTGGACCTTCGAGGAGATGGTCGCCTACGCCGCCCGGGACGCCTGGGTACGGCCTGGGGACGTCCTCGGGTCGGGCACGTGCGGCTGGGGTGCGTTGGCGGAGTTCTGGGGCCGGCTCGGGGAGCGCACGCCGCCACCGCTCGCGCCGGGCGACACGGTGACGCTGAGCGTCGAGCGGCTGGGCACCGTATCGAACCGGATCGTGCCGGGGCGCACGGACGCGTATCTCCCCCGGGCCCGCAAACGCGGCCGCACCCCACGGCCGTAGCGGCACTGACCTGGTGATATCCGTCGGCGCGATGGCTCTTATCGGATCGCTGTGAGTTCCGTCCCGGCATCTTCCTCGGCCGGAGTCCGGTCGTTACGCTCCGGTTCCACCGAGCTTCAACGACGCGGCCGGAAGGAACTCCATGGGTCTCGGAGCGATCGACCTGAATCTTCTGGTGGCACTGGAAGCCCTTCTGGAGGAGAAGAACGTCACGCACGCGGGCGTGCGGCTGTCCACCAGCCAGTCCGCGATGAGCGGCTCGCTGGCCCGGCTGCGCAGACACTTCAACGACGAGCTGCTGGTGCGGGTCGGCCGGGAGTACGAGCTGACGCCACTGGCCGAGCGGCTGCTCCCGGTGGTGCAGGCCTCGCTGCACAAGGCCGAGGAGGCGCTCTCGCTGACCCGGCACTTCGACCCGCGGCGCAGCCGGCAGCGCTTCTCGGTGGTGATGTCCGACTACGTGATGACGGTCTTCGTCGAGCCTATGCTGCGCGTCATCGCCCAGGAGGCGCCCGGGGTCCGTATCGACTTCCACCCCATCGTGGACGGGCAGTTGGAGAACGAGACGCATCTGCGCTGTCACGACCTGATGATCGTGCCCCTCGGCTACCAGCTGCCGGGGGTCAGCGAGACCGTGATGCACGACCGGTTCGTCTGTCTGGTCGACCCGGACAACCCCCGGCTGACGGACGGGCGGCTCGCGCTGCGCGACCTGGCGGAGATGCCGCACGCCGCGTGCGCCATCGGCAAACTCACGCCCGCCGAACGCCAGCTGGAGACCCTCGGCATCACTCCGAAGGTGCAGGTCAGCACGCCCGGCTTCAACGTGCTGCCGTTCCTGGTCGGCGGCACGGATCTGGTCGCGCTGGTGCCCGAGCGGCTCGCCCGGCGCTACGAGGGCTTCGCGCGCTGTGCCGTCGTACCGACGCCGTTCCCGGACGTACCGCTGGTGGAGGCCATGTACTGGCACCACAACCGGCACTCCGACCCCGCCCATCGCTGGCTGCGCGAGACCGTGCGCAAGGTCGGCGCCTCGCTCGGGCAGGACGGGACCGCGGCCGCTGACGCCGAGGGCGACCGGATCACGACCGCCGATGCCGACCGCGACGAGATCACGGCCGTGGATGCCAGCCATGCCGAACACGCGTTTCCGGAGCTGTCCGCGGCTTCCTAGCGTGGGCGGGAGACATCCCGCACCCACCCCGTGGAGGAGCCGTGAGCCGTACGCGTCTGGCAGGCCGAACCGTCGTCGTCACCGGAGCCGCGCAGGGCCAAGGCGCCGCGGAGGTGACCGCGGCCGCTCGCGAGGGCGCGTCGGTGGTCGCGACCGACGTCCTGGACGAGCCCGGCGAGAAGCTCGCCGCGGCCCTGCGCGCCGACGGCCTCGATGTGCGCTACCGGCACCTGGACGTGTCGGCGCCGAGGGACTGGACGGCGCTCGCGGCCGACCTCACGGTCGTGCACGGCCTCGTCAACAACGCGGGCATCCCGATGCGGGCCCGTCTCGGCGAGGTCCAACTCGCCGACTGGAACCGGGCGTTCGCGGTCAACACGACGGGCGCCCTGCTCGGCATCCAGGCCCTGACCCCCCTGATGCCGGCCGGCTCCTCCATCGTCAACGTCGGCTCGGTCGCGGGGCTCACGGCCCACCACGCGGTCGCGTACACGGCCAGCAAGTGGGCGCTGCGGGGCCTGTCGAAGGTGGCGGCGCTGGAGCTGGCGCCACGCGGTATCCGTACGAACGTGATCCACCCCGGGTACATCGAGACCCCGCTGATGGCGAGCGCCAACCCGGTCTTCGTGCGGGCCCATCTGGCCATGACACCCCAGGGGCGGGCGGGCACGGTCGACGAGGTGGCCCCGCTGGTCGTCTACCTGCTGTCGGAGGAGGCGTCCTACGTCAACGGCGCGGAGATCACCGTCGACGGGGGCTACGCGGCGCACGGCGGGGTGAAGGCGGTCACGAACGCGCTCGACGGTTCCCGACCGCCGTAGAACTACCGACGACCCGCACTCCCAGGGAGGGCTCCTACGACCCGCGCCCACCCCCGCGTCCCGCTTCTACGCCCCGCACTCCGCGAGCCGCTTCTCCAGGAACCTCCGCTCGGCCTCGTTCTCCACCAGCTCCAGCGCCTGCCGGTACGCCTCGGCCGCCTCCTTCAGGC
Organism: Streptomyces sp. NPDC088794; assembly: GCF_044750545.1. Lineage (NCBI taxonomy): Bacteria > Bacillati > Actinomycetota > Actinomycetes > Kitasatosporales > Streptomycetaceae > Streptomyces > Streptomyces sp. NPDC088794. Next base: position 96,081 of record NZ_JBIVKB010000011.1, on the reverse strand, counting down.
GGCCGGCGCGGCGCAGCAGATCGGCGCGGGTGGCCGGGAGCAGGTGGTAGTCGGCCAGTTCACCCTCCTGCTCCAGTTCCGAGACCAGGGCGAGGCCCGCCTCCGGGCCCTCGGTCATGCCGACGGCCACCGCGCGGTTGAGGCGGACCACGGCGGAGGGCACGTAGCGGGCCAACTCCCCGTAGAGCGCGGCGATGTCGGCCCAGTCGGTCTCCTCGGCCCTACCGGCGGTGGTGTGGCACGCGGCGATGGCTGCCTGGATCTGGTACGGCCCCGGGTTGCCCCGGCGCAGTGCCGTCTCCACCAGGGCGGCGCCCTCGTCGATCTCGGCGCGGTCCCAGGCACCGCGGTCCTGGTCCTCCAGGGTCATCAGCTCGCCCGTGTCGTCCACGCGCGCGTGCCGGCGGGAATCGTGCAGCAGCAGGAGGGCGAGCAGGCCGAGCACCTCGGGTTCGTCCGGCATGAGCCGGGCCAGGACCCGGGCGAGCCGGATGGCCTCGGCGCACAGGTTCCGCCGGACCAGTTCCGCGCCGGACGAGGCCGTGTAGCCCTCGTTGAAGAGGAGGTAGAGCACACCGAGGACACCCGCCGTGCGCTCAGGCAACAGGTGCGCGGGCGGTACGCGGTAGGGGATGCCGGCGTTGCGGATCTTCCGTTTGGCCCGCACCAGACGCTGCGCCATGGTCGCCTCCGGCACGAGGAAGGCGCGGGCGATCTCGGGGGTGGTCAGCCCCGCGAGGGTGCGCAGGGTCAGGGCGACCCGCGCCTCGATGGGCAGTGCGGGGTGGCAGCAGGTGAAGATCAGCCGCAGCCGGTCGTCCTGCACGCCGCTCGCGTCGTCGTCCTCGTACGGCGATCCGGCCCTGTCTCTGTCGTCGTACGGTTCGTCGCCGGCCAGCACCGCCACCTCCCGCAGTTTGGCCGCCCCGACCGCCTCCCGGCGCAGTACGTCGAGAGCGCGGTTGCGGGCGGTCGTGGTGAGCCAGGCGCCGGGGCGGCGCGGCACGCCGTCGCGCCGCCACCGGTCGAGGGCCTGGGCGAAGGCGTCCTGCGCGCATTCCTCGGCGAGGTCCCAGTCGCCGGTCACCCGGATCAGGGTGGCGAGCACCTGGCCCCACTCCGCGCGGAAGGCGACGGCGACGGCTTCCTCGACGTCCGCTTCGAGCGCCCCCACCTCAGGCAGCTCCTCGTCAGGCACCGTCGGTCACCCCCGCACCGGCCGTACCTCGACCGGTCCGCCTCCGCCGGCCGCGGAGTGCCGCGCGGCGAGCGCGATGGCCTCGTCGAGGTCGGCCGCCTCGACCAGGTCGACGCCGGCGACGTACTCCTCGGTGCGGGCGAACGGCCCGTCGTCCAGCAGGACTTCGTCACCCCGAACGCGCACGGTGGTGGCGTCGGAGGGCGGGCGGAGGTGGGCGGTGACCGCCGTCCGGACGGGTTCCTCGTCGTCCGCCGGTGCGCAGACGAACAGGACGTACTTCACGGTCGTCCCCCGGCCTGGAGCGACACGTGCTCGTGGGTGATCAGCCAGCGCAGACCTGCGTCGCGGTAGCCCGTGGTGACGCGAAGGACATCGTCGAGGGGCTCGCCGTCCGTACGAGTGGCTCGGATCCGTACGAGGGAATGGGCGAAGGCGACGCTCTCGTCCCCGTGGACGCGCAGGTCCAGCACCTCGCGCCTCACCGGGCCGGTCACGCTCCCGAAGAAGTCCTCCACGACCTTCCGGAAGCTGTCCAGACCGTGCAGTTCCCGGCCGTCGGCGAGGTGGAAGGCGGTGACGTCCGGTGCGTAGCAGGCCAGCATCCGCTCGACGTCGTGCTCGCGGGCCGCCTCGGTCAGCTCGGCGTCGAGGCGACGGATCTGCGTCTCGCCGTCCTCCTCGCCCTCCATCGGCCAGAACGGACGTACCTCCATGGCCCCGATCGTCGCCACGGGATGCCGGGCCGCGGCCTGGACCGCCTCCTCCAGGCTGTCGCACTCCAGCACGTCGAATCCGGCGACGTACTCCTTCGTCTCCGCGAACGGCCCGTCGGTGCGCAGCACCTCGCCGCCGCGGACCCGCACGGTGACGGCCTCGGCGGGCTTCGCGAGGCGGTGGCCGTGCAGCCGTACGCGGCGGTCGCCCAGCTCCTCCACCCAGGGTTCGACGGGTGCCATTCCCGAGCCGTCGGCGGTGTCGTCGCCGCAGACGAGCAGCATGTACTTCATGGGGTCCTCCCGGTCGTCTCTTGCTTCCTACACCCCGCCGACGAACGGCACCGACGCGAATCGACACCTCGCCGGAAGAAAATCCGGACGAGATGTCCGCGGCCTCGTTCCTGGCACCGGCTCCTGGCGGCGGTTCCTCGTACCTGCTTCCTGGTACCGGCGCTCCCAGGAAGCAGGAGGTACTGCCAACCCGGCAGCGACCGTAGGAGAGTGGTGATCGCATCGGACGACCACACGAAGGGCGCCACCATGGCCACCTCAGCTCCCGGCGGAACGATCACCCTCGCCCCGGACCTCACCCTCAGCCGTATGGGCTACGGCGCGATGCAGCTGGCGGGGCCGGGCGTGTTCGGACCGCCCAAGGACCGCGACCGGGCGCTGGCGGTGCTGCGGGAGGCGGTCGAGCTGGGCATCACGCACATCGACACCAGCGATTACTACGGCCCCTACGTCGTCAACGAGCTGATCAGGGAAGCGCTGCACCCGTACCCGGCGGATCTGCGGATCGTCACCAAGGTGGGCGCGCGCCGCGACGGCACGGGGTCGTGGTTGCCGGCCCAGGAGCCGCACCAGCTCAAGGCGCAGGTGCACGACAACCTGCGGCGGCTGGGCGTCGACGCCCTCGACGCCGTCAACCTGCGGCTCGGGGCGGTGGAGAGCGACGGGGACGAGTCGATCGCCGAGAGGTTCGGCGCCCTCGCGGAACTCCAACAGGAGGGACTGGTCCGACACTTGGGCCTGAGCGGCGTCTCCGTCGCCCAGCTCACGGAGGCCCAGGCCATCGCCCCGGTCGTGACCGTGCAGAACCTCTACAACCTGGCCAACCGGAAGGACGACGACCTCGTCGAGCGCTGCGCGGCCGACAACATCGCCTACGCCCCCTTCTTCCCGCTCGGCGGCTTCTCCCAGCTCCAGCACGACGCCCTCGACTCGGTCGCCGCCCGCCTCGACGCTTCTTCCCAACAGGTCGCGCTGGCCTGGCTGTTGCAGCACTCGCCCGCGATCGTCCTCATTCCGGGTACGTCCTCGGTCGACCACCTGCGCGAGAACGTGGCGGCGGCCGAGCTGACGCTCCCGGCGGACGCGATCGCGGAACTGGACGCGATCGGAAAGTGATCGGGAGGCGACCGCGATCGGCAAGCCGACCCCCGGGGCACTCTGGTGGGCTACCGATGCCCGATCACGCCCCGTCCCCGACCTCCCGCACCAGCTCGATCGCCCGGCCCAGCGTGGCGAGCCGGGCGTCCAGGGTCTCCCCGGCCGGGTACAGCCGTACCGTGTCCACCCCGGCGTCCCGCCACACCCGCAGCCTGCGTCGCACCATCGCCTCGGTGCCGATCAGCGTGGTGCCCAGGACCATCTCGTCGGTGACGAGGGCCGCCGCGCCGTCCCGGTCGCCGGCCTGCCAGCGCTCGCGCACCTCGGCGGCGACCTCGGCCCAACCCTGGCGGCTGTAGGCCCGGTTGTAGAAGTTGGTGGAGGCGGAGCCCATGCCGCCGAGGCTGAACGCGAGTTCCTTCTTGCGGCCGGCGACCATCGCGCCGAGGGCGTCCTCGTCGGGGGCGAAGGCGACCTCGGCGCCCTGGCAGACGTCGAGGTCGGCCCGCTCGCGCCCACCGCGGGCGAGCCCCTCGTCGAGCGGCGCGAAGTAGGCGTCGGCGGCGCCCTCGGGCACGAAACTGGTGCCGAGCCAGCCGTCGGCGACCTCGCCGGTGAGTCGGAGCATGGCCGGTGACAGGGCGGCGAGGTAGACGGGGACGGCGTGCTCGGCCCGGGTCGACAGGCGCATCGGGACGGCGTCGCCGTCGGGCAGCGGGATACGGAACTCCGTGCCGGCGTACGAGAGTTTGCCGCCGTCGAGGACGCGGCGCACGATCTCCACGGTCTCCCGCATCCGGGCCAGCGGCCGGGCGAAGGGGACGCCGTGCAGTCCCTCCATGACCTGGGGGCCTGACGCCCCGAGGCCCAACAGGAAGCGTCCGCCGGACAGGTTGGAGAGCGTGATCGCGGTCTGCGCGACGGCGACCGGGGTGCGGGTGCCGATCTGGATGACGCCGGAGCCCAGCAGCATCCGCTCGGTGCGGGCGGCGTAGTAGCCGAGGGCGGAGGGGGCGTCGGAACCCCAGGCCTCGGCCACCCAGCAGACGTCGAGTCCGAGTTTCTCGGCCTCCACGACGAAGTCGGTCTGCTCGGACCAGTGCCGGCCGCCGGAAGCCTCCACGGTGGTCGCGGTGCGCATCAGCCCGTCTCCGCCAGCCGCTTGATCCGCTCCAGGGTGGCCGTCATGTTCCGCTCGAACTCCCGCAGCCGTACGAACACGATCTTCTCCTCCTTGTCCGGCATCCGGCCGATGGCCACGGACAGTCCGGAAGGACCGGGCCCCAACTGCACCCACTCCGACAACTCGGTGCCCCCGTCGCCCGCGTGCAGGCGGAAGCGCCAGACGGCGGACGGATCCGCGGGATCCTCCACCGCCCACGCGAAGACGCGGCCCGGTTCGTACTCGATGACGTACGAGGTGGTGGACCAGTCCCCGAGCGCCTCATGCCTGCTGCGGCCGAGGAACCGGGCGCCGACCGCCGGCGTGGTGGCGCCGTCGAGCCATTCCACCGACTGGAGTTCGTCGCTCAGGCCCGGCATCCGTCCGACGTCCGACACGAGCGCCCACACCCGCTCGGGCGGGGCGTCGATCCACGTCCGCACCTCGACGGTGGGTTTGTCGGTGTAGCGCGCACCCGTCCACTTCACGCCCGTCGGCCTCCTCGCCGTCGCAGGACTTTTGCCGCATGCCGACACGATATCCAGTCGTCAACTTCGCGTCTTTCCTTAAGTGTTGACGCACCCATTCCGACCTGCCAAGGTCTGGACCAGTTCGCATCAGTGGTGCCCCCTGGACTCACCCCAAACCCCCCACTCACCGCCAAGGAGCGACATCCGATGCTCTCCCCCGCCTTCGGAATGGTCCAGCCCAGACGCAGATCTCTGGTCTGGCTCGTGCTCACCTTCGTGCTGACCGCCACGATGACAACGTTGTTCTCCGTCATGCCCGCTCACGCGGCGGACGGCCGGATCACCGGCCTGGCCGGCAAGTGCGTCGACGTCGCCGGCGCCAACACCGCCAACGGCACCGCCATCCAGCTCTACGACTGCAACGGCACCGCCGCCCAGACCTGGTCCAACCCCGGCGACGGCACCCTGCGCGCCCTCGGCAAGTGTCTGGACGTGACCAGTGCCGGCACCGCGGACGGCACGACCGTCCAGCTGTACGACTGCAACGGCTCCGCCGCGCAGCAGTGGGTCGTCAGTTCGGCCAACGACATCGTCAACCCGCAGGCCAACAAGTGCCTGGACGTCAGCGGCAACAACTCCGCCAACGGCACCCGCCTGCAGATCTGGACCTGCGGGGGCGGGGCGAACCAGAAGTGGAGCGCGCCCGCCAGTGGCGGTGGCGGTACCAACCCGTCCGGCTTCGTGGTGAGTGAGGCGCAGTTCAACCAGATCTTCCCCGGCCGCAACTCCTTCTACAGCTACAGCGGTCTGACCGCGGCGCTGTCGGCCTACCCCGGCTTCGCGAACACCGGCTCGGACACCACCAAGAAGCAGGAAGCCGCCGCCTTCCTCGCCAACGTCAGCCACGAAACCGGCGGCCTCGTCTACGTCGTTGAGCAGAACACCGCCAACTACCCCCACTACTGCGACGCGGGCCAACCCTACGGCTGCCCCGCCGGACAGGCCGCCTACTACGGACGCGGCCCCATCCAGCTGTCCTGGAACTTCAACTACAAGGCAGCCGGCGACGCCCTGGGCATCGACCTTCTCAACAACCCCTGGCTGGTGCAGAACGACTCGGCCGTGGCCTGGAAGACCGGCCTCTGGTACTGGAACACGCAGACCGGCCCCGGGACCATGACGCCCCACAACGCGATGGTCAACGGCGCCGGCTTCGGCCAGACCATCCGCTCCATCAACGGCTCTCTTGAGTGCGACGGCCGCAACCCCGCCCAGGTCCAGAGCCGCGTGGATGCCTACAACCGCATCACCTCCGTCCTCGGAGTCACCCCCGGCAGCAACCTCTACTGCTGACGCTCGTACGTGCGACAAGGAAGCAACATGAACAAGTTGAGATCTCTCGCCAAGGTCCTCCTCGGCACGGTCGGCGCCATGACACTCGTCGTGGCGATCCCGGCCAGTGCCCACGCAAGCGTCCTGACCCTGCTCCCCCAGAACGCCGACGGCCTGGAGCAGACCTTCTCGCCGGCCTACGACTACGACGGTGACGGCTGCTACGCGACCGCCGCCATCGGCGCCGACGGCACGCTCAACCCGGGCCTGAAGCTCGGCGGCGACGTCAACGGGCACTGCCACGACTACGCCCAACTGGCCAACGCCAACACGTACTCGCGCGAGAAGTGCAACAACGACTGGTGCGCCGTCATGTACGCCAGCTACTTCGAGAAGGACCAGGCCACCCTCGGTCCGGCCGCGATCGGGCACACGCACGACTGGGAACACGTCATCGTGTGGATCAACAACAACCAGGTCCAGTACGTGTCGGCGTCGCAGCACAGCAGCTACGCGACGGCCGCCGCCTCCTCGATCCGGTTCGACGGCACCCACCCGAAGATCGTGTACCACAAGGACGGCGTCTCGACGCACTGCTTCCGCTTCGCCAACAGCAACGACGAGCCGGCGGAGAACGCCACGGGCAACTGGTTCTACCCGCGTCTGGTCGGCTGGAACGGCTACCCGGCCGGCTTCCGCGACAAGCTCATGAGCGCCGACTTCGGCTCGGCGACGCTCAAGATCGACGACGGCGACTTCCAGTACAACCTCAACTACGCGAAGCCGGCGGGGATCCCCTTCGACCCGTACGCGTGAGCCACCCATGGCAGCGGGGCCGGGGTCTGGTACCCCGGCCCCGCTGTCATGCCCGTCCTGCGCGCACGCGCCCTACGCGGAAGCCGCCTGCACCGTGGGCTCCCCCGCGCCCACCTCCGACCGCGCGGTGTTCTTGCGCACCAGCAGCAAGGTGACCAGCGCGCCGACCAGGGAGGCACAGCCGCAGATCACCACGCCCAGCGCCATGCCGTGGCCGAGCGCGGTCTGGGCGGCGGCCCGGGCGCTGTCGCTGCCCGCGTTCACCACGGCGAGCGGTCCCGCGGCCGCCTCCATACCAGCATCCGCGCCGCTGAGCTTGCCCACCAGGACCGAGGAGGCGGCGCTCATCGCGACGGTGCTGATGACCGCCGGGCCGAGCGCCTGCCCGAACTCCCGCACCAGGCTGGTCGCTCCGCTGGCCATGCCGGTCATGTTGATGGGTACGGCGTTCACGGCCGCGGAGGTGAGCGAGGAGACGACGCAGATGAAGCCGACGCCGAGCAGCAGCACCGGGCCGATGAAGGCCGCGAGGGACGTGGTGGTGATGGGCAGCGCGGCGATCCAGAACTGACCGGCGGCCATCGGCAGCAGACCGCCCATCAGCAGCCAGCGCGGCTCGACCCGGGTGAGCATCCTGCTCAGCACCGGGGCCAGCAGGAGCGGGATCAACTGCAGGATCACGAACGGCATTCCGGCCCTGAGCGGGCTCAGGTGCATCACGGCGCCGAGCCGGATGGAGACGCAGTACGCGGTGCCGATGAACCCGAACATGCCGGCCAGGGCGACGACGGCCGCGGCGGCGAACGACGGGATCCGCAGCAGGTCCAGGTTGAACATCGGGGACGCCGCCCGCTTCTCCGCGAGGAAGAAGCCGGCCAGGGCCACGGCGGCGAGGGTGAGCGAGCCGACGATCGCCGCGCTGCCCCAACCGCGGTCGCCGCCCTCGATGATGCCCCACAGCAGGGCGGTGAGGCCGACGGCGATGGTGATCTGGCCGGGCCAGTCCAGCGTGCGGCCCTCGGGCGCCTTGGAGTCCGTGACCAGGTACCAGCAGGTGACGCCGACGGCCAGTCCGAGGACGACGGGTGGGACGAACGCCCAGCGGAAGTCGGCGACGGTGGCGAGCACACCGGAGGACAGTGGGCCGAGTGCCGAGGCCAGGGAGATGCTCAACGCCCAGGTCGAGACCGCCTTCGCGCGATCCTTCTCATCGGGAGTGGCGGCCGCGATCACGGCGAGGGAGCTGGGGAAGAGCGCGGCGGCGCCGACACCGGCGAGAGCCTGGCCGACCCACAGCATGGTGATGTTCTGGGAGGTGGCGTTGAGGAGTTCACCGAGCGCCAGGATGAATCCGCCCAGTACCAGGAGGCGTTTACGGCCGAACAGGTCACCGAGCACGCCGAAATTCAGCTCGAGAATCGCGGTGGGCAGAATGAACGCGGACGTGACCCACGCGACCTGAGAGCCCGATGCACCGAAAGCCGCCTGAATGTTTCCGTTGATCGGCGAGGGCACGGTAATGCACAGCTGTGCCGCGGCCACTGCGAGACAGCACGCTATGAGCGTCCCTTTGTCGAGTCTTTTCAAGGAGATCGATTCCGTCATCGCGGTGCCCTCACTCTGCGTTCTTCGCTACGGGGTCGAATTTCTCTATGAGTTCGATGAGATTTCCCTCGGGGTCACTGACCCAGGCCATGCGCACCCCGGGTTCGGGGGAAGGCCCGGGTTTCATGACCTCACCGGCTCCGTGGGCCACCAAAGCCGCGTAGACCGGGTCGAGTTCGGGGGTGGTGACCGCGAAGTGCCCGTATCCCTCGGTGAGGGCGGCGGTCAGGGGGTCCGGTGCCCGCGGGCCGGGCGTGGACCCGGGGCGGGTGAGCAGTTCGACGCGCCAGCCCCGCGGGTGCTCCAGCACGACGCCGCTGAGGCCGGGTCCTTCGAGGTGGAACTCGAAGACCGGCTCGAGCCCGAAGGCCGCCCGGTACCAGCGGGTCTGGGCGGCGAAGTCGCGCACGTTGAGGCCCACATGGTCGAGTCGGCAGGTCACGGCCGCTCAGCCCGCCATCGCGCTGTCGCCGCCGTCGACCATGAGGTTGGCGCCGTTGACGAAGGCCGCCTCGTCGGAGCAGAGGAAGGCCGCGGCGCGCGCGATGTCCTCGGGCTCGCCGACCCGCCCGACCGGGATCCGTGCCTCCAGGGCGGCCCTCGGCCCGTCCGGGTCGTCGAGGAAGGGCGCGGTGGCGGAGGTGCGGGTCATGCCGGGGGCGATGGTGTTGACCCGGATGTGGTGCGGGGCGCCGGCCGCGCACAGGTGCTTGCTCATCGCCAGCACCCCGCCCTTGGCGGCGCCGTGCGGCACCATCGGCATGAACGGGGCGCCGCGGACGGCGGCCACGGAGGCGACGTTGAGGACGGCGCCGCCGCCGCGCGCGATCAGATGCGGCCAGGCCGCCTGTGTACAGAAGTAGGGAATGTCCAGCTCGTTGCGGAGGGTGAAGTACCAGTCCTCGGCCGGCATCGTCTCGAAGGGGCCGTTCCGCAGCGCGGAGGCGTTGTTGTAGAGGATGTCGAGCCCGCCGAAGACCGCGATGCCGGCCTCCATCCACTCCCGTGCCCCGGCCTGCGTGGACAGGTCGACGGGCTCCAGTGAGCGCATGACTCCGCCGGCCTTCTCGACGAGTTCCACCGTTTCGGCCGCACTGTCCTCGTCGATGTCGCAGCCGAATACGGTGGCGCCCTCAGCGGCGAATACCTGGGCCGCGGCCCGGCCTATTCCGGCCCCCGTTCCACTGATGAAAGCGATTTTCCCGGCCAGTCGACCCATGATTGCCCAAGTCCCTTGTCCAAGCCCGCCGGAGTGCGGTGGTGGCAGCGTAGGTAGGGGGTTGAGCCGGAACAAGAAATAGGTCGGCGAAAGGGCATCGGGGGTTCGTATGGCTGGTATGCGGCGCGGCGCCGACGACGTGCGGTTGGATGGTCGTCATGACCACCGACGAGCAGGCCCGGTTCATGCGGGCCAACCAGGCGAACTGGGACGCCCGCACCCCCGTCCACCTCGCCAGCCGGTTCTACGGCCTCGACCAGGACCTCGACCCGGCCCGGTGGTTCGGGGACTTCGAGTGGGCGGATCTCGGTGAGCTGGCCGGACAGGACGTGCTCCATCTCCAGTGCCACCTCGGCACGGAGACGATCGCCTTCGCGCAGCGCGGCGCACGGGCCACCGGGCTCGACTTCTCGGCCGCGTCGGTGGCGGCCGCCCGTGACATCGCGGCGAAGGCCGGGCTGGACGTCGAGTACGTGCAGGCGAACGTGTATGACGCCGTGGAGGCCCTGGACGGGCGGCAGTTCGACGTCGTGTACACCGGCAAGGGCGCGCTGTGCTACCTGCCGGACCTGACACGCTGGGCGGGTGTGATGGCCCAACTCCTGCGCCCGGGCGGGCGGTTGTACATCTGCGAGTTCCACCCGCTGCTCAACTCGCTCGGCCCGAAGCCGGGTCCGGGCGAGGGCCCCGAGCTGCTGCTGCGCCACGACTACCTCGGCGGCGCGGGCGCGGTGCACCGCGACGGCACGCACACGTACACCGACGGCCCGGCGCTCGAGGAGGCCACCGACAGTTACGAGTGGATGCACGGAATAAGCGAGGTCATCAACGCGTTGACGGAGGCAGGACTGAAGATCCAGCGTCTGACGGAGAGCGACGAGCTGCCGTGGCCGCGCTGGCCGCACATGGTCCGCACCGCCTCCGGCTGGTGGCGGCTCCCTGAGCCCAGGATTCCGCTCCTGTACGGCCTCCTCGCCACCCGCTGACGGCTCACACCGCCGAGGACCGTGTGCTACGGTCCTCCTAGCACTTGTGTACGCCCCCTTCCGGGCGCCGGTGCCAGTTCACCTTCAGTTCGCCGAACCGCCCGCCGTTTCCAGGCCGGCGCACCGGCTTTCCAGCACCACTTCGTGACCGGCACAGCTGTGCCGTACCCGAGGTGCTGTTTCTCTCGCTGCCGAAGGCGCACGTCCGCCTTCCCTCTCGCGGCATCCCCTTCCTTCGCATGTCACATGCCAGCCGTCCTCGAAAGGACACACCATCATGACCACCACGCTCGAACACCCCCCGGTCAAGCAAGAACCCACGACTCAGGTCGCCCTCGGTGTCCTCGACATCGACACCAACGGGAAGGGGTATCTGCGCGCCGAGAGCCTGCAGCCCTCCCCGTCCGACCCCACGGTCTCCCCCGCCCTGATCCGCCGTCACGGCCTGCGCAAGGGCGACCTCCTCGAAGGCGTACGCGACCGCCGCGCCCTCACCGAGGTCGTACGGATCGACGGGCGCACACCCACCGAACTGCGCGGTCGCCGCAGCTTCCGCGACCTCACCCCCCTGCACCCGCAGGAGCGGCTCCGCCTCGAACACCCGGCGTCCGGCCTCACCGGTCGGGTCGCCGACCTGATCGCCCCCGTCGGCAAGGGCCAGCGCGGGCTGATCGTGGCCCCGCCCAAGACCGGCAAGACCGTGCTGCTCCAGCAGATCGCGGCCGCCGTCGCCGGCAACCACCCCGAGGCCCGGCTGATGGTCGTGCTGCTCGACGAACGCCCCGAGGAAGTCACCGACATGCGGCGCTCCGTGCGCGGCGAGGTGTACGCCTCGACCTTCGACCGGCCCGCCAAGCAGCACATCGCGCTCGCCGAGCTGGTGATCGAACGGGCCAAGCGGCTCGTCGAGGCCGGCGAGGACGTCGTCATCCTGCTCGACTCCCTGACCCGGCTGTGCCGGGCGCACAACAACGCGGCCGCCTCCGGTGGCCGTACCCTCAGCGGCGGTGTCGACGCGACCGCGCTGCTCGGCCCCAAGCGGTTCTTCGGCGCCGCCCGGCTGGCCGAGGAGGGTGGTTCACTCACGATCCTCGCCACCGCGCTGGTGGAGACCGGCTCCCGTGCCGACGACTACTTCTTCGAGGAGCTCAAGAGCACCGGCAACATGGAGCTGCGGCTGAGCCGCGAGCTCGCTTCCCGGCGCGTCTTCCCGGCCGTCGACATCAACCCGTCCGGCACCCGCCGCGAGGAACTCCTCCTGTCCCCGGCCGAGTTGAACACCATGTACGGACTGCGCCGCGCGCTCCAGACGCGGGACGGCCAGGGCAGCCTGGAGACCCTGCTGGAGCGGCTGCGGGACACCCCGGACAACGCGACCTTCCTGCGTCGCATCCAGCCGACACTGCCCACCGGCTGACACAACGGCTGTCCTTGGACCAGCTCGGCATCGCCGGCCGTGACGTGCGGCATCCGGGTTGCACGCAGGTGCTCATCGGCCGGGGCAGCACGGCGGACGGAGAGTCCGTTCCTACGGTGGCCGGTATGACTATCGGATTCTCTTCCCGGGCCGGGGTCACGACCTGCGCGCTCTGTGTGGCGGGCGTCCTGGCGTTCGCGCCCCTCGCGTCAGCCGCGGGCCCGGCACCCACGCCACCCGGTGGCCCCGGCCCGACGGCCGTACAGCCCTCCCTGCTCTACCGCCCCGGCATCCAGGCCAGGCCCCACCGTGGCACCCCCGGTCCCCCTGACCTCTCCGCGCTCTCGTGGCTGGTGGCCGACGCCGGCACCGGCGAGGTGCTCGCCGCGCACGACGCGCACCGCAGGCTGCCGCCCGCCAGCACCCTCAAGACCCTCTTCGCGCTCACCGTGCTGCCCGCCCTGCCCGGCGGCATCCAGCACAGGGTCAAGGAGGAGGAACTGGCGGGCATCGGCGCGGGCAGCAGCCTGGTCGGCGTCGCCGAGGGCCGTACGTACCGGATCGCCGACCTGTGGCGCGGGGTCTTCCTCAACTCCGGGAACGACGCCGTGCACGTCCTCGCCGCGCTCAACGGCGGCTGGCGTACGACGGCCGTGCGGATGCAGGCCAAGGCTCGTGCCCTCGGCGCCCGGGACACCCACGTCCGCTCGCCCGACGGCTACGACACCCCGGGCCAGGTGTCGTCGGCGTACGACCTGGCCGTCTTCGGGCGGGCGGGGCTGCGCAACGCGGACTTCGCGCGGTACTGCGGCACGGCCGAGGCGCGGTTCCCGGGCGGGGGCGGCTGGTCGTACGGGATCCGGAACACCAACCGGCTGCTGACCGGCGCCGACGGCGTGGAGGCGTATCCGGGGCTGATCGGCGTCAAGAACGGCTACACCAGCAACGCGGGCAACACCCTCGTCGCGGCGGCCCGGCACGGCGGGCGCACGCTGGTCGCCACGGTGATGAACCCCCAGTCGGGCGGTGGTTTCGCGGTCTACGAAGAGGCCCGCGAACTGCTCGACTGGGGGTTCGCCGCGGCCGGGCGGGTGGATCCGGTGGGTTCACTGGACGCGCTGCGCGTCCGGCCGAGGCCGGGGCCCGAGGCCCAGCCGGTGGCGGCCGCGGTCGCGCCGGACGACGGGCCCGGCTGGGCCGAGACCTGGGCCGTCTCCGGAGCCGCCGCCCTGGGCGCGGTCGCGGTGGCGCTCGTACTGCGCGCCAAGGGCGGCCAGATCAGGGGCGGCCGGGTCAAGGGCGTGCGGTCGGGGCGGAGCTGACCGGCCGGCAGCCACAGGAGCAGGCCGAGGGTGATCCAGGTGTAGGTGTTGCTGCCGAGGAATCCGTCGATGCCGGACGCGTCGTGGAACCACAGCCACACCACACTGGTGCACAGCACGGCGTACAGGGCGCCCGCGATCCGCGGGTGCCCTGTACGGATGAGTACGGCGAAGGACGGCAGCAGCCACACCAGGTGGTGCACCCAGGTGATCGGGCTGACCAGACAGGCGGCCAGGCCGGTGAGCGCGAACGCGGCCGTCCAGTCGCCGGCCGCGACCGCCCGCCGCGTGCGCACCGCCCAGACGCCGAGGACCAACAGGACCGCCAGCGCCCAGACCGGACGGCCCTCGATGCCGAGGCGGGCGAGGATGCCTTGCAGCGACTGGTTGGAGACGTAGTCGAGGCGGCCCACCCGGCTGGTGTCCCACAGCGCCACGGTCCAGTAGAACCATGAGGCACCCGGGTCCACCCAGGCGGCGAGCGCGGTGGCCGCGCCCGCGACCGCCGTGGCGACGGCGGCAGCGCGCCAGCGCCGGGCGAGCAGGAGCAGGCCGATGAAGAGCGCGGGCGTCAGCTTGATCGCGGCGGCGAGGCCGATGCCGACGCCGGCCCGGTTGCCCCGCCCGGTGCGCAGCAGCCACGCGTCCCAGAGGACGAGCCCCAGCAGCAGGAGATTGACCTGCCCGAAGCTGAAGGTGTCCCGGATCGGCTCGAACAGCGCCAGCAGACAGGCGCCCAGGGCACAGCCGTACCACCCGTAGCGCCGCCACGCGCCCTCGGTCACGATGTGCACGACCAGCGCCAGGGCGGCCAGGTTGAGCAGCAGCGAGAGCAGGATCGCGGTGCGCAGGCCGACGAGGGCCATGGGGAGCATGCCGACGGCGGCGAACGGCGGGTAGGTGAAGCCGTAGTCCGTGCCGGGCACCCGGTAGTCGTAGATCCGTCCGCCGTGGTGCACCCAGCCGTTGACGGCGCCGTAGTAGACCCGCAGGTCGAACCAGTCGCGCAGCAGCGGGACGGTCGCGGTGAAGGCCGCGACCGCGGCGGCGAGGACGAGGACCAGCAGCACCCGGCCGCGGTCGGTGCGGGGTGGTCTCATGCCGTACGTCCCACGGCCGGGGCCTGTGCCGCCTGGTGGGCCTGCCACAGGACGACGACCGCCAGCACTCCGCCGGAGACGGCGAGGACCAGCTGCCCGGTGTCGGCGGCGCTGCCGCTGGGCAGGGTGGCGAGCGCGAGCACTCCGGTGACGGCGGCCACGCGGTGCCGTACGGAGGTGGTGGGCGCGGCGGCGGCTATCAGGAACAGGCCCCAGAGCGCGTACCAGGGACGGATCGCGGGACCGAAGGCCGCGACCGTGGCGAGGCTGAGGCCGAGCGCGTACACCGGACGCGGGCGCAGCCGCCACCATATGGCCGCGATCAGGAAGCCGGTGATCGCGAGGCCGAGCAGGTGCCAGGCGGGCACGGCGAGCGGTGCCAGGTCGCTCCCGAGGTGTTCCAGGAGGGCGCGGGTGGCGCGGCCCAGGAGGCTGGTGAGGGCCCAGTTGTGCGAGGAGACCGGTGTGTCGAGGGCGCCTATCCAGCCGTATCCGGTGCCCGCCGCGGCCGTCATGGCGACCGTGGTGGCCGCGGCGGCCAGGACCGTCGTCAGGGTGGCCTTCGCAGGGCTGTGTCCGGCCCGTATCTGGAGCAGGACGACCGCGGCGAGACCGAGCGCGGCGGGCGCCTTCACCAGCGCGGCGAGTGTCACGAACACGGCGCCCAGCACGGGCCAGCGGCCTAGCGCGGCGACCAGGCCGACGCCGAGGAGGCCGAGCATGATGGCGTCGTTGTGGGCGCCCGCGATCAGGTGCAGCAGCACGAGCGGGTTGAGGCAGCCGAGCCACAGGGCGGCGGACGGGTCGGCGCCGCTGTGCCGGGCGAGGCGAGGCAGCGCGGCGGCCATCAGGGCCACGCCGAGCAGGGCCACGAGCCGCATCCCGAAGAGGCCCGCGGGGATCTCGCCGCGGGTCAGCCCGGACAGCACGGAGGCGAGGCCGAGGAAGACCGGGCCGTAGGGGGCGCCGGTCTGCTGCCACAGCGGGGCGACCTCGTCGGCGAGCGGGCCGCCGAGCTGGGCGGGTCCGTGCGCGTACACGTCCATGTGGGCGTCGACCATGGCGCCCTGGGCGAGGTAGCTGTACACGTCACGGCTGAACAGCGGCGGCGCGAGCAGCAGCGGGGCCGCCCAGACCGCCAGGACGAGCAACAGGGCGCGCGGGGACGGCGGTTCGGCACTGCGGACCAGCCGACCGAGCAGCACCCAGGCGGCTATCAGCAGGACGACGCCGAAATAGACGCCCACCAGGCCGATCGCGACACGGACATTGGCGGGGGTCAGCAGTTCCTGGACCGGCAGGGCACCGGCCGTCTCGCCTCCCAGCGCGAGGAAGGCGGTTCCGGCCAGGCCGAGGACCTGGCAGCGACGGAGATCGACGGGGAAAGCCATGGCCAACACTCGGAAAGCGTGTCAATGCCGCATGGCCGGAAGGCGACACGCCGCTCTCCTGGCGGGGGCCTGTGTGTGTCCGGCGTGTGATCCGGCTCCGGAACCGATGAGTTCCGTGGGCCCGACCGGTCTCACTGGTATCCGACACTCGCAGAACGGACGTGACGACAATGCCCAGCAGCTCCGCATACGCCAAGGTCAACGGCCTGGAGATGTACTACGAGACCCATGGCGACGACGACGGCACGCGCCGCCCGCTGGTGCTGCTGCACGGCGGCATCCTCACCGTCGACCTGTCCTTCGGCGCCCTGCTGCCCACGCTCGCCGAGGGGCGCCGGATCGTGGCCCCCGAGCTCCAGGGACACGGCCACACGGCGGACACGGACCGGCCGATCACGCTGCCGAGCCTGGCCTCCGACGTCGTGGCACTCCTCGACGAACTCGGCATCGCCCAGGCCGACTTCGTGGGCTTCAGCCTCGGCGGCCTGACCGCGCTGCAACTCGCCGTCGACCACCCCGAGCGCGTCGGCCGGCTCGTCCTGGCCGCCACCCACTTCGCCCAGGACGGCTACTACGAGGACGTCCGCACCCCCGACTACAGCTCGCCGCGGCTGCCCAGCGAGGCGGACTTCCAGGAGATGGCCGACGCGTACGCCGCTGTCGCGCCGCACCCCGAGCACTTCCAGGACTTCCTCGCCAAGACCTCGATCGCGGCACATGCCCCGCTGCCCTGGACCGCCGACGACCTGCGCACGGTGACAGCGCCGACGCTCCTCGTCATCGGGGACACCGATTTCGTCCGGGTCGAGCACGCGGCGGAGATGCAACGCCTGATCCCCCGGGCGGATCTGGCCGTCCTCCCGTCCACCACGCACATGAGCCTGATGCGCCAAGCGCCCCTGCTGCTGCCGATGTTGGACGCGTTCCTCGACGGGGACGTCGAGTAGCACGAAGGCGGCCCTCGCCTGCCGCTCCGAACGGTCAGAACACGGAAACCCCGGTCAGCGTCGTGAAGCGGTCCAGGGCCGCCACGCCCGCCACCGAGTTTCCGCGCTCGTCGAGCCCCGGACTCCACACGCACAACGTGCACCGCCCCGGCACGATGGCGATGATGCCGCCGCCGACACCGCTCTTGCCGGGCAGTCCGACGCGGTAGGCGAACTCGCCCGCCGCGTCGTACGTCCCGCAGGTCAGCATCACCGCGTTGACCTGCTTGGCCTGGGTGAGGGTGAGCAGCCGGGTGCCGTCGGCGCGGCTGCCGTGCCGGGCCAGGAAGCCGGCGGCGAGGGCGAGGTCGGCGCACGAGGCCCGCACCGAGCACTGCCGGAAGTACTCCTCCAGCAGGACCGGCACGGGGTTGTCGATGTTGCCGTACGACGCCATGAAGTGGGCGAGCGCGGCGTTGCGGTCCCCGTTCGCGGACTCGGAGGCGGCGACCTCCAGGTCGAAGTCGAGGTCCGGGTTGCCGCTCTCGGTGCGCAGGAAGGTCAGCAGTTCACCCGACGCGTCGCCGGTACGGGTCTGGAGGCGGTCGGTGACGACGAGCGCGCCCGCGTTGATGAACGGGTTGCGCGGAATGCCGTTCTCGTACTCCAGCTGGATCAGGGAGTTGAAGGGGTTGCCGGAGGGCTCGCGGCCCACGTGCTCCCAGACTTCGTCGCCCTCCCGGGCCAGGTCGAGGGCGAGGGTGAAGACCTTGGTGATGGACTGCGTGGAGAACGGCTCGCGCCAGTCCCCCACGCCGTAGACCGTGCCGTCCAGCTCCGCGACCGCCATGCCGAAGCGGCGCGGGTCGCAGGCCGCGAGCGCCGGGATGTAGTCGGCGGGCCGGCCGCGGCCGGGCGTCCGCTCCATCTCCTCGGCGATGCGCTCCAGGACCGGCGCGAAGGTCAGCGACGACGTCATGATCACCATTGTGCCTCCGTACCGGTCGGGGCGCGCATCCGCAGGTCAGGCCTGAGAGGAACCGCTGCCGCTGCCCGCGACGACCTCGGGCCGCAGCAGATCGGCGAGGGTCTCGGCGGGCAACAGCCCCTTCTCCAGGACCAGTTCGGCGACTCCCCGGCCGGTGGCGAGGGCCTCCTTGGCGATGTCGGTGGCGGCCGTGTACCCGATGTGCGGGTTGAGAGCGGTCACCAGCCCGATCGAGTTCTCCACGCTCGCCCGCAGCGCCTCGGTGTTCGCCGTGATCCCGTCGACGCACCGCTCGGCCAGCGTCAGGCAGGCGGCCCGCAGATGCGTGATGCTCTCCGACAGCGAGTGCAGGATGATCGGTTCGAAGGCGTTGAGCTGGAGCTGTCCGGCCTCGGCGGCCATGGTGATGGTGACGTCGTTGCCGATCACCTCGAAGGCGACCTGGTTGACGACCTCGGGGATCACCGGGTTCACCTTGCCGGGCATGATGCTCGAACCGGCCTGCACCGGCGGCAGGTTGATCTCCCCGAGCCCGGCACGCGGCCCGGACGACAGCAACCGCAGGTCGTTGCAGCTCTTCGAAAGCTTGACGGCGACCCGCTTCAGCACGCCCGACATCTGCACGAACGCACCGCAGTCCTGCGTGGCTTCGACGAGGTTGGCCGCGGTGACGAGCGGCAGCCCGGTGATCTCGGCGAGATGCCGACGCGCGGACTCCGCGTATCCGGCGGGAGCGTTGAGCCCGGTCCCGATGGCCGTGGCACCCAGGTTGATCTCATGGATCAACTGGACGGCCTCGTCAAGACGTTGACGATCCTCGTCAATCATGACGGCATACGCCGAGAACTCTTGACCGAGCGTCATGGGCACCGCGTCCTGCAACTGTGTACGGCCCATCTTGAGCACGTCACGGAACTCGACGGCCTTACGGGCGAAGGAGTCCTGCAGTACAGACATGGACTGGAGCAGTCCATGCACCGCGAAGACCGTGGCTATCTTGACCGCGGTCGGATACACGTCATTGGTCGACTGACCGAGGTTGACGTCCTCGTTGGGGTGCAGGTGCCGATACTCGCCCTTGGCATGACCCAACAACTCCAACGCCCGGTTCGCGACCACCTCATTGGCGTTCATGTTGGTCGAGGTCCCGGCCCCACCCTGCACGACGTCCACGACGAACTGCTCATGCAGCTTCCCGTCCCGGATCTCCCGACAGGCGGCGACGATGGCGGCGGCCTTCGCGGGCGCCAACAGCCCGAGCTCCTCATTGGCGAGAGCGGCGGCTTCCTTGACGGCGGCGAGGGCGTCGATGAGATGGGGGTAGGCGGAGATGGGCGTGCCGGTGATAGGGAAATTCTCCGTCGCACGCAGGGTATGAACCCCCCAGTACGCATCGAGGGGAACGTCCCGATCCCCGAGCAGATCGTGTTCGCGACGGGTGACGACGTTCATGGGCGTGCGGGCCCTCCTTCTGACGAGGTGAGTGTGAGCGCCCCTGTCTTCAGGGGCGCGGGGAACTGCGCGACCAGCCACAACGAACCCGCAGATCCCCAGAACCGATCTAGGCACACGCGGACAACGGCGACACCGGGTCCATGGAACGCACGACCCGCACGCACCCCACCGGCTCCCCGCCCCCGAGCAACGGCTCCCCCGCGAACTCGGTGAGCAGCGCCGGATCAACCCCGGCCAGGGAAAGTGCCGCCGCCGCGACAGGAACCCGTGCCCGATTCGCCCCGTCCGCGATCTTCACCGCAACGGCCCGCCCATCCGGAAGCGCGGCAACCTGAACGCCCTCGAACCCGTCCTTGGCGACAAGCCCCGGCACGGCCCGCATCAACCGAGCCACGTCCCGCCCCTCCCCGGACACCATCTCGGCGTGCGAGCGCATCGCATCCGCGACCCGCGCCTCGGGCGTACCCGGCACCGCCGTGGTGATCCGGGCGACCGCACGGGCGAGCCCGTGCAGCGAGACGGAGAAGAGCGGCGCACCGCACCCGTCAACGGTCACCCGAGCGATCCGCTGCCCGGTGAGGTCCTCGACGATCTCGGCGATCGCCTGCTGAAGCGGATGCCCGGGATCGAGATAGTCGTCCAGGGACCAGCCATTGAGCCGGCAGGTGTAGAGCATGGCCGCGTGCTTGCCGGAGCAGTTCTGGGCGAGCCGGGAGGCCGGCCGACCCTCACGGATCCAGGCGTCCCGGACCGCGGGGTCGTAGGGCAGATCCGGCACGTTGCGCAGGTGATCCTCGGTGAGCCCGGCGAGTTCGAGGATCCGCCGGGCACCGTCGAGATGCCGTTCCTCGCCGGAGTGGCTCGCCGCGGTGAGCGCGAGGAGGTCGCCGTCGAGCGGCAGCCCGGCCCGGACCAGGGCGACCGCCTGGACGGGCTTGAGCGCCGAACGCGGATAGCAGGCGGCCTCGATGTCGCCGAGCTGGAACTGGACCTTGCCGTCGGTGTCGAGGACGACGACGGAGCCGTAGTGGATGCCCTCCACGATCCCGCCGCGTATGAGGTGGGCGACGGGTGCGTGGAGGGGTTCACGGAGAAGGGGTGGGTCCGCGAGGGAACTGCTGTACATGACTGCCTGTCGGGGTTCGGACGGCGTGGGTCTCACGCGTCGGGTGCGGTGGTGGACATGCGCGCGAGGCGACGGCGGACGGCGAACCATCCGGCGACCAGCGCGGCAGCGATCAGCGGCAGGCACAGCACGGTGGTGCGGCCCACGCCTCCGTCGGCGTACATGAGGACCAGGACGGAGGCGAGGAAGGCCAGCGTCACGAGTTCGGTCCAGGGGGAGCCCGGGAGTCGGTAGTCGGGGCGGGTCAGTTCGCCCTTCTCGGTCTTCTGCCAGAAGAGCAGGTGACAGAGCATGATCATGCCCCAGGTGGAGAGGATGCCGATCGCCGCGAAGTTGAGCACGATCTCGAACGCGTCGGCGGGGACCACGAAGTTGAGGGCCACACCGAGGACGCACATACCGCTGGTCAGCAGGATTCCGCCGTACGGGACCTGGGTTCGGCTCATCCGGGCGGTGAACTTGGGCGCGGAGCCGTTGACCGCCATGGAGCGCAGGATGCGACCGGTGGAGTACAGGCCGGAGTTGAGCGAGGACATAGCCGCGGTGAGGACGACGAGGTTCATCACGCCGCCGGCCGCCGGGACGCCGATGTTGGAGAGCACGGTCACGAAGGGGCTCTGGCCGGCGCTGTACTTGTTCCACGGCAGCAGCATCGAGAGCAGGACGACCGAGCCGACGTAGAAGAGGCCGACGCGCCACATGATCGAGTTGATCGCCTTCGGCATGATCTCCTCGGGGTTCTCGGTCTCGCCCGCGGCGACGCCGACCAGTTCCACGGAGGCGTAGGCGAAGACGACGCCCTGGATGACCAGGAGCATCGGCAGGACGCCGGACGGGAAGACACCGCCGTTGTCGGTGATCAGCGACGGGCCCGGGCTGTGGCCGTCGACCTGGTGCTGGGTGACCAGCAGGAAGATGCCGATCAACATGAACGCCACGAGCGCGCCCACCTTGACGATGGCGAACCAGAACTCCATCTCGCCGAACATCCGCACCGAGACGAGGTTCACGGTAAGGACGACGGCGAGCGCGATCAGTGCGATCACCCACTGCGGGATGTCGGAGAACATGCCCCAGTAGTGGGTGTAGACGGCGACCGCGGTGATGTCGGCGATGCCGGTGGTGGCCCAGTTCAGGAAGTACATCCAGCCGGCGACGTAGGCGCCCTTCTCGCCGAGGAACTCCCGGGCGTACGACACGAAGGCGCCGGACGACGGGCGGTACAGGACGAGTTCGCCCAGTGCGCGTACGACCAGGAAGGCGAAGAGGCCGCACACCGCGTAGGCGACGAACAGGGAGGGGCCCGCGTCGGCGAGGCGGCCGCCGGCGCCGAGGAAGAGGCCGGTGCCGATCGCGCCGCCGATGGCGATCATGTTGATGTGCCGTGACTTGAGGGTCTTGCTGTAGCCCTCGTCTCCGGCGTCGACATGGCCGGAACGTTTCTGCGTGCCGTCGTGCAGGGACTGCTCGCTCAAGGACTGCTCGCTCACGCCTCGGGTCCGCCTTCCGTGGGGGTGTCCGCGCGCGTGGCGCGCACGATGTCGGTGAGGGTCGTCTCGACGCGGTCCAGGTGGTGGGCCATGGCCTCCACGGCGTCGAGTTCGGAACCGTCGACCAGCGCCTCGACGATGGCCCGGTGCTCGCGGTTGGACTGCTCGCGGCGCCCGCCCAGCTCGTTCAGGAAGGCCGACTGACGGGCCAGCGCGTCCCGGATCTCCTCGATCACCCGGCGGAAGACCGGGTTCTGGGCGGCCTGGGCGACGGCGAGGTGGAAGAGCGTGTCGAGGGCGACCCACGAGGTGGTGTCGGTCTCCCGCTCCATCCGCTCCAGCAGGTGCGCGAGGTGGTCGAGGTCCTCGTGCGTGCGGCGCCTGGCCGCGTAGCCCGCGACCGGGATCTCGACGTGCCGGCGCACCTCCAGCAGATCGCTGGCCGCGTAGTCGCCGAAGGTGGGGTCCTCGACCGTGCTGGCGACGACGAAGGTGCCCTTGCCCGTCTTGGAGACGGTCAGGCCCATCGTCTGCAGGGCCCGCAGGGCCTCGCGCAGCACGGGCCTGCTGACCTCCAGGGTGCGGCACAGTTCCGCCTCGGAGGGCAGCTTGTCCCCCACCCCGTACTCGCCGCGCTCGATGGCCGCGCGCAGGTGTCCGAGCACCGCCTCCATGGCGCTGATGCGCCGGGGGCCGCCCTGACTGGCTGTCTGGCTGTCTGACAGGTTCACGGGTGTGATCCTGCGGGTGACGGGGGCGAGCTGTCAAGGGAAGCGGGACGTGACATGTGCGGGACGTGACATGCACTGGGCGTGACGCCTTGAAGCTGCGTCACGCCCGGTGGCGACCGAACGACCGCTCAACTGCGGCCGGTCAACTGTTGAGGGTCAACCCTCCCGGATCAACTGTTGATCGCGCCCGCGCTCAGCAGCCCCAGCAGCAGGACGCCGACGATGATCCGGTAGATCACGAAGGCGTTGAAGGAGTGCTTGGCGACGAACTTGAGCAGCCAGGCGATGGACCCGTAGGCGACGACGAAGGAGACGACCGTGCCGACGATCAGCGGCGCGGCGCCCACTCCCGCGCCCAGGGCGTCCTTGAGCTCGTAGATGCCGGCGCCGGTCAGGGCGGGGATGCCGAGGAAGAAGGAGAGCCGGGTGGCGGCGACGCGGTCCAGGTCGAGGATCAGGGCCGTGGACATGGTGGCGCCGGAGCGGGAGAAGCCGGGGAAGAGCAGGGCGAGGATCTGCGAACCGCCCACCAGCATCGCGTCCTTGAACGTGACGTCGTCCTCACCGCGCTTGTGCCGGCCCATCTGGTCCGCCGCCCACATCACGCCACTGCCGACGATCAGCGAGCCCGCGACCACCCACAGGGAGGCGAGCGGCCCCTCGATCAGCGGCTTCGCGGCGAGACCCACGATCACGATCGGGATGGTCGCGGCGATGACCCACCACGCGAACTTGTAGTCGTGGTGGTACCGCTCCTCCTTGTTGACCAGTCCACGGCCCCACGCGGAGACGATCCGCACGATGTCCTTGAAGAAGTACACGAGCACGGCGGCGATCGCGCCGACCTGGATGACGGCCGAGAACCCGACGACGGCGTCGTCGTCCACGGGGATGTTCATCAGCCCCTCGGTGATCTTCAGATGCCCGGTCGAGGAGACGGGGAGGAACTCGGTCACCCCCTCGACCACTCCGAGGACGACGGCCTGACCGACATTGATGACGCTCATGGAATCCAGTTCTGAGGTGTTGGTCGACAGTGCTGTAGACAGTCTTACTACGCCCGAGTGAGGCCGGTGACCTAACCCCAGAGGGCCTGAGCGACCGAAACCCCGACAAATGCCGCGCCGAGGCCTGCCATCACACTGCCCACGACGTTGGCGGCAGCGTAGAGCCCCGCACCGGTCTCGGTGAGCCTCAGGGTCTCGTAGGAGAAGGTCGAGTACGTCGTCAGGGCCCCGCACAGCCCGGTGCCGAGGAGCAGTTGGAGGTGGGCGCCCGCTGCCCCGGCGGTCGCCGCGCCGGTGAGCGTGCCGAGGACCAGGCAGCCGCACACGTTCACCGCGAAGGTGCCCCAGGGGAAGACCGAGTCGTGCCGGGTCTGCACCGCGCGGTCGGTGAGATAGCGCAGGGGCGCGCCGACCACGGCTCCGAGCACGACGAGCAGCCAGTTCACAACGACTTCTTACCCTTCGTGTCCGATTCGCCGGGCCCGCGGTCGCGGCCGACGTACCTGATGACCTCGCAGTCGTCGAGGATGACGAGCCCTTCGTCGACGAGTTCGTCGAGCTGCGGCAGGAAGGCCCGTACCCGCTCCTCGGTATCGACCACGATGATCGCGACGGGCAGGTCCTCGCTCAGGGACAGCAGCCGCGAGGTGTGGATCCGGGACGAGGCGCCGAAGCCCTCGACACCGCGAAAGACGCTGGCACCGGCGAGGCCGGCCGCGTGCGCGCGGTGCACGATCTCCGAGTAGAGGGGCTTGCGGTGCCAGGTGTCGTTCTCTCCGACGAAGACGGTCAGGCGCAGGGCGCCGCCGGTCAGCCTCGTCATCGGTGCCTCCACTTCAGGGCGCGGCGGGCCGCCGTCGCGGCGAGCCACACCGCCGTGAGCGCCGCGAGCAGGGTCGCGGCGAGGTAGGCCAGACCCGTGCGGGGGTGGCCGGCGTCGACGAGTTTCTGGATGTCGACGGTGTACGTCGAGAAGGTGGTGAAGCCGCCGAGCACGCCGGTCCCGAAGAACGGGCGGAGCAGGCGACGGGTGGTCCAGACCTCGGTGACGAGCACCATGAACACGCCTATGACGGCGCAGCCGACGACGTTCGTCCAGAAGGTCGCCCAGGGGAAGCCGCCGGGCTGGGCGGGCCACCACAGGGCCAGTGCGTAGCGGGCCGTGGCACCGATCGCGCCGCCGAGGGCGACCATCGCGACGATCGGGGTCTGGCCCCGCCAGTCGGCCCGGCGACGGGTCTCGGGGCGGGTGCGGAGGCTCTCGGCTTCGGGGGCTGTCACGGTCGTACGTCTCCTACTCGCCTGGGCCCGGGCCTGCGGGCACCGCTCGTTCGCAAGTAGGGACCGTTGGCGGCAGCGCTGCCGCGGTTCGGGTACGGCGGGCCCCACCGCCGCGCCGCGGGACGTGCCCGCGACCGGGCATCAGGTTAACGCCCGGGCGGGACCGGGGTCACTTCGGGACCGGCGGCTCGCACACCGCGACACCGCGCTCCCAGAGGCTGCCCAGGACCAGGAACCCGGCGGCCTCGCACACGCTGGTCACCATGCGGAAGCCGGAGTGGCGGCGGGCCAGGTGGTGGACGGTGGCGCCGGTGTCGTCGACCGCGAGGGCGCCGATCGTGCCGGTGGGGCGGAACGGGGCGCGGACGGCGATGCGGGCGGCGCGGGAACGGACGGCGGGGGCCGCGCGGTGCAGGAGGTCGAGGGGCGGGATGCGGGGGCCGGCCAGGGACACCCAGATCGGGCCGTCCGGTCCGCCGCGCCAGAGGTTGTCGGGCATGCCCGGGAGGTTCTCGACGAACGGTTCGGCGTGTCCCGCCTTCGCGCCGGTGAGCCAGTAGCGGGTCAGCCGGCAGTCGCCGGTCTCGGCGACGACCAGGAAGGACTCGTCGGCGCTCAGTGCGAGGCCGTTGGCGAACTGCAGCCCCTCCAGCAGCACTTCGGGTGTCTCGGTGCCCGGCGCCAGGCGCAACAGGCGGCCGGTTCCGGTGTGTTCGACGAGGTCGCCGATCCACTGGTCGAGGGGGTAGCGCCGGCTGGAGACGGTGAAGCAGACGCTCCCGTCGGACAGCGCGACAACGTTGCTGCAGAACCGCAGCGGCTCCCCCAGCACCGAGTCGGCGAGGATCCGCACGACCCCGTCCGTCAGGTCGACACGCAGCAGACCGAGTTCGGCGTCGCACACCAACAGCGCGCCGTCCGGCAGGAGTTCGAGGCCGAGCGGTCTGCCGCCGGTCTCCGCGAGGACCTCGACGCGGGCGTCGGCGGAGTCGGCCAGGCCGTCGACGCGCAGAATACGGCCGTCCTCGACGCCCGTGATGACACGGCCGCGGGAGTCGGCGACCACGTCCTCGGGGCCCCGGCCGCCGATGTCGACGTAGCGGAGCGGGACGAGTGGCGTGGGACGGTCCATGTGCGTCTGCCCTTCGGAGAGTTCGCCGGCTGGCTCGCGAACGGCCTCCGCCTTCGCGTCCGTTCGCGGCTACCAGCCTTTCTCAAACATGCGCGCGACCTCGGCGATCCGCATCTCGTCGCGCCGGTAGTAGGTGCGCCGGCGGATTCTGCGGGTGCGCACCAGGCCGAGGGCCGCGAGCAGGCCGAGGTGGGTGTCGGCGACCTTGCGGGGCACGCCGAGCTTCGCGGCGACGGCCTGTGCGGTCACGCCGTCCTCGGCGCGGTCGCCGTGCGGCTGCGGCGGGAAGTTGGCGACCGGGTCCTTCAGCCACTCCAGGATGCCCAGACGCTGCTCACTGACCGGAGTCCTCAACATCTCGTCCTCCTCCCGGACGGACCGCCGCATACCGCGCGTCTTCCCACTCTCCCGCAGTCGGGGCCGCCGTGTCCGGGACTCGGCGAGCCTTGTCCGGGACCGGGCGGCCCCGAGCGCCCGGAGCCGTCCACCGGCGGCCCCGGAAAAGCGGGCGGGGGCCCGGCCGCTCCCCTGCGACCGGACCCCCTCCTCGTGGTTCAGCGGTGGCTGAACCACGCCATCGCCGGGAGCGCCCTGTCGTCGTAGCCGAACAGGGCCTGGTTCTCCCAGCCGTTGCCCGAGGTGGAGTCGGCCGGGTCCCAGCCGTTGCCGGTGACCGCGGTCCAGGTCGCCTCCCAGTAGAAGACGCCGAGGCCACGGCCGTTCGGGACCGCCTCCACGATGTTGGCCACCGCGTTCATCCACGCCGACTGGCCTGCCGTGGTGGCCGGGTAGCCGGTGACCAGTTCACCGGTGGTGTCGATCTGGTTGGCGAGCGAGTCGTCGTTGTCGAGCCGGAAGGGGTAGGCCGTCTCGGCGACGAACACCGGCTTGGCGTAGCGGGACGCCACGTCGTCGAGGGTGGTCTGCGCGGCGGCGAGCGAGCCGTGCCAGTACCCGTAGTAGGACAGCCCGATCACGTCGTAGTTGACGCCGTACGTCTTGGCGCTGTCGAACCACCAGCGCACGGTCGCGTCGTCGCCCGCGTTGGCGAGATGCAGTGCGACCTGTGTGCTCGACGAGACCGCCTTGACCGCGCTGTAGCCGGAGTTGATCAGCCCGGCGAGCTGCGACCAGTTGCCGGTGGACCCGTCGGACCACAGCATGCCGCCGTTGATCTCGTTGCCGACCTGCACCATGTCCGCCGTGGTGCCCTGCGCCTTCAGGGCGTTGAGCACGTCGTAGGTGTGGTTGTAGACGTCGGTCTTCAACTGGCTGTACGAGTGCGACGCCCAGGCGGCCGGCTTGGTCTGCTTGCCCGGGTCGGCCCAGGTGTCCGAGTAGTGGAAGTCGACCAGCAGTTTCATGCCGGCCGCCTTGACGCGCTTGGCGACGGCGAGCACGTGGGCCTTGTCGTTGTAGCCGTCGGCCGGGTTGACCCACACCTTGAGGCGCGCGTAGTTCATGCCGGCGTTCTTGAGGATGGTGACCGCGTCGCCGCTGGTGCCCGAACTGGTCTTGTAGACGCCGCCCTTGGCCTCGCTCTTGGCGAGGGAGGAGATGTCGGATCCCTTGATCGACAGTCCGGTCGAACCGGACGCGAAGGTCAGGTCGTCAACATTGATCCAGTTGCCCGCGTTCCCGTCACTGTTGATGCTGATGGTGCACTGGTTGTTCGTCACGTTGATCGACGTGACGATCCGGACCCAACTGCTGGTGGACACCGGCAGATCGGTGCGCTGGTCCGCACTGCCGCAGCTCTTCAGGGCTATGTAGGCGGAGTTCTGCCCGCCGCCGGAGCGGACCCAGGCGGTGAGCGTGTAGCTGCCGTTGGTCAGGCCCGAGAGGTACTGGTAGGTCTCCACCTTGTAGGCGGCCGCCGAGTACTGGGACAGGCGGTAACTCCCGCCGTGGCCGCCGGACTCGGTGTAGGAGGCTCCGGTGTCGCCGTACTCCGACCAGCCGGTCGGCGCGGCCGTGGCCGCCCCGTCGGACTCGAACCCGCCGTTGGTCAGCGTGCTCGCCGCCGTCGCGGTCTGGGCGGGCAGGGCGGTGAGGGCAAGCCCGGCCACGAGCGGCAGCAGCAGGGCCCTGAGAGTGCGTCTGGGATGGAACATCGTCGTCCGTCGTCCCTTCGACATGCATGGGGATGGGGGTGCCCGCACGCCCGGCCCGGGTTCGGGGAGGAACCGGTGTGCGAGATCCCCTCCGCCCGCGGCGCGCGGCTCGCGCGGGCGGAGGGAGTCGGCTCAGCCGTCGAGTCGTACGACCCGGACGGCTCCCGCGGGGACCGCGAGGCGGCCCGCGGCACGTTCACCGGTCAGCAGCTCGGTGCCGGACGCGTCCAGCGGCACCTTGGCGTCCGACGCGGTGTGGTTGATCGCGAACACGAAGCGGCCCGACTCGCCCGTGCGGCGCACCACTTCGACGTCCGGCGGCAGATCGGCGGGCGGGGCGAGGCGCGCGTCCTCGCTCGCCCAGCCGAGCAGCGCGTCCAGACCCTCGGCGCCGAGCCGGGTGGAGACGTACCAGGCGGTGCCCTCGCCGAGCCGGTGCCGGGTGACGGCCGGGTGGTCCGCGGCCGGTCCGTCGGCGTACGTCCAGACCGTGTCGGCGCCGCGCGGGACGACGAACTCGGTCCACACGTCGCCGCTGAGTTCGGAGCCGTCCGGGCCGGTGATCCGCGTCGACTCGCCCGCCGGCAGCGGCGCGAACTCCTCGACGGTGAGGCCGAGCACGTCCCTGAGCGCGCCCGGGACGGGGCCCTCGTGGACGGCGTCGTGCTCGTCGACGATGCCGGAGAAGTACGAGACGACGAGGGTGCCGCCGTGCTCGACGTACTCCTTGAGGTTGTTCCCGGCCGCCTCCGTCATCAGGTACAGCGCGGGCACGACGACAAGGGGATACCTCGACAGGTCGGCTTCCGGGTGGATGAAGTCGACGGTGAGGTGCCGGTCGTAGAGGGCCGCGTAGAAGGCGTCGGCACGCTCGCGTGCGTCGTGGTCCTCACTGGGCCGCCACTGGAGTTTCTGCGCCCACCAGGAGTGCCAGTCCCACAGGACGGCCACGTCGGCCTCGGTGCGGGTGCCGCGGACCGGGGTCAACGAGTCGACGGCGGCGCCGAGTTCGACGACCTCGCGCCAGACGCGGGTCTTGGTGCCGCCGTGCGGCAGCATCGCCGAGTGGAACTTCTCGGCGCCGCGCCGGGACTGGCGCCACTGGAAGAACATGGCGCCGTCGGAGCCGCGGGCCACGTGGGCGAGGGAGTTGCAGGCCATCTGGCCGGGGGCCTTGGCGGGGTTGCGCGGCTGCCAGTTGACGCCCGAGGTGGAGTGCTCCAGCAGGAGCCAGGGGGCGCCGCCGGCGACCGAGCGGGTGAGGTCAGCGGCCATCGCGAGGTTGACGTGGGTGCGGCGGCCGTCGGTGATCAGGTAGTGGTCGTTGGTGACGAGGTCGACCTCGCGGCCCCAGGCCCAGTAGTCGACGGAGTCGCACTGGCTGAGGGCGGTCATGAAGTTGGTCGTCACCGGGACGCCCGGCGAGAGGCGGTGGAGGATGTCCCGCTCCATGACGAAGTTCTCGCGCATGGTGGCGTCGGCGAAGCGCTTGTAGTCGAGCGCCTGGCCGGGGTTGCCGACGGTCGGGGTGGCGCGCGGTGGGTTGATCTGGTCGAAGCCGGCGTAGCGCTGGCCCCAGAAGGCGGTGCCCCAGGCCTCGTTGAGGGCCTCGACCGTCCCGTACGTCGTCGCCAGCCAGCGGCGGAAGTGGGCCGCGCAGGAGTCGCAGTAGCAGGCCGAGACGGGGACGCCGTACTCGTTGTGCACGTGCCACAGCGCGAGGGCCGGGTGGGCGGCGTAGCGCTCGGCGAGTCGGGTGGTGACGGTCGCGGCGGCGGTGCGGTAGTCGGCGTTGCTGTGGCAGATGGCGCCGCGCGAGCCGAACTCCAGGCGCACGCCCTCCGGGGTGACCGGCAGCGCCTCGGGGTGGGCGCGGTAGAACCAGGCGGGCGGGGCCACGGTCGGGGTGCCGAGGTCGACGCGTATGCCGTTGTCGTGCAGCAGGTCGAGCAGGCGGTCCAGCCAGCCGAAGTCGTACTCCCCCGGCGCGGGTTCGAGCAGCGCCCAGGAGAAGATCCCGACGCTCACCATCGTCACGCCGGCCTCCCGCATCAGCCGCACGTCCTCCGGCCAGACGCGCTCCGGCCACTGCTCGGGGTTGTAGTCCCCGCCGAAGGCCAGCCTGGTGAGGCCCTTGGGGGTGGTCTCCGGCATGGGGCTCTCCTGATGGGTCAAGAATTTGGGAACGTGCACACAGAGGGGCGGCGGTGCGAGCACACAATAACCGCACCACCTCGACCACTGACAAGGGTCAGGAGCGGTTCGGTTCTGTGCACGTTCCCAGCCACAGGACGCAGGCCTCACCGATCCAGCGGTTCCGGCATCTCGATCCGCGCCCCGGGGCCGTAAAGTCATGACCATGAGCAACACGGGGGGCCGACGCAGACCGCCGACGATCCATGACGTGGCCCGCGAGGCGGGGGTCTCGCGCGGGACCGTGTCACGGGTGCTCAACGGCGGGCACTACGTCAGCCCGGCCGCCCAGGAGGCGGTCAACGCCGCGATCCGCAGGACCGGGTACGTCGTGAACCGGCACGCGCGATCGCTGATCACCGGGCGTTCGGACTCGGTGGGCTTTCTGCTGACGGAGCCTCAGGAGCGGTTCTTCGAGGACCCGAACTTCAACGTCCTACTGCGCGGCTGCACCCAGGCGCTGGCCGCGCACGACATCCCGCTGCTGCTGATGCTGGCGGGCACCGAGGACGAACGGCGGCGCATCACGCGGTACATCACGGCGGGCCATGTCGACGGAGTGCTGCTGGTCTCCAGCCACTTCGGGGACCCGGTCGCCGAGGAACTCCGCGAGGCGGGCGTGCCGTTGGTCGCCTGCGGGAAGCCGATAGGGCTCGGCTCGAAGGTGAGTTACGTGGCCGCCGACGACCGGGACGGCGCCCGGGACATGGTCCGCCACCTGATCTCCCTGGGCCGGCGCCGGGTGGGCGTGGTCACCGGCCCGCTCGACACCCCCGGTGGCGTGGAGCGCCTCGCCGGCTACAAGGAGGTGCTCGCCGAGGCGGGCGTCGAGTTCGACGAACGGCTCGTCGTGTCCGGGGACTACAGCCGGGCCAGCGGCGAGGCGGGCGCCGAGCGGCTGCTCGCCCGAGTACCGGACCTGGACGCGGTCTTCGTCGCGTCCGACCTGATGGCCCAGGGCGTCCTGACGGCGCTGGAGCACGCGGGCCGGCGGGTGCCGCAGGACGTCTCGGTCGGCGGCTTCGACGACTCCCCCGCCGCGGCGGCCGCCCGGCCGGAACTCACCACCATCCGTCAGCCCTGGGACCGCATCAGCGCCGAGATGGTCCGGGTGCTCCTCGCCCAGATCGGCGGCGAGGACCCGGCGGCGGTGATCCTGCCGACGGAGCTGATCCGGCGCGAGTCGACCTGACGGACGTACCGCGGTCGTGTTCGTACGGGGTGTGGGCACCGGCTCCGTGCGGCAACCGGTCAGTTTCCGAGAAGCCGGCCGGCCCTCCCCCGCCCTAGCGTGAAACCACCGGCGAAAACCGTCGGAGCATCCACGCGAAGGAGTACGCCATGACTGCCGGCGCGCAGACGATCATCTACCCCGTCAAGGACATCGCCCGGGCGAAGGCCCTGTTCAGCGCCCTGCTCGAAGTGGAGCCGTACGCCGACGAGCCCTACTACGTCGGCTTCAAGGACGGCGGGCAGGACATCGGGCTCGACCCCAACGGCCACGCGAAGGGCATGACCGGACCGGTGCCGTACTGGCACGTCTCCGACATCCGGGGGCGGCTCGCGGCGCTCGTGGAGGCGGGCGCCGAGGTGCTGCAGGACGCCCAGGACGTGGGCAACGGCCGGCTGATCGCCTTCGTGAAGGACGCGGACGGCAACCTCGTCGGACTGCTCCAGGACCCGGCCGCCTGAGGTCCGCAGCCGGGCCGATACTGCATGCACCCGCACTAGTTGCACACTCAATGAATGGCCGATTCGGTGTTACCGTGCGGGTATGGCAGCGAACACCGTCGACACCCGGCTCGAAGAGAGATGGCGGGACATCCTGTCCGTGCACGCCCGCACGATGTGCGAGATCGACCGGGTCCTGCACCCGCACGGCCTGGGCGCGAGCGACTTCGAGGTGCTCGACATCCTCGCGTCCGAAGCGCCCCGCGAGGGCGACCAGTGCCGGGTGCAGAACCTCGTCGGCCGGGTCCATCTCAGCCAGAGCGCACTGTCCCGGCTCATCGGCCGGCTGGAGAAGGACGGTCTGCTGGAGCGTTCCGTCTGCGCGGAGGACCGGCGCGGGGTGTTCGTCACCCTGACCGGCAAGGGTCGCGATCTGCACGCACAGGTGCTGCCGGTCCAACGGGCCGCGCTGGCCCGCATGTTGGACGAGGGGTCCCCGGCGCGGGACTGAGTCCGGGCGGACCGCCCGGCATTGCGCCGCCGACGTCCGTTCAGGCGCGCCCGTCCGGCGCGCAGCCCCGCAGCATGAACGCGATCACCTCGTCCAGCCCGTGCTCCGTGATCTCGGGGGCGAGCATGCCGTTCGCCGCCAGGTCGGCGTAGCCGTGCAGGGTCGCGAAGATCGGGATGCCGACGCGCTCGACGGATCCCTCCCGCACCTCACCGTCGCGCTGCCCGTCGACCACCAGCCGCTCGATGATCTCGGACCATTTCCGAGTCGCCTCCCGCAGGGCGGCGGACGCCTCCGGGTCGTGCTTGATCGAGTACATCAGGTCGAGCAGCACGGCGTTGTCCAGGCAGAAGCCCACGTACGTGCGGACCATCGCGTCCAGCTGTTTGGGGAAGGTCCCCCCGGCGTCGGCCTGTGACTCCGCCATCGCCGAGGTCATCCGCTCGTAGCCGACCAGCGCGAGCGCGTCCAGGAGCGCCTGCTTGTCCTTGAAGTGGCGGCTCGGCGCGGCATGACTGACACCGATGTCCCGGGCCAGCTCGCGCAGCGACAGCGCGGCGGTCCCCTTCTCCCGGAGGGTCTCTTCGGCGCGCGCCAGCAGGGCGGCGCGCAGGTCTCCGTGGTGGTAACGGCGAGGACTGGTCTGCATGAGCGCCAGTGTATCGACCACGTACGCACTGCCTACATTGTTGCCAGTGCCATCATTGTTGGCGCCGTCACCATTGTTGTCGTTGACAGCATTGTTGGCGGCGCCTACATTGGCTGGCATGACTACTGCACCCAGCAAGTGGAACGTCACCGACATCCCCGACCAGACCGGCCGCACGGCCGTCGTCACCGGGGCCAACAGCGGTCTCGGCATCGCCACCGTCACGGCGCTGGCCGAAGCGGGCGCCCACGTGGTGCTCGCGGTACGGGACCCGAAGCGCGGCGAGGCCGCCGCCGCGGGCCTGCGCGGCAGCGTGGAGGTGCGCCGGCTCGACCTGGCAGACCTCTCCTCCGTACGCGAGTTCGCCGCCGGCTGGCAGGGCGACCTGGATCTGCTCGTCAACAACGCCGGCGTCATGAACGTCCCGGAGTCCCGCACCAAGGACGGCTTCGAGACGCAGTTCGGCACCAATCACCTGGGCCACTTCGCCCTGACGAACCTGCTGCTGCCGCACATCACCGACCGCGTGGTGACGGTGGCGTCCGGCGCGCACCGGATGCCGGGCAGCCCGTACATCCACTTCGACAACCTGGACCTCACCGGCGAGTACGCGCCGATGAAGGCCTACAGCCAGTCCAAGCTGGCCAACCTGCTGTTCACCCTCGAACTCCAGCGCCGCCTCACCGAGTCGGGCTCGTCCGTACGCGCCCTGAGCGCACATCCCGGGTGGGCCGCCACCAACCTCCAGAGCCATGACGGCAGTGTGCTGCGCCGCGCCTTCATGCGGATCGGGAACCGCTTCGTGGCCCAGGACAACAAGGCCGGCGCGCTGCCGACCCTGTACGCCGCCACGCAGGACCTGCCCGGCGCGAGTTACCTGGGCCCGGACGGGCTCGCCGAGATGCGCGGCGCCCCGGCCCTGGTCGGCCGCTCCTCCGCCGCCAGCGACCCGGCGACGGCCCGGCGTCTGTGGACCGCTTCCGAGGAGCTGACCGGCGTCACGTTCCCGCAGCCGGCCGCGACCGCCACGGTGTGACGGCACCGCATCCCGTGGGTCAGGCCCGCGCCCGCAGCCGGAACACCGGATGGTCCGCCGGGTCGGGCAGCGCCGTGAGCACCTGGGAGACCGTCGGCATGCTGCCGTACTTCTCCCGGTAGGCCACCATCAGCGGCGGCCGCTCCGCCTCCGGCACCTCCTCGGCGACGAGCTCCTCGGTCCGGCCGCGCGAGGTCACCCGGCACTCGGGCGCGGCCCGCAGGTTCAGCGCCCAGTCGCTGAGGCCCCGGTACGACACGAGGTAGCGCTCCCCCTCGTGCTCCAGCACGGCGACCGGCACCGTCAGCCACCGCCCGCTCTTCCGCCCGCGCACCGACAGCCTGGACACCATCGAGCGCCCGAACAGCGGCGCCAGCCGGTTGCCCACGTGTCGCTGCATCCACGGCGGCTTGAGATACGTACGGTCCGTCATCGGTCTCCCCTTCGCATGATGTGCAGGGTCCCGAGGACGATCCTCCTCCGTGAACGGGCGGTTCAGCAGGTCCTGGTGGCTCCGAACGTCACTCCGGACGCAGCAGATCCCGTACGGCCGCGAAGGCCGCCTCCGTCGTCGCCGGGTCCGCGCCGGGGCGGGCCAGGGCACTCATCGGGATGGGGGTGACCGCCGGCAGGCCCTCGTACGGGGTGAGCCCGTCGGGGGCTGGTCCCACGGCGGCGAGCAGGGCCACGCCCTCGCCGGTGCGGGCGATGTCGAGGACGCCCGCGAGATATCCGGCGTCACCGACGACCGTGGCCGGCACTCCGTGCGCGGCGAGGGTGGCGGCCATCGAGGCGGCAGTCGTCGAGCGGGTCCTGGCGCCGCTGGCCTCGGCGGTCGAGGCCACGGAGGATCCGGTCGAGGCCGAGCGTTTGCTGGCCGCCCGGCGGCTCGCGCTGCCCGCCCTTGAGCGCCTTGGCCGGCCACTGATCGAGGACATCGCGGTGCCGCGGTCCCGGCTCGCCGAGGCGGCCCGGGAGATCCGGGACATCTCGGCCCGGCACGGCGTCCCCGTCTTCACCATCGCACACGCGGCGGACGGCAACCTGCACCCGATCATCGTGGTCGACCCGTCCCTCGACCGGCTGCCCGACGCGGCCTGGGAGGCGGCGGGCGAGATCTTCGCGCTGGCCCTGCGGCTCGGCGGCACGCTCACCGGCGAGCACGGGGTGGGGGTGCTGAAGCGGCAGTGGGTCGCCGACGAACTCGGGCCCGCGGCCCACGCGTTGCAGCGACGGCTGAAGGAGGTGTTCGACCCGCGCGGGATCCTCAACCCCGGCAAGAGCCTCTGAGGCATATCCGGCCGCCACTGGTGCCATGCTCATCTGGGACGTGTAGGAGGGCACCGGGGAGAGGCCACGTTGACCGAGACAGCGCACCGGGCGGCGGAGTTCAGCAGATACGCGACGCGCTCCGTGGAGGAGACGCACGACTCCATCGCGGCCCACTACTACGACGCGCGGCTCGTGGTGATGGGCGAACGGGCCGACTTCTCCAACCGCTTGGACGTGGCCGACCTCGGCGCGCTCACCGTAGGCCGGATCACCTTCGGCACTGAGATGCGGTTCGGTTTCGGCGAACCGGGCTGTTACCACGTGATCGTGCCGCTGGAGGGCGTGTGCAGCGTGCAGCAGGGCGGCGGGGCCATCGGGTACGCCACGGAGCAACGAGCCCTGTTCTTCGACCCGGAGTACCACATACGGATGGACACCTGGTCGAGCGACTGCGACGCGCTGACCGTGAAGGTCGACAAACTCGCCCTGCACCGCAGTCTGGAGACCCTGCTCGGCACCCCGCTGCGGCGCCCGCCGAAGTTCGCGCCCGCCCTCGACGTCACGCGGGGGCCCGCCCGCAGCTGGGCGGCGCTGGCCCGCTGGACCCTGCTCGAAGCGGACGTCGCCCAGGGCCTGCTGTCGAACCCGCTGATCCGGGACCGCTTCGAACAGACGCTGCTGGAAGGCCTGTTGCTGGCCGCGGACCACGACTACCGCGATCACCTCGCGTACCCGCCGCCGATGCGGCCCGCAGCGGTCAGACGGGTGATGGACGTCGTACAGGAACTGCCCGCCGAGCCCTACGACGCGGCCGGGCTCGCGGCGATCGCCCAGGTGGGTCTGCGCACCCTCCAGGACGCCTTCCGCAAGCACGTGGGCATGTCCCCCATGGCGTACGTCACCGAGGTACGCCTCCAGCGCGTGCGTGACCAGTTACGGGCCTCCGCGCCGGGCACGACCACCGTGGCGGAGGTCGCCTATCGGTGGGGGTTCACCCATCTGGGCCGCTTCGCGCAGCGCTACCGGCGCCGTTTCGGGGAGCCGCCCTCGCAGACACTGCGGACCATGTGAGGCCGGCCTCGCGCGAAAGGACACGAAACCCGCGCGAGACGGACAGGCCCCGCGTTTTCCGGAGCGACCGCGCCGCTACGGCCGCATATCGTCCGTACGGCGACCGTGACGGCGGCGGGATGAACGGTGTCGGCGCGGTTCATCCCCGCTGTGCGCGTGAGCCGGGGCGTGGGGGCGGGAGACTGCCCGCGCCCGTCCCAGGGGCCCGGCCGCTCCCCCTCCGAACGGTGGCCGGGCCCGAACACCACCCCTAGGGCCGGGCCAGCAGGGTCCGTACGCCCTCGGAGGTGAGCGTCAGCGGGTGCGCGGAACCGGCGTCGATGCTGAGCGAGAGATCTTCGGCGGGCCACTGCGAGGCGAGTGCGGCCAGCGGCACCAGACGGTAGCGCGAGACGTACGGCAACAGCTCGGCCAACTCCCCTTCCGAGGTGAACACGGGCACCACCGGTGCTCCGTCGGGCTGCTCCAGCACGGGCAGCGCCACGGCCGCCGGATCGGCGGCCGCCTCCTGTTGCGCGTCGTCGGGCACCGGCACGAGCACCTCACTGTTCGCGAGCGCGGCCAGCGCCGCCGTGTCCTCGGTGTTGACGGACAACGCGTCCAGCGCCCTGCGGGCGGGTGTCTCGGCGTGGTCGTGGGCGGGTGTCTCCATGGCTGATCCCCTGATAGCGGGCGTGCGAACGGCCTGCCCGGGACAAGATCGCCCGGGGCAGGGTCCTGGACGCGTACCCGACCGCGACCACCTCAATCCCCACGCGCCTCAGCGAACCACTCGACACTCCAACGCGCGCTCCCGCACGCCTCCGCGCCCGTCCGGCTCCACCCGGTACACGCGCGCACTCTCCACCCGGGTCACCGCCTCCGTCGGACGACCCTCCGTGAACAGGACTCCCGTCCCGTCGTCGAGGGCCCATCCGGCGGGCAGCTCCTGGCCGGCGACGGCGGCCCGGTAGGAGGGGCGACGGCCCGGTTCGCCGTCGTAGTGGGGGCAGACCGAACCCTGGAGCAGACCGAGTCCGTCCGTCAGCGCGGCGAGGGGGCCGAAGGAGTCGGTGTGGGAGGCCTCGGCCCAGCAGTTGGCGCCGGCGCTGATGCCGGACAGCAGGGTGCCGCGGTCGTAGGCCTCGCGCAGGAGCCGGTCCACGCCGTGCACGCGCCACACCGCGAGCATGTTCGCCGTGTTGCCGCCGCCCACGTACACGACGTCCTGGGCGAGCACGAAGGTGCGCAGTGCCTCGTCGTCCAACTCCCTCCCGAACAGCGGCAGTACCGACGGCTCGCAGTCGTGGCGTGTCCGGAACACCTGGAGGAACCGCGCCGAGTAGCCCGGGGAGTCTCCGCTCGCGGTGGGCAGGAAACACACCTTGGGGTGCGGACCGCGGGCATGCCCGAGCAGCCAGTCGTCCAGCAGTCCGTCCTCGT
This sequence comes from Streptomyces sp. NPDC088794, assembly GCF_044750545.1. Lineage (NCBI taxonomy): Bacteria > Bacillati > Actinomycetota > Actinomycetes > Kitasatosporales > Streptomycetaceae > Streptomyces > Streptomyces sp. NPDC088794. The sequence continues at coordinate 57,880 of NZ_JBIVKB010000011.1, read as the reverse complement.
CGAGCGTGAAGCCCCCGCCGAGCAGGGCGATGCGGTGCGGCGGAACGGTTGCCACGAAGGCGCCTCCTGAGCGGAAGAGGTGTCGGGCATCGCAGGGCGGTGCTCAGCCGAACTCGACGGTCAGCCTGAAGTGTTCGGGATCCAGCAGGCTGACCACATGTTCCACGAAGGAGTCGTCCGCCGCCCTGCTCGTGCGGCGCGCGTCCAGGAACCAGTCGCCCGGAGTCCGGCGCAGCAGCTCCGCCTCGCGGGCGTCTATCCGCCGCCCGCCCAGCCGCTGCTCCCCGTGGTCGGGACGCAGCCCCGCCCGCCCCATCACCTCGGTGAGCGTCTCCCCCGCCAGACCCCGCTCCGGCAGTTCCCTGATCCCGGGCACGGGCGGCAGAAAGCTGCGTTCGTACGACACCACCACGGCATCGGCGGCCAGCTCACGCGTCCGCTCCACGCACACGAACTCCGGTTCGGGCAAGCCTAGTTCGGCGGCGAGCGGCTCCTCGCGCACGCCCCGCACCGCCACCGTCCGCACCCGCGTGTCGATGCCCTGGGTGGCGAGGGCGCGGGCCCAGCCGAGCCGGTCGTCCAGCGGGCGGTCGTCGAAGAGGACGTAGGAGCCCTTGCCGGTGCGGGTGGCGATCAGTCCGGCCTCGCTGAGTTCGGCGAGGGCCGCGCGGATCGTCGTACGGCTGACCCCGAACCGCTGGGCCAGGGCGTGCTCACCGGGCAGTTGCTCCCCGGGCGGGCGGCGGCCGCTGCGGATCTCCTTGGCCAGGACCTCGGTGATCCGCTGGTGCTTGAGGCGGACTTCGCTCATGGGGCCGCCGCCTCAAGGAGTTCGGCGACGGTCGTCACCCGGATCAGCGGTCGGTAGAGGTCCATCACGTACAGGGCCTTGGCGTGCGAGTCGTCGTCCACGCCCGCGCAGGCGTCGGCGGCGACCAGCACCTCGATACCGGCGTCGGCCGCGGCGAGGGCGGTGGACAGGACGCAGCAGTCGGTGCTGACACCGGCCAGGACCAGACGGCCGTCCTGCCCTACGTGCTGGGCGAGTTCGGGACCCCACTTGCCGAAGGTGGTGGCGGTGACGACGTGGCCCGGACGGTCGGCGAAGTCGTCGGTCAGGTCCCACAGGCGCGCGTCCGGCGGCTGGCGGGCGAAGGGCCACTGCTCGTAGTACGGGCGCCAGGAGCCCTCGGGTTTCGCGGGGGCCACGAAGCGGGTGAAGGCCACGCGGTCGCCGAACGCCGGCAGCAGACGCCGTACGCCCGCCGCGGCCTCGGCGTAACGCGGGGTGGCCCAGGGGCTGTCGGGCTCGGCGAAGACGCGCTGCATGTCGATGACGGTGAGCAGGCCGTCCACGGCAGTCATGCGATCGGCACCCCTTCCCCCGTCGCCGGGCTCGGTGCCAGCGCCTCCTGTGCGTGGACGCGGGCGCGGCCAAGGGCCAGGGTGCCGAGGAAGCCGACGGCGAGGGCGACGAGGACCCCGAGGTTGGCGTACGCCCAGGCGCCGGACTTGCCGCCGAGGCCGAACGGGTCGAGCAGGTAGCCCTGCCAGTCCAGCCAGCTCGCGGCGGCGTTGGTGACCAGACCCCAGCCGACCGTCGTGGCGACCAGCGTGAGCAGCAGCGCGGTGAGGGACACGTCGCCGTAGCGGCCGCCCGGGCGGTAGAGGTCGCCCTCGTCGTAGTCGCGGCGGCGCAGGAGCAGGTCGGCGAGCATGATCCCGCACCAGGCGGCGATGGGCACGCCCAGCGTCGTCAGGAAGCCCATGAACTGGCCGAGGAAGTCGTCGGCGACGAAGACGATGTAGATCGAGCCCGCGATCATCAGGACGCCGTCGACCAGCGCGGCCAGATAGCGGGGGATGCGCAGGCCCGCGGAGAGCAGGGCGAGACCGGAGGAGTAGATGTCGAGGACGGCGCCGCCGACCAGGCCGAGCACGGCGACCACGGCGAAGGGGACCAGGAACCAGGTGGGCAGGATCGTGGTGAGGGCGCCGATCGGGTCGGCGGCGACGGCCGCGTTGAGCTTGGTCGAGGAGCCGGCCAGCAGCAGGCCGAAGACCAGCAGGAACAGGGGCGCCACCGAGGCGCCGAAGGTGGTCCAGCCGATGACGCCCCGGCTCGACGAACTCCTCGGCAGATAGCGGGAGTAGTCGGCGGCGGCGTTGACCCAGCCGAGCCCGAAGCCGGTCATCATGAAGACGAGCGCGCCGATGAACTCCTGGGCGGAGCCCGCCGGGAGGGCGTTGACCGTGTGCCAGTGGATGTGGTCGGCGACCAGCGCGATGTAGACGACGGTGAGCACACCCGTGACGACGGTGATCACGGTCTGCAACCGCATGATGAGGTCGAAGCCCATCACACCGCCGATGACGGTGAGCGCGCCGACCACGATCAGGGCGACGACCTTGGTCCCGGTGCCGCCGCCCCAGCCGAGCCGGTCGAAGACGGTGGCGGTGGCCATGGTGGCCAGCGAGCACAGGACGGTTTCCCAACCGACGGTGAGCACCCAGGAGATGACCGACGGCAGCCGGTTGCCCCGTACGCCGTAGGCGGCGCGGCTGAGCACCATGGTCGGCGCGGAGCCGCGCTTGCCCGAGACGGCGATGAACCCGCAGAGCAGGAAGGAGAAGACGATGCCGATCACGCCCGCGATCAGCGCCTGCCAGAAGGAGATCCCGAAGCCGAGCGCGAAGGCCCCGTAACTCAATCCGAGAATGGAGACATTTGCTCCGAACCAGGGCCAGAACAGCGTCCTCGGGGTGCCTTTGCGCTCGGCGTCCCCGATCACGTCGAGCCCGTGGGTTTCCACCTGGAGCTGTCGGCCGGAGGATCTGTTGTCGGTGGAGTCCAGCGAATCGGCCATCATCGACCTACCTGTCTAGACGTGTTGAGTCGAGGCTAGGTCGGCCGAATGGGGGCGTCAAGACGGGAGCGAGCGCCGGAACGCCCGCTCGCGGGACGTCAGCGCGCCCAGAAGGGCAGCGGCGGGCACACGTTGGCGCAGGTGTAGGAGCCGGGCATGAGCAACCCCGCGTCGTCCTCGTTGTTGTCGCCGCCCGCGAAGTAGACCTCGGGCACCCAGCCCCAACGGCCGTTGTCCGCCATGGTGCTGCCCCACCAGTAGTTCTCGGCGGACCCGTCCCGGAAGGTCTGGCCCTTCATCTCGGTGACGAACCAGTTGGCCGCGCCGCCCTGTTCGAGGTAGCCGACCACGGCGGAACCCGGCGAGCGCGTCGCGTACACGGGCACGTGGCCCCGGGTGAGGTTGCAGTAGCGGACCTCGGTGTTCGGCCAAGTACGGCCGCTGGAGGGGTCGGTGAGGGTGCGCTTGGTGGGGCTGTGACAGGGGACGTTGTCGGTGGCGTGGGCGGCGGGGGCGGTCAGGACCGCGAGGCCGGCGAGCGCGAGGGCGGCGGTGAGGAGTCCGCGCTTGAAGTGGATCATGCAAGCGAGAACGACCGGTTCCGGGCGATGGTCACGCCCGGAACCGGGACGGCTGGCAGGCCGACTCCGACCGAATCAGGTCTGATCAGGTCGAATCCGTTCGCTCAGGCCGTGGTCTCGGGGCGGCCGGGCGTGGCCCACTGGGTGTGGAAGGCGCCGGGGCGGTCGGTACGGCCGTAGGTGTGGGCGCCGAAGTAGTCGCGCTGTCCCTGGAGCAGGGCGGCGGGCAGACGGTCGGCGCGCAGGGTGTCGTAGTGGGCGAGCGCGGCGGAGAAGGCCGGGACCGGGACCCCGCGCCGGGCGGCCGAGGCGACGGTCTCCCGCCAGGGCACCTGCGCGTCGGTGATCTCCATCGCGAACTCCATCTCGCCCAGCAGGCTGACCAGGTCGCGGTCGGCGGCGTACGCGGCCCGGATGCGGTCGAGGAAGGAGGCGCGGATGATGCAGCCGCCGCGCCAGATCCGGGCGACCGTGCCGAGGTCGATCTTCCAGCCGTACTCGGCGGCGGCGTCCTGGATCATCTTCCAGCCCTGGTCGTAGGCGATGACCTTCGACGCGTACAGGGCGTGCTCGACCTGGGAGGCGAAGCGCTCGGCCTCGGTGCGGCTGAGCTTGGGACGGGTGCCGCCGGGCAGGCCCGCGTAGGCGGCACGCAGCTCGCTCTGCCCGGAGGCGGCGCGCGCGAAGGTGGCCTGGGCGATGGCGGTGACCGGTGAGGCCAGGTCGAGGGCGGTCTGCACGGTCCAGCGGCCGGTGCCCTTCTGCCCGGCGGCGTCGGCGACCACGTCGACGAAGGGGGCGCCGGTCTCCTCGTCCACGTGCGCGAGCACTTCGGCGGTGATCTCGACCAGGTACGAGCCGAGTCGGCCCTCGTTCCAGCGCCGGAAGACGTCCGCGATCTCGCGCGGGGTGTACCCGGCGACCTGGCGCAGCAGATCGTAGGCCTCGGCGATGAGCTGCATGTCGGCGTACTCGATGCCGTTGTGGACCATCTTCACGAAGTGCCCGGCGCCGTCGCTGCCGATGTAGGCGGCGCACGGCTCGCCGTCGACGTACGCGCTGATCTTCTCGAACATCGGGCCGAGGACGGCGTACGACTCCGCCGAGCCGCCGACCATGATCGACGGTCCGTGCAGCGCGCCCTCCTCGCCGCCGGAGACGCCGGTGCCGACGAAGTGCAGGCCGCGTTCGCGCAGGGCGGCCTCGCGGCGGCGGGTGTCGGCGAAGTGGGCGTTGCCGGCGTCGATGATCATGTCGCCGGCCTCCAGCAGCGGGGCGAACTCGTCAATGACCGCGTCGGTGGCGGCGCCCGCCTGCACCATGATCACCAGTCGCCGGGGACGCTCCAGGGCGGCCACGAACTCCTCGGCCGTCTCGGCGGGGACGAAGGCGCCCTCGTGGCCGAACTCCTCCATGAGCGCGCGCGTGCGGCCCGCGGACCGGTTGTGGACGGCGACGGTGTAGCCGTTGCGGGCGAAGTTCCGGGCCAGGTTGCGGCCCATCACACCGAGGCCGGTCACGCCGATGGCTGCGCTTGCGTTCATGCTCTGTGTCCCTTGGATCGGTCCGGTGACGGTCTCGGGGCGGGCGGCCCCGTCCCCCGCAGGTACGCAGCGGCGGCCGGATCGTCTCGATTCCGGCCGGAACCCCCGCCTGAACGACTGGACGACCAGGGGTTTAGCATATGAGCGCCACCTAGCTCGAAAGAGAAGCCTGTGACTGTCAACGACGACTCGTTCACCAACTGGAAGACCCGCGAGGAGACCGCGGAGTCGATGATCCCGATCATCGGGAAGCTGCACCGCGAGCGGGACGTCACCGTGCTGCTGCACAGCCGCTCCCTGGTGAACAAGTCGGTGGTGAGCATCCTCAAGACCCACCGCTTCGCCCGGCAGATCGCCGGCGCGGAGCTCTCGGTCACCGAGACGCTGCCCTTCCTGCGCGCCCTGACCACGCTCGACCTCGGCCCCTCGCAGATCGACATCGGCATGCTCGCCGCGACCTACCGGGGCGACGAACGCGCCCTGAGCGTCGAGGAGTTCACGGCCGAGGCCGTCGCGGGTGCCACGGGCGCCAACAAGATCGAGCGCGGCGAGGGGCGTGACGTCGTCCTCTACGGCTTCGGCCGCATCGGCCGCCTGGTCGCCCGGCTGCTGATCGAGAAGGCCGGCTCCGGCAACGGTCTGCGGCTGCGCGCGATCGTGGTGCGCGGCAGTGGCGGAGGCGCCGGCGAGGATCTCGTCAAGCGGGCCTCGCTGCTGCGCCGGGACTCGATCCACGGCCAGTTCCAGGGCACGATCACGGTCGACGAGGCGAGCGGCACGATCTTCGCCAACGGCAACGCGATCAAGGTGATCCACGCCGACGACCCGTCCGAGGTCGACTACACGACGTACGGGATCAGCAACGCGATCCTCATCGACAACACCGGCAAGTGGCGTGACCGGGAAGGGCTTTCGCAGCATCTGCGCCCCGGCATCGACAAGGTCGTCCTGACCGCGCCCGGCAAGGGCGACGTCCCGAACATCGTGCACGGCGTCAACCACGACACCGTCAAGCCCGACGAGCGGATCCTGTCCTGCGCGTCCTGCACCACCAACGCGATCGTGCCGCCACTGAAGGCGATGGACGACGAGTTCGGCGTGGAGCGCGGGCACGTGGAGACCGTGCACTCCTTCACCAACGACCAGAACCTGCTGGACAATTACCACAAGGCCGACCGCCGGGGCCGCTCCGCGCCGCTCAACATGGTCATCACCGAGACCGGCGCCGCCTCCGCCGTGACCAAGGCGCTGCCCGACCTCAAGGCACGGATCACCGGCAGCTCGATCCGGGTCCCGGTGCCGGACGTCTCGATCGCGATCCTGAATCTCCAGCTCTCCCGCGAGACGTCCCGCGAGGAGGTCCTCGACCACCTCCGCGAGGTCTCGCTGACCTCCCCGCTCAAGCGCCAGATCGACTTCACCACGGCCCCCGACGCGGTCTCCAGCGACTTCATCGGCTCGCGCCACGCCTCGATCGTCGACGCGGGCGCCACCAAGGTCGAGGGCGACAACGCGATCCTCTACCTCTGGTACGACAACGAGTTCGGCTACTCGTGCCAGGTCGTCCGGGTGGTCCAGCACGTCTCCGGCGTGGAGTACCCGACGTTCCCGAGCCCGGCGGTCTGACCTCGGCGTCTGCCCTCGGCTCTCGTCCGGTCAAGGGTCGGTAATGACCGCTTGACCGGACATGGGCGGGGCATGAATGTGGCCTCAGGGGCGGATCCACACGCTGGAGGCGTGATGACCACATCAGCAGAGCCCAGGGTGTCGGGCCTGGAGACCCGCTCCATCGACTACGTCCCGCTCGACGAACGTCACGGCAAGCTGTGGCACCTGGGCCCGCTGTGGTTCATGTCGAACGCGCAGATCGCCACCCTCGCCGTCGGCCTGATCAGCATCACCGAGGGCGGCAACCTGATCTGGTCGCTCATCGCGATCGTCGCGGGCACCGTGATCGGCACCTTCTTCATGGCCTTCCACTCGGCCCAGGGCCCCCAACTGGGCCTGCCGCAGATGATCCAGTCGCGGCCCCAATTCGGTTACGTGGGCGCGCTGTTGGTGTGGCTGTTCGCCTATGTCCAGTACGCGGGCTTCAACGTCTTCAACACGATCCTGGCGGGCGAGGCCCTGCACACCACGGTGCACGGCGGCGTGAAGCCGTGGGTGGCCGTGGTCACCGTCGTCGCCCTGGTCGTCGCGCTGGTCGGCTACGACGTCATCCACAAGGCCGAGCAGTTCCTGACGTACACCTTCCTCGTCGTCTTCGGCGTCTTCACCGTCGGCGTCCTGGTCACGCTCCACTACCCGGCGGGCTCCTTCGACCTCGGCGGCTTCCAGTGGACGCCGTTCCTGGCCCAGTTCGGCGTGGTCGCCGGCTACCAGATCAGCTGGGCGATCTACGTGTCCGACTACTCGCGCTACCTCCCGCCGGGTGTGACGGTCCGAAAGACCTTCTACTGGACCTACTTCGGCTCGGCCCTGGGCGGCATCTGGCTTATGGTCCTGGGCACCCTGCTCGCGGCCTGGGCGGGCAAGGACTTCGACACGGTCGCCTCGATCAACGCGGCCGGCGACAAGGTGTTCAGCGGCTTCGGCGCGATCGTGCTGCTGTTCGCGGCCCTCGGCCTGATCTCCGTCACCGCGCTCAACATGTACGGCGGTTCGCTGACCCTGATCAGCGCCATCGACTCCTTCAAGCGGGTCCGCCCCACCGTCGGCGTCCGCCTGCTCACCATCGGCCTCACCGCGGCCCTCTCGCTGATCGGAGCCATGGCCGCGACCAGCGACTTCCTGACCAACTTCAACAACTTCCTGCTGCTGGTCCTCTACCTCTTCATCCCCTGGACCGCGGTGAACCTCATGGACTACTACATCGTGCGGCGCGGCCACTACGCCATCGCCGAGATCTTCAACCCCCGCGGGATCTACGGGCGTTGGGGCTGGCACGGGATCATCTCGTACCTGGTGGGCTTCGTGGTCATGATCCCGTTCTTCTCCGTGGGCACGCTCTACACCGGGCCGATCGCCGACGCGCTCGACGGCGCCGACATCTCCCTGTTCGTCGGACTGCCGGTGTCCGCCGTCCTGTACTGGTTCCTGACCCGGTCGATCGACGTGGCCGCCGAGACCCGGCTGGCGGAGGCGGAGGCCGAGGAACTGGAGCGGTCCGCGCACGAGCACCGCGAGCCCTGAGGGCTACAGCGCCGGGATCCTCTCCTCCCCGGCGGCGACCGCCCGGGGTCCCTGCGGGTGCCGCAGCGGTACGACGCCCACGCAGCGGCCGTCCTCGTCCAGCAGCCGCCCCATGTGCTTGACCGTGCGCAGCACCACCGACCGGTCGTCGACCGCGAGGCGGGGAATCCGGCGCGCCAGATGGGCCTCGAAGGAGTGCACGTCCCGCAGGTCGCGCAGCCAGACGTCGATCACCAGGTTGTGCGGCCCGGCGGTGATCGCGCACGCCCGCACCTCCCGCATCCCGGCCAGGACCCGGCAGGTCTCCTCCACGTGCTGCCCGGGCACCGAGGCGAATTACACGGCGGACAGCGGCCATCCCGACAGCGGCCGGGCCAGGTCGCAGCGCAGGGACAGCCGGGCCGCGAGCAGCGACTGCACCCTGCGGCGCACGGTGGTGATGCTCGTGTCGGCCGCCGCCGACAGGTCGCGCAGCGACATCCGCCCGTCCTGACTGAGCAACCCCAGCAGCTGCGCGTCCAGGTCGTCCCAGCGCGCCTCGGCGGCCGGTGTGGGGACGACGGCCGGCGGGATCGCCGCCTCCAGGCGCGCGCACTGCACGCCGTCCAGGCTCCGCAGCCGCCATCGGCTTCCCTCGGCGGGCAGTCCGGTCGACACGTTCGTACGGCTCGCCCGTACCCCCGGCGTGCTCCGGAACAGCCGCGTGGTCAGCCGGGCCAGCTCGGTCAGGCCCGTGGTCTGCACGGACAGGACGAGATCGCGTCCGCCGGCCGTGAGCTTGATGTTCGCCACCGCGGGCTCGCGGGCGAGGATGCCTGCCACGTCCTCGGCGCGCCCCGGCTCGGTGTCCACCTCGACCACCGCGGTCACGACGAACCGCGCGTCGGAGAGCCGGGGGTACGCGGTCACCCAGGCCAGACCCGCCTCCCGCAGCCGCTGCCAGCGCCGGGCCACCGTCACCGAGTTCACCCCGAGCACCTCACCGACCAGCGTCCACGGCGCCCGGGGGTGGATCTGCAACGCGTGCACGACGGCGCGGTCGAGTTCGTCCAGCTCGAACGCGGCACGATCCTGCATGTCCAGGGGCGGCACTTCTCTGCACGCGTCGCACGGATCCGGCGCGAATTCTGCATGGTGACATCCGGTTGACCCGTGCACTCCACACTCCGTTCCCTGTCCACGACCACGGAGGAGTGACCGCGCCCCATGACCCACCCCACCATTCGGGAAGCCCGGACCGCTCTGCGGATACACGGCGCCAGGCTCGTCGACGGGACCGGTTCGCCGCCGGTCGACGACGCCGTCATCACCGTCGATGCCCAGGGCACGATCACCTACGCCGGCCCCGCCGCGACCGAGCCTACGACGGCCGACCGACCTGCGGACGCGCGTGTGATCGACGCCGCCGGCCGGACCGTCCTGCCCGGCTTCTTCGACTGCCACGTGCACCTCGCCTACGCGCACGGCTCGGCGCCCGGCCGCCGGGCCGAACTCGATCCCGTCCTGGTCACCCTGGACACCGTCACCCGGCTGCAGCAGACCCTGGACGCCGGCGTCACCAGCGCCCGCGACCTGGGCGGTCTGTCGGCGGGATTCCGCACGGCCGTGGAGAGCGGCCGGGTGGTGGGACCGCACCTGCACACAGCGGTACGGATCATCAGCCACACCGGCGGACACGCCGACGTACGCCTGCCCGACGGCACCGACCTCAGCGCCGGGATGTCGGAGATCGCCGACACCGCCGACGAGGCCCGGCTCGCCGTGCGCCGGGTGCTGCGCGAGGGCGCGGACCTGGTGAAGATCTGCGCCACCGGCGGCATGGGCAGCCCCTACGACCAGCCCGACGACGAGGGCCTCCTGGAGGAGGAGATCCGGGCCGTGGTCGACGAGGCCCGACGCCACGGCGGCAAGCCCGTCGCCGCGCACGCCCAGGGCAACGCCGGCATCCTCAACGCCCTGCGCGGCGGGGTCACCAGCATCGAGCACGGCTACGGGCTCGACGAGCGGGCTCTCGACCTGGCGGGCGAGCGGGAGGTGTTCGTCGTCCCGACGCTGTCCACCGTGTACGCGGGGATCGACAAGGACACGATGCCCGACTTCCACTACCAGAAGAAGACCCGCTGGTCGGGCATCACGAAGGAGAACATCGCCCGGGCCATCGAGTACGGTGCCCGGATCGCGCTCGGCACCGACGCCGCCGTCGGCCCGCACGGCGTGAACCTGATGGAACTCAGTTACCTCGTCGATCTCGGCATGGATCCGATGGCGGCCGTCGTCGCCGGGACCCGCACCTCCGCCGAGCTCCTCGGTGTCGCCGACCGGTTGGGCACCCTGACCGCCGGCCGCACCGCCGACCTGATCCTCTGCGACGGCGACCCCTTGCGGGACATCGGCGTCCTGGGCGATCCGGCGAACGTGGTCTGCGTCGTCCAGGACGGCGTCGTACGCAAAGATCTGCTGCCCGCCGCGGGCACCACCGGAAGGCGGTAGCGCCGATGTCCTCACTGACCGAACTGCCCACTCCGGACAGCAAGTCCCCGGAGACCGAAGGCCGACGCGGCATCGACCGGGTGCTGGGGCTGATCGAGCGGGTCGGCAACGCGCTGCCCAACCCGATCGTCCTGTTCACCTGTCTCTTCCTGGTCCTGGCCCTCGTCTCGACCGCCCTCTCGCTGGCGGACGTCACCGTCACGGTCCCCGGCACCGACGAGACCAAGCCGGTCACCGGGCTGTTCACCGGCGCGGGGATCAGCTGGCTGACGCAGAACCTGGTCATCAACTTCGCCACCTTCCCGCCGGTCGGGGCCGTGCTCATCATGATCATGGCGGTGGGCCTCGCGGAGCGGACCGGGCTCCTGGAGACGGTCATGCGGGCCACGCTGGCCCGCGCCCCGCGGAAGGTGCTGCCGTACCTGGTGGCGCTGGTCGCCTGTCAGGCGCACATGATGAGCGACGTGGCCGCGATCGTGCTCCCGCCGCTGGCGGCCGTGGTCTTCAAGGCCGCCGGACGCCATCCCGTGGCCGGCCTGATCGGCGGCTTCGCCTGTGTCGGCGCGGGCTACGCGGCCGGGTTCACCATCGGTTCGCTGGACGCCCTGTACATCGGCATCACCCAGCAGGCCGCCTCGGTCCTGCCCGCGGCCCAGGGCCTGGACCTGAACATCCTGGTCAACTACTACTTCACCGCGTCCAGCAGCATCGTCCTCGGCCTGCTCGGCGGCTTCCTCATCAGCCGTGTCCTGGAACCGCGGCTGCCGGCCTACGTGCCCGGGGACGACGAGCCCGAGGAGCAGGACCTGACCCTCACCCCGGTCCAGCGCCGCGGCCTGCTGGTGACCGGCCTGGTCGTGGTCGTGTACGCGGGTGCCGTGCTGTCCCTGTGGCTACCGGCGGGAGCACCGCTGCGCGGCGAGGGCGGGGCGCTGGTGCCCTCGCCGCTGCTCACCGGCATCGTCCCGGTACTGTTCGGCGCGTTCCTGCTGGCCGGACTCACCTACGGCTTCACCGTGAAGACGGTGTCGGGCGCGGAGGGTGTGGTCACCGCCATGTCCGAGTCGGTGAGGAACATGTCGGGCTACATCGTCCTGATGTTCGTCGCCGCTCAGGTCATCGCCCTGTTCAACTGGTCCAACCTGGGCGTGCTGCTCGCCGTGAAGGCCGCGGCCGGGCTGAACTCCATCGGCCTGACCGGCTTCTGGGTCCTGGTGGCCTTCGTACTCCTGGCGTCCTGCCTCAACCTCTTCATCGTCTCCGGCTCGGCCCTGTGGTCACTGGTCGGACCGGTCTTCGTGCCCGCGTTCATGCTGCTCGGCATGAGCCCGGCGCTCTCCCAGGCCGCGTTCCGCATCGGCGACTCCGCCACCGGCATCATCACGCCGATGAACCCGTACGTCTTCCTGCTCCTGGCCCTGCTGCGCCGCTACGAACCGGACGCCCGCCTCGGCACGCTCATCGCCCGCCTGTCGGTGTTCGTCGTGCCGTTCCTCGCGGTCTGGCTGGTGATCCTGGGCATCTTCTACGGTTTCGACCTGCCGCTGGGACCGGGGGCGCACATCGGTCTGAAGTGACCGCCTCCCGCCTCACGCTTTCTCCGGCCGCCCGCCTGCGCCACCATTGACGTACCGGTCCGCTCCAGGCGGCGGATCCGAGGGGCAGGTGGGAGCGGCCTTGATGCCGATGCGGGAACTGGGCGTGGACGACACCCTGGGCATCCTCGGACTGCCGTGGGTGCGTCCGCGACGGACCAGCGCGGGGCTCGGCTGGCAGGGGCTGTACCTCTCCGCCCAGGACGAGCTCCCCTACCGCAAGGCCTTCGACGGGGCGCCCAGCCACCTGCTGATCCTGCACCTGGACGGCCCCGTCACGGTCCGCCGCGGGCGCCGCGGCCTCACCGAGGTCAGCCGCGTCCCGCCGGGCGGCCTGTTCCTCCACCCCGCCGAGACCACCCTGGACGTCGAACTCGGCGGCCCGCTCAAGACCGTCCACGTGTACGTCGCGGACGACATCCTGCGCGCGGCCGTCGGCGACGACCACGTCCCCGTGCGCCTCAACGAGGAACTCGGCGTCACCGACCCGCTGTTGGAGCAGCTGGTCCTGGCCCTGGACGGCGTGGTCCGCGAGGGTGCCCCGGCCGGCCGCACGTACGCGGACCAGCTGGTCCTCACGCTCGCCGGTCAACTCGCCTGGCGACACAGCAACGTACGCCGTGCGGGAAGTGAACCACTGGACAGGGCAACGGGATTGACTGACCGTCAGTTCACTGCCGTACGCGACCTGATGGAGGCGCGGCTCGGGGAGCCGCTGCCGCTCACGGAGCTGGCCGCGGCGGCCGGGCTTGGCGTCAGCCGGTTCGCGCGTGCTTTCAAGGACCGGGCAGGACGGCCGCCGCACCGCTATCTGATGCGGCTGCGCGTCGAGCGGGCCGCCCGGCTGCTGCGCACCGGGACCCAGCCCATCGCCGAGATCGCGGCCGTCTGCGGCTTCTCCCACCAGGAGCACCTCACCCGGGTGCTGCGCGCCCAGCTGGGCACCACTCCGGCGGCCCTGCGCCGAGAAGGCTGACGGTCGGCGCGTCTTTCGTGCAGCGCCCGGCACGTTTCGTGCAGGCGCGCCCGGCGCCGCGTGGCCATACTCCTGAACAGGGGTGCAGCGCCGCACCCCGGAGCCACGCACATCGGAGAGCCGCATGCGGGAGTTCGTCCACTCCGGCCATTTGGTGAAGGTCGTCTTCGGGACCGGAACCCTGGGACGACTGCGCGAGGAGGTCGAGGCCCTGGGCCGCACCCGGGCCCTGATCCTGACCACGCCGACGCGCACGGACCTGGTCGAACGGGCGAGGCGGGCCCTCGGCTCCCTGTCCGCCGGGGAGTTCACCGAGGCCAGGATGCACACGCCGGTGGACGTCACCGAGCGCGCCCTGGAAGCCGTACGGGAGACGGGCGCCGACTGCCTGGTGGCCCTCGGCGGCGGATCGGCCGTCGGCCTCTCCAAGGCCCTCGCAGTCCGCACGGGACTCCCCCAGGTGGTCGTACCGACCACGTACGCGGGCTCCGAGGCCACCCCGGTCCTGGGCGAGACACGCGACGGCGTCAAGACCACCCGCTCCGCCCCCGAGATCCGCCCACGGACGATCCTCTACGACGTCTCCCTCACCCTCGGCCTGCCCGTCCGCACCTCGGTGACCAGCGGCGTCAACGCCATGGCGCACGCCGTGGAGGCGCTGTACGCCCCGCAGCCGGACCCGGTCACGGACGAGCTGGCGCTGCGGGCGATCCGGCTGCTCTCCTCGGCGCTGCCCCGGATCGCCGCCGATCCCGCCGACAGCGAGGCGCGCGCCGACGCGCTGGAGGCGGCCTGGCTGGCCGGCACCTGCCTGGGCACCGTCGGCATGGGCCTGCACCACAAGCTGTGCCACACGCTCGGCGGCTCCTTCGGCCTGCCGCACGCCGACACGCACACCGTGGTACTGCCGCACGCGATGGCGTACAACGCGCCCGCGGCCGGGGACGCGATGCGCCGGATCGCCCGCGCGCTGTCAGGGCCGGGCGCCGGTCCGGCGCCGGACGCGCCCACCGCCGTGTACGACCTCGTCACCGCGCTGAACGGTCCCCGCTCCCTGCGCGACCTGGGCATGGCGGCCGAGGATCTCCCGCGCGCGGTCGAACTCGCCACCGCCACCCCGTACCTCAACCCGCGCCCGGTGACCGCGGACGGGATCGCCGCCCTCCTCCAGGACGCCTGGTCCGGTCACCGCCCGCCGCCCGGCGACCCGCTCGCCGCCCAACTGCGCACCCTGCTCGACGAGGTCACCACCAGCTTCGACCGCGCGCCCGACGCCCGCACCCGGAAGCTGCTCACCGACCTGGTCCGCCACCTGCACGGCTTCGCCGCCGACAACGACCTGACCCAGGCCGAGTGGAACCTGGCGATCGAATTCCTCACCCGCACCGGCCAGTTGAGCAGCCCCACCCGGCAGGAGTTCATCCTGCTCTCCGACACCCTCGGCGTGTCCAGCGCGGTGGACGTGCTCACCAACTCCCGTACCGCCGAGGCCACTCCGTCCGCCGTGCTCGGCCCGTTCTACGTCGAGGGCCCGCCGCCGCGGGCGCACGGGGACGACATCGCCGCGGGCCTCGACGGAGCGCCGCTGTACGTGGACGTGCGGGTCACGGACATCGAGGGCGCGCCGATCGCGGACGCGGTCGTGGACGTCTGGCAGGCCAACGCCGACGGTTTCTACGACGTCCAACTCCCGGACCAGGACGGGCCGGTGCTGCGCGCCCGGTTCCACACCGACGCCGACGGCCGGCTCGTCTTCTGGTCGCTCGTGCCGGTGCCGTACCCCATCCCCGACGACGGTCCGGTGGGTCAGCTCCTGGACGCCACGGCCCGGCACCCCTTCCGCGCACCGCACGTCCACTTCATGATCGGCGCCCCCGGCCGCAAGGCCCTGATCACCCAACTGTTCGTCGCGGGCGGCCGGTACATCGACGACGACACGGTCTTCGGCGTGAAGGACGCGCTCGTCGTGGACTACCCCGAGCAGAAGGGCCCGACCCCCGACGGCCGTACCGTGGACGGCCCTTGGCACCGCCTCACCTACACCTTCCGCCTGGCCCCGGGCGCGTGAGCCCCGTATCGACCCCGCAGGACTCGACCTCGCAGGAGACGACAGACACCATGAGCCGCGCAACCAGCTACGACACCGACGTCCTGGTCGTCGGCAGCGGCCCGGCCGGCGGGACGGCCGCGCTGCTGCTCGCCAGTTACGGCATACGCGTCACGATGATCAACAAGTACGGGTGGGTGGCCAACACCCCCCGCGCCCACATCACCAACCAGCGCACCCTGGAGGTGCTGCGCGACCAGGGGGTCGAGGAGGAGGCGCTGGCCGCCGGAACTCCCCAGCACCTCATGGGCGACACGGTCTTCTGCACCTCGATCGCGGGCGAGGAGATCGCCCGGATCCGCACCTGGGGCACCGGCGACGACCGGCTCAGCGAGTACACGGCCGCCAGCCCCTCCCCCATGATCGACCTGCCGCAGACCTACATGGAGCCGCTGCTGGTCTCGAACGCGGCGGCGCGCGGCGCCAAGGCCCGCTTCGACACCGAGTTCCTGCGCCTGGAGCAGGACGACGACGGCGTCACCGCGTATCTGCGCGACCGCGTGCGTGGCGACGAGTTCACCCTGCGGGCCCGCTATCTGATCGGCGCGGACGGCGGCCGCAGTCTCGTCGCCGAGCAGATCGGGCTGCCGATCGCCGGCCAGGAGGGCAAGGCCGGCAGCATGAACATCCTGTTCCGCGCCGACCTCTCGGCCCATGTCGCGCACCGCCCCAGCGTTCTGTACTGGGTGATGCAGCCCGGCGCCGAGACCGGCGGCATCGGCATGGGCCTGGTGCGCATGGTCCGCCCGTGGGACGAGTGGCTGCTGGTGTGGGGGTACGACATCGAGCAGCCGCCGCCGCAGGTGGACGAGGCCGAGGCCCGCCGGATCGTGCGCGACCTCGTGGGCGCCCCCGATCTGGACGTGGAGATCACGTCGACGTCCCTGTGGACGGTCAACCACAGCTATGCCACCGCCTATTCGGCCGGCCGGGTCTTCTGCGCCGGGGACGCCGTGCACCGGCATCCGCCGTCCAACGGCCTCGGCTCCAACACCTCGATCCAGGACTCCTTCAACCTGGCCTGGAAGCTCGCCATGGTGATCCGCGGCGAGGCAGGACCCGCGCTGCTGGACACCTACAGCGCGGAACGGGCCCCGATCGGCAAGCAGATCGTCGACCGCGCCAACCTGAGCCGCGACCAGTTCGGGCCGATCTTCGAGGCGCTGGGCATCGGCGGCGGCAGCGACGCCGACGGCATCGAGCGCGCGCTGGAGGCCTGCCGCACCCAGGACACGGCGGGCGCGAAGCGGCGACGCGAGCTGGAGCGGGCGGTGGAACTCAAGAACTACGAGTTCAACGCGCACGGCGTCGAACTCAACCAGCGCTACTCCTCCACCGCCGTCCTGGACGACGGAGGCCCTGACGAACTCTGGCCGCACGACCGGGAGTTGTACCACCGGCCCACCACCCGCCCCGGGGCGAAGATCCCGCACTGCTGGCTGATCGACGCCGCCGGCCACCGCGTCTCCACTCTCGACCTGGTCGGCAAGGGCGCCTTCTCCCTGGTCACCGGAGTCTCCGGCGGCATCTGGCAGGACGCCGTGCGCAGGGCCGTGGCCGAACTGGGCGTACCGCTGCGCCTGGTCCGCATCGGCGCCGAGGGCGCCCGGGACGCGTACGGCGACTGGTACCGGCTCGGCGAGATCGAGGAGGACGGCTGTCTGCTGGTGCGCCCGGACGGATACATCGCGTGGCGGCGAACGTCCCCGCCGGCGGACGCGGCCGACGCGGGCGCGGAGTTGACCCGGGCGCTGAAGTCCGTCCTGGACCGCTGACGGCGTAGGACGCCCTCCGTCGGAACCTCCGCAACGCGAACGTCCGGGCCGGCTCACGGGAGCCGACCCGGACGTCGTTCGTCATGACCGCCGCAGCGATCGGACGCGATTGATCAGACGAGGTCGAACCGGTCCAGGTCCGAGACCTTGGCCCAGGCGGCGACGAAGTCCTTCACGAACTTCTCCTTCGCGTCGTCGCTCGCGTAGACCTCGGCGAGCGCGCGGAGTTCGGAGTTCGAGCCGAAGACCAGGTCGGCACGGGTGCCGGTCCACTTGACGGCACCGGAGGCGTCGCGGCCCTCGAAGGTCTGCTGGTCCGAGGAGGTCGACGACCACGTGGTGCCCAGGTCGAGCAGGTTGACGAAGAAGTCGTTCGTCAGCGTGCCGACCCTGTCGGTGAGGACACCGTGCGTGGACTGGCCCTGGTTGGCGCCCAGGACACGCAGGCCGCCGACGAGGACGGTCAGCTCGGGGGCGGTCAGCGTGAGCAGGTTCGCCCGGTCCAGCAGCAGGTACTCGGCGGGGAGGCGGTTGCCCTTGCCGAGGTAGTTGCGGAAGCCGTCGGAGGTCGGCTCAAGGGCGGCGAACGACTCGACGTCCGTGTGCTCCTCGGTCGCGTCGACACGGCCCGGCGTGAAGGGGACCTCCACGTCGACGCCGCCGTCCTTGGCGGCCTTCTCGACCGCGGCGGCACCGCCGAGGACGATCAGGTCGGCCAGGGAGACCTTCTTGGCGCCGGAGTTGAACTCCTGCTGGATGCCCTCGAGGACCCGCAGCACCTGGGCGAGCTGGTCGGGGTCGTTGGCCTCCCAGCCGCGCTGCGGCTCCAGGCGGATGCGGGCACCGTTGGCGCCGCCGCGCTTGTCGCTGCCCCGGTGGGTGGAGGCGGACGCCCACGCGGTGGACACCAGCTGCGAGACAGTCAGGCCGGAGGCGAGGAGCTTCGCCTTGAGGGCCGTGACGTCGGCCGCGTCGATGGTCTCGCCCTCGGCCTGCGGCAGCGGGTCCTGCCACAGCAGGGTCTCGGCCGGGACCTCCGGGCCGAGGTACAGGGACTTCGGGCCCAGGTCGCGGTGGGTCAGCTTGTACCAGGCGCGGGCGAAGGCGTCCGCGAACTCGGCCGGGTTCTCGTGGAAGCGCTTGGAGATCTCACCGTAGATCGGGTCGAAGCGCAGCGAGAGGTCGGTGGTGAGCATCGTGGGGAGCTTCTTGGCGTCGCTGTGGGCGTCCGGGATGATCGCCTGAGCGTCCTTGGCCACCCACTGGTTGGCGCCGGCGGGGCTCTGGGTCAGCTCCCACTCGTAGCCGAAGAGGATGTCGAAGAAGTCGTTGCTCCACTGGGTGGGCTTGGTGGTCCAGGTGACCTCGAGACCGGAGGTGATGGCGTCGCCGCCCTTGCCGGTGCCGTAGGTGGACTTCCAGCCCAGGCCCTGCTGCTCGATGGACGCGGCCTCGGGGTCGTCGCCGACCGACTCGGCCGGGCCCGCGCCGTGGGTCTTGCCGAAGGTGTGACCACCGGCGATGAGGGCGACGGTCTCCTCGTCGTTCATCGCCATGCGGCGGAAGGTCTCACGGATGTCGCGGGCCGCGGCCAGCGGGTCCGGGTTGCCGTTGGGGCCCTCGGGGTTGACGTAGATGAGGCCCATCTGGACGGCGCCGAGCGGGTTCTCCAGCTCGCGGTCGCCGGTGTAGCGCTGGTCGTCGAGCCAAGTGGTCTCGGGACCCCAGTACACGTCCTCGTCGGCCTCCCAGACGTCGGCGCGGCCGCCGCCGAAGCCGAAGGTCTCGAAGCCCATCGTCTCCAGCGCCACGTTGCCCGTGAGGATCAGCAGGTCGGCCCAGGAGATGGACTGGCCGTACTTCTTCTTGACCGGCCACAGCAGCCGGCGAGCCTTGTCGAGGTTGCCGTTGTCCGGCCAGCTGTTCAGCGGCGCGAAGCGCTGCTGACCGCGGCCGCCACCGCCACGGCCGTCGCTGATGCGGTAGGTGCCGGCGCTGTGCCAGGCCATCCGGATCATCAGCGGGCCGTAGTTGCCGAAGTCCGCCGGCCACCAGTCCTGCGAGGTGGTCAGTACCTCGGCGATGTCCTGTTTGACGGCCGCGAGGTCGAGACCCTGGAACGCCTCGGCGTAGTCGAACTCCGCACCGAGCGGGTTCGCGACCACCGGGTCCTTGGCAAGGATCTTCAGGTTGAGCCGCTCCGGCCACCACTGACGGTTTCCGCCGCCCTGGGTCGGGTGCGGGGCGCGCCCGTGCGCGACGGGGCAGCCCCCGGCGTCCTCCGACTTCGCGTCCGTGACGATTGCGTCGTGGTTCTCAGACATGGGAATCCTTCCGAACTGGGTGAATCACGTTGCTCAGGAGCTGGGGGCGTTGCTACAGGCGGGGCACAGGCCCCAGTAGATGACCTCGGCCTCGTCGATCGAGAAGCCGTGGTCGTCGGAGGCGGTCAGGCAGGGGGCGTCGCCGACGGCGCAGTCGACATCGGCGACGGCGCCGCAGGACCGGCACAGCACGTGGTGGTGGTTGTCTCCCACGCGTCCCTCGAACCGGGCGGGGCTGCCGGCCGGTTCGATACGGCGTATGAGTCCCGCCGAGGTGAGCGCGTGGAGTGCGTCGTACACGGCTTGTACGGAAATGTGGCCCACGCGCTCGCGCACCCCGGACGCGATCGCCTCGACCCCGAGGTGATCACCGCCCCGGACGGTCTCGAGCAGCGCGACGCGAGCGGCCGTCACCCGCAGGCCGGCACCGCGCAGCTCGTCTGCGGTGGTCGGAGGCTGGGATGCGGTCATGGCGCCAACCTACCGGCACAAACACTAATGATTCAAGAAAACGAATCACCCAAGTTTGGTGTCGCGCAGGTCAACGGTCAGGACTGTGCCACGCGGACCGGGACGTTGCACGCATGGAGCACCGGGCGCGGCGGGCTCGATTCCGGCGCAGATGATTCAAGCTGGTGGTCATCTGCGTATGAGATGGCCAGAGCGCGACAGCCGAGGAGGAGACCATGGACCTTCGTCAGATGGAGGTCGTCGTCGCGGTCGCCGAGGAGGGCGGGTTCAGCGCCGCGGCCCGGCGGCTGCATGTCGTGCAGTCCGCGGTCTCCAGCACGGTCCGGGCCCTGGAGCGTGAACTGGGCGCGGCGCTGTTCCAGCGCACCACCCACCGGGTGTCGCTGACCCCCGCGGGGCACGCTTTCCTACCGGCGGCCCGCGCCACCCTGCGCGCCGCCGAGGAGGCCAGGACCGCGGTCGACCTCACCCAGGGAGAACTGCGCGGTGAGCTGACGATCGGCGTCATGCAGGGCCTGTACGGCGGTGCCGAGGCACTGGCCGGCTTCCATCGGGAACACCCGGGCGTGGTGGTGCGGCTGCGTCAGGCGCCGGCCGAGGAGATCCCGCGGGCCCTGCGCGACGGGACCGTCGACCTGGCCGTGGCCGCGCTCGACGCGCCGTCTCAGCGCGGTCTGACGACCCGATTGCTGGCGCGGGAGGAGATGGTCCTGGTGACCGCCCCGGCGGCGGACGGCCTGCCGCGTGAGGGCCCGGTGACGCTCGCCGAGGCGGCCCGGCTGCCGCTGGTGGACTTCTCCCCGGGCTGGGCGGTCCGGCACGCGGTCGACAGGGCCTTCCGCAGGGCGTCCCTGGAGCGCACGGTCACCTTCGAGGTGAACGACCTGCTGGCGGCCACCGATCTCGTCCGGCACCGCCTCGGGGTGTGCATCATGCCGCCGTCCCTCGCGGCCCGGTTCCCCGACCTCCCGGTACGCCCCTTCACCGGGCACGCACCCGCGTGGTCGGTACGCGTGGTCCATCCGCGCGGGGAGCTGCCGCCGGCCGTGACGGCGCTCCTGCGCCACATCACGCAGCGATGATCGTCGCGGGCCGGCAGCAGGACCGGCCCGCGTCGCTCCCCCGGCTACTCGGCCCAGTCGGAGCCCTTGATGACCTCGACGAAGTCGCCGCGCACGAACCCGGGCGAGAAGTGGGCCAGCACGTCCGCCTTGACGTTGCCGAAGGTGGTGTCGGGACGGGCCTCGATGCCCTCGGTGAAGGCCGCGAGGATGCGGTTCTTGAAGTCCGGGCGGGGGTGGGCCGCGACGACGGCGGCACGCTGCTCGTCGGACACGGCGTGGTAGCCGATGCCCAGGACGTCCAGTTCCACCCCGCGGGTGACCAGGGCCACCTCGGGCGCCATGTGCAGCGGGATCTCGGGGGTGGTGTGCAGAGCGATGGCCGTCCAGACCCGGTCGGCCGGCTCGCCGTCGATGCCGTGCGCGCGCAGGAAGCGGCGGGCCTCGTCGGCGCCGTCGATCTCGAACCGCTGGTCGGTACGGCGGAACCGCTCGGTCAGTCCCAGGTCGTGGAACATCGCGCCCACGTAGAGCAGTTCGGGGTCGAAGGACAGCCCCTGCTCCCGGCCGCGCAGCGATCCGAACAGGAACACCCGCCGGGAGTGGTCGAACAGCAGCGGTGAGGCGGCGTCCCGCACCAGTTCGGTCGCCTCCCGTGCCAGTGCGCTGTCCGGGATCCGTACGTCCGCGATCGTTTCGCTCATGATGCTGCCTTCCTCGTTCCGTCGGTCGGTGACCTCCTTCAGGCTCGCGCGGTGACCTATCCTGGCGCCGTGTCCTCACTGCCGTACAACCCACAGATTCAGACATGACGCATCGGGTCGCCTTCCTCGTGTTCGACGGCGTGACCCTGCTGGACGTCAGCGGTCCGCTGGAGGTGCTGATCAAGGCCGGACGACCTGATCCCCGCTACGAGCCCGTACTCGTCTCCCCGCGCGGGGGTGATGTCACGACGGCCTCGGGCGTGGTGCTGGCGCGGACGCTGGCAGCCGCGGAGGCGGGCCCGGTGGACACGCTGGTGGTCGCCGGAGCCGACCGGCTCGCGGTGCCGCCCGTCGAGGAGGAGCTGCTGGCGGCCGCCGCCGTCCTCGCCGAGCGGGCGTCGCGCGTCGCCTCGGTGTGCACCGGCGCCTTCGTCCTCGCCGAGCTGGGCCTGCTGGACGGACGCAGGGCGACCACCCACTGGCGGCAGGCCGAGGCGCTGGCCCGGCGCCATCCGCGGGTGCGGGTCGAGCCGGACGCCCTCCATGTCCGGGACGGCCGCTACCTCACCTCCGCGGGAATCAGCGCGGGCATCGATCTGGCCCTCGCGCTGGTCGAGGACGACCACGGCGCGGACGCGGCCCGGGAGGCGGCCCGCGAGCTGGTCGTCTTCATGCAACGCCCGGGCGGACAGTCGCAGTTCTCCACGGCGCTGATGACCCCGCCGGCCCGCAGCGACCTGCTGCGCACCCTGACCACGGCGGTGCTGGCCGACCCGGGTGCCAACCACAGCCTGCCCGCCATGGCCGCGTCCGTCGCCGTGAGCACCCGGCATCTGACCCGGCTGTTCCAGACCGAGCTGGACACCACGCCCGCGCGCTGGGTCGAGCGCGTCCGGCTCGACCGCGCGCGCCAACTCCTCCTCGACGGGCACAGCGTGACCTCGGCCGCGCAGCGCAGCGGGCTGGGCAGCGACGAGACTCTCCGTCGCGCCTTCGCCCGCCACCTGGGCACCACCCCGACCGAGTACCGCAGGCGCTTCGCCACCACGCACCCGCAGCCGTCATAGCCCGCGGCCGTCTTGGGGGCACCGCCCTCACGTCACTCGGAACCCGCGGGCTCGAACCAGGTGGGTTCGTCGGACAGCGCCTGCTTGATCCGGAAGTGGTGGTAGTCGGTCAGCTCGGGCAGGTCGTCCAGCGCGAACCAGCCGACCGCCAGGGACTCGTCGTCGTTCACCCGGGCCTCGCCGTCGAGTGCCCGGCAGCGGAAGCAGAGATCCATGAACTGGCAGATGTCCCCGTTGGGGAACGTGACCTGCTTCCCGGACCGCACGGTGATCAGCCGCTCGACCTCGACCCGGACGCCCGTCTCCTCCTGCACCTCCCGCGCGATGGCGACCGCGGGCTGCTCGCCCGGGTCGGGGATGCCGGAGATCAGCGCCCACCTGTGGTTGTCGGCACGCTGCCCGAGCAGGACCCTGCCCTCGTCGTCGAGGACGACGGCGCTGACGCCGGGAAGCCACAGCAACTGGTGACCGGCCGAGGCACGGATCTCACGGATGAAGTCAGGAGTAGCCATGTCCCCGACCCTAACCGGGAGTTCGGGCCCCTCCGGCGTCCAACAGGGAGCGTGTGTCCGGCGTACGGCTACGCGTCACCGGCGCGTCGCCCGCGCACTCCGGACGCGATCGCCCAGCCCAGTCCGCCCGCGGCGACGAGCACCAGCGCGATCTCGGGAAGGATGCCGAGCCGGGTGGCCGGGGTCTCGGACGAGCGCAGCGGCACCTTCTGCACGAGATGGTCGGCGACGAACATGCCCGTCTTCTGCGTGATCTTCCCGTCCGGCATGATGATCGCGCTGACGCCGCTGGTGACCGGCACGGTGACGGTCCGACTGTGCTCGACCGCCCGCACCCGGGACATCGCGAGCTGCTGGTAGGTCATCTCGCTGCGGTCGAAGGTGGCGTTGTTGCTCGGTACGGAGATGATCTGGGCGCCGTCGGTGACCTCGGAGCGCACGGCCCAGTCGAAGGCGGCCTCGTAGCAGGTGACCAGGCCGACCTTGGTGCCGGCCATGTCGAACACGCCCGGCTTGGTGCCCCGGCTGAAGTCCTGGCGGACCATCGAGGTCCAGTTGCTGTTGATGGCACCGATGAGCGAGCGCAGCGGCAGGTACTCGCCGAAGGGCTGGATCTGCCGCTTGTCGTAGGTGTCGGTGGGTCCCTTGGTCGGGTCCCACAGAATCTGCTCGTTCCAGAGCTTGCCGTCGCGCTCGACGACGCCGCCGACCGAGATGGGGACGCCGATCGCCCTCGCCGCCTTGTCGATGACGGCCCGCGCGTCGGCGTTGGCGAACGGGTCGACGTCGGAGGAGTTCTCCGGCCACAGCACGAAGTCCGGCTTGGCGATCTTGCCGGCCTTGACCTCGGCGGCCAGCCGTTCCGTCTCGCGCGCGTGGTAGTCGAGCACGGCCCGCCGCTGGGCGTTGAACTCGAGCCCCGCGCGGGGCACATTGCCCTGGATGACCGCGACGGTCGCGTAGCCGTCCTCGGCCTTGTCGCTGACCAGCGTGCGGGCCGCGAGCGCGCCGACCACCGGGACGGCCACGCTCAGCAGGGCCACGACCGCGGCGGACCGCCGCACGGTGCGGGTGCGCCGGCCGTCGATGCCGAGCCGGACCGCCTCGTAGAGGCCGAAGCCGCACAGGACGACCGCGAAGCTGAGCACCGGGGTGCCGCCGACCGCGGCGAGCGGCAGGAACACACCGTCGGCCTGGCCGAAGGCGATCTTGCCCCAGGGAAAGCCGTGGAAGGGCACACGCGCGCGTGCCGCCTCGCCCGCGATCCACAGGGCGGCCGCCCACAGCGGCCAGCCGGGCAGCTTCGACACGGCGGCGACGCCCACGCCGACCAGCCCGATGAAGACCGCCTCCGCCGCGACCAGCGCGAGCCACGGTCCGGGGCCGACCTCCACGCCGGTCCACACCAGCAGCGGCAGCAGGAAACCCAGGCCGAAGAGGTAGCCGAGACCGAACGCTGCCTTCAGGCCGCGCCCGCGCAGCACCCAGGCGAACCCCGCGAACGCCGGCAGGGCCAGCCACCACAGGGTGCGTGGCGGGAAGCTGACGTAGAGCAGCACTCCGGAGAGCGCGGCGACGAGGGCCGGGACGAGGCGTACGAGCCGTGCCACGCCGGACGCGGGCGAGGCCTCGGGCCCCGCCGTGTCCGACTCGTCCACGGAGGTTGCGGTGACGGTCACTCCGGGAGTGTACGGCGGGTGACCTTGGCGCCGACAGCGCGGTCCGGATGGCGGCACCGGGCGCCACCAGGCGCGACCGCCGCATCGTTCGTGCACATCTCTGCCCAACTCATCCACAAAACGTCCATCAGCGGTTACGGTGTGCCGGAGCCTCCGTCAACCGCCGGATGACGGGCCGAGCGAGGTCCGGGGGCGCTGACCGGGTGGGGGCTGGGTGGGTTCCACTGGGATGACATCTGTCGCTGGTCCTGGGGAGGACGGCGAGAGACGAAACGTTTCGGACGCGGCGGGCGTGGTGGTGCTCGGGGCCTGTGCCTCGTGGTCACTGATCACGGCGGGCGCCCATGACGGCCGCCCCGAGGGCGTGCTGCTGGCGATCCTGGCCGTGGCCGCCGGCTATGCCGTGGGGAGGATCTGCGGAGCGCTGGTGCCGGTCGCCGCGCCGTGGGCGGGAGCACTGGCCGGGGTGGTCCTGTTGGTGGCCGTGCCTCATCTCGCCCCGGGGCCACAGATCTACGCCCCGCTGGGGCACGCCGGTGCCACCGCCGCCCTGCTGACCCTGTGCACCGGTGCCGCGTGCTGCGCCGCCTGGGCGGCCGAGGCCCCGGCCCTGCGGTTCGCTCTGGGCGCGCTCGGCGCCGGGATCACGGTGACGGCGGCCGTCGTCGGCTCGACCACCGGGCTCATCACCTGCACCGGCGTCCTGCTCTGCTCGCTGGCCGCGGGGCGGATGCCCGGCCGGGGGCTCGGCATCGCGGGACTGGCCCTGGCCGCGGCGTTGGTGACCGGTCTGGTCTGGGCGCTCGCCGGGAACGCGGTGCCCGAGGGCCTGGACGAGTCGCTGGCGGGCCAGTTGACCGGGCATCGGATCGAGCTGTGGCACGACGCGTTGGAGCTGGCCCGTCACAACGCGGGGCTGGGCGTCGGACCGGGCCGTTTCGGCGAGTTGAGCACGACGGCGACCCGGACGCTGCTCTCGGACGGCAAGCCGCACTCGGCACCGCTGCAACTGGCGGCCGAGGAAGGCGTGGTGGGCGTCGCCCTCCTGGGGGCGGCCTTCTGCTGGGTGCTGTACGCGCTGTGGCGCTCACCGCGCCCCACACCGGTCGTGCTCACGGCGGGCGCGGCCCTGACCGGTCTCGCGGCGATCGCCTCCATCGGCAACGCCCTGAGCTTCACCGCCGTGTCGGTCGGCGCCGGGCTGCTGGCCGGCCTGGCCACCGCGAGACCTCTCGCCGACGACTCACCGCACCGGGAGACGCAGGTGCGCCGACACCGTGACCGACTGACGCCCGACTGACCTCCGTCCTCAGCCCTTCGCGCTCAGTGCGTCGAGCCGGGCCGCAGGCTGTCCTTGATGGCCCGTACGGCCGCCTCCGCGTTGTCCACGGTGATCGTGAACGTGTGACCGTCCCACAGGCTCAGGACGACGCCCTCACCCCGGCGTACGACGACGGCGGTGCCCTTCTCGGGCCGCCAGCGGTAGCCCCAGCCGCCCCACTGACGCGGGGTGACGTGCGCGTCGAACTCGGCGCCCGACACGTGCGAGAGCGGGATGCGGCGGCGCGGCACACCGATGTGGCCGCAGCGCACTTCGAGGGACTCCTTGTCGAGCTTCAGGTCGACGTGCACGAAGGCGAGGGTGCCGAAGATGACCAGCAGTCCGGCCGCGATGCAGCCGACGACGGCCATGGCGAGCGGGGCGACGCCGGACTTCCAGGCGGAGTCGACGGCGAGCTCGATGCCGAGCGCCAGGCAGGCCGCGCCGCCGAGTGCCAGCAGCCACTGGACCCGGTTGGTGGCGCGTCCGGTCCAGAGGTCGGGGTGCTGGGTCTTCTCGGGGTGGGGGTGGTCCCTCATGCCTACGAGATTACTCAGGTTTCGCGGCGCGGGTACCGGGTCGCGGGGAGTTGCTCCGCCGACCGGGCGGTTGTCGGACCCGAGCCGTCCGTTTCGTGCCTGTAGCCCGTAGCCCATAGGTCACGTAGCCCTTAGGTCACCGTGCGGGACTGACCGTCCGGAGCAGTCGGCCTTCGGCGTAGGCGAGGGCGGGCTCGGGCAGCGCGCCCTCGCGTCCGCTCAGCAGCACCGTGAGCGTGCCGGTGGCCGGGGCTTCAGGAGCGGCCTGCTCGCCGATGCGGCGCAGCGCCTGGGCGGCGACGGCGTCCGCGGAACCGTGCAGGACGAGCGACGGGCGGCCGGGGCGCTGGACGGCGGCGCGGATGCGCTCGCCGACGAGTTCGTAGTGGGTGCAGCCCAGGACGACGGTCGTTACCTCGTCCGGGGTGAGAGCGGCAGCGGCGGCGACGGCGGCGTCGATCGCCGACTCGTCCGCGTGCTCCACGGCCTCGGCGAGCCCGTGGCAGGGCACCTCGGTGACCGGCACGCCGTCGGCGAAGTCCGCGATGAGATTGCGCTGATAGGGGCTGCCGGTGGTGGCGGGGGTGGCCCAGATCGCGAAGGGTCCGCCGCCGACCGCGGCCGGCTTGATCGCCGGGACGGTGCCGATCACGGGGATCCCGGGTTCGAGGCGGGCGCGGAGGGCGGGCAGGGCGTGCACGGTCGCGGTGTTGCAGCCGACGATCAGGGCGGCGGGCCGGTGCGCGGCGGCGGCCTCGGCGACGGCCAGGGCGCGCTCGGTGAGGTCTTCGGGGGTCCTGGGTCCCCAGGGCATGCCGTCGGGGTCCAGCGAGAGCACGAGATCGGCGTCGGGTCGCAGCCGCCGTACCGCGGCGGTTGCCGCCAGCAGACCGATTCCGGAGTCCATCAGCGCGATCTTCACCCGGCCACGATAGACGATGAGCCCTTTCCGGCCGGTGGGGTGGGGCAGACTGCGCGGGTGAGCGCCCTCGCGTGGACCGCCGTCGTATCACTCGCCGCCTGGCTCTGGCTGCTGCTCTGTCAGGGCTTCTTCTGGCGCACGGACATCAGGCTGCCGCGCCGCGAGGAGCCGGACGCATGGCCGTCGGTGTGCGTGGTGGTCCCCGCGCGCGACGAGGCGGCCGTACTGCCCGAGAGCCTGCCGTCGCTCCTCGCGCAGGACTATCCCGGGCGGGCGGAGATCTTCCTCGTCGACGACGGCAGTTCGGACGGCACCGGCGACCTGGCCCGCGAGCTGGCCCGCGCGCACGGCGGGCTGCCGCTGACCGTTGACTCGCCCGGCGAACCCCCGACCGGCTGGACCGGCAAGCTGTGGGCCCTGCGCCACGGCATCGGCCTGGCACACGCGCGTGGACCCGAGTACCTGCTGCTGACGGACGCGGACATCGCGCACGCGCCCGACAGTCTGCGGGAGTTGGTCGCCGCCGCCCGCACCGGCGGCTTCGACGTCGTCTCCCAGATGGCGCGGCTGCGGGTGGAGAGCGTGTGGGAGCGGCTGGTGGTGCCGGCCTTCGTCTACTTCTTCGCGCAGCTGTATCCGTTCCGCCGCATCGGCGGCGCACGCACGCGTACGGCGGCCGCGGCGGGCGGCTGTGTGCTGCTGCGCGCCGACACCGCCGAGCGGGCGCGGATCCCCGACGCCATCCGGCACGCAGTCATCGACGACGTCGCGCTCGCGCGGGCGGTCAAGGGCGGAGGCGGTCGGATCTGGCTCGGCCTGGCCGAGCGGGTCGACAGCGTGCGGCCCTACCCGCGCCTGCACGACCTGTGGCGGATGGTCTCGCGCAGCGCCTACGCGCAGTTGCGGCACAACCCGCTGCTGCTCCTCGGCACGGTCCTCGGTCTGGCGCTGGTCTATCTGGTACCGCCGGTGACACTGATCGCGGGCTCGGCCGGCGGGGGAACGACGGCCGCTCTCGCCGGCGGTCTGGCGTGGCTGGTGATGACGGGCACGTATGTCCCGATGCTCCGCTACTACGGTCAACCGCTCTGGCTCGCGCCCCTGTTGCCGTTCACCGCGTTCCTCTACCTCCTGATGACGGTGGATTCCGCGGTGCAGCACTACCGGGGGCGCGGTGCGGCCTGGAAGGGCCGCACCTACGCGCGTCCGGACACCGTCCCCGACGAGCACGCCCTTTAGCGAGCCCCGGAAGGCGTCACTTCCGGCCGGGAGTCCAGTTCATGCCCCACCCGTAGGCGTAGTCGATGGTCCGCTGCGGGCTCACCCCGCGCTCGGGCACCAGGTAACGGGCCTCGCGCTGGACGACCAGGTCGTTGCCGGTGTTGGTGATCAGGGCGAGCGCGCACACCGTGGAGGGAACAGTGCACTCGTCGAGCGAGAAGTCGATCGGGGCGCCGTACTGGGGCTGCAAGGTGACCGTGGCGTGCAGATCGGCGAAGGAGCGCGCGCCCTCGTAGATCGTCACGAACACGAGGATGCGCCGGAAGTCCTGCTTGTGGTCGAGGTTGATGGTGAGGTTCTCTCCGCTCTCGACGGCTCCGCTGCGGTCGTCCCCGTCGAGGTGCAGGTAAGGAGGACGGTGCAGGGACCCGAAGGCGTTGCCGAGGGCCTGTACGACGCCCTTGCTGCCGTCGGTGAGTTCGTACAGTGCGCACAGGTCGAGGTCGAGGTCCGAGTGGTTGGCGACGGCCCGGCCCCGCTTGCTGCCCCAGCCCGAGAACTGCTTGCGCGTCTGCCAGTTGAGGTTGACCCGCATGGCGCCCGAGGTGCCGCCCTGCTTGGTCAGCGAGACCGAGGGGGCGGACTTGGTGAGCGTCACCTTGGTGAGGCGTACGGGCGCGGCGGGCGGCGCTGTCGGGGGCGCGGGCGGCGGCGGCATCGTCACGGGCGGTGCGACGGGCGGGTACGCGGTCACCGGCGGGGCGACGGGCGCGGGCGGAGTAGGCGTGACGAGCGTCGGAGTCGGGGTGGGCGCGGCCTGCTGCGGCTCGTCCACCGTGATGCCGAAGTCCCTGGCGAGCCCTTCGAGTCCGCTGCTGTAGCCCTGGCCGACGGCGCGGAACTTCCAGGCGCCCTGGCGGCGGTAGAACTCGCCGAGCACGAAGGCGGTCTCGACGCTCGCGCCGGTGCTGTCGAAGCGGGCGGCCACGGTGTTCTGGGCGGCGTCGCGCACCTCGATGTAGAGGTCCGGGACCTGTCCGAACGTGCCGCCGTCGGCGGACGCCACGAGGACGACGGTCTCGATCGCGGGCTCCACGCGCGCGAGGTCGACGACGAGCGTGTCGGTGATGCTGCCGCCGCCGTCCCGTTTGCCCTCGTGCCGGACGGCGCCCGACGCGTGTGCGGGCTGGTTGTAGAAGACGAAGTCGCCGTCCGACCTCACCTTGCCGCCCACCAGGAGAAGGGCCGAGGCGTCGGCGTCCGGTACGCCCGGACCTGAACGCCAGCCCAATTCGACGCGCAGGGCCGTCGTCGGCACCGGCACATTCGATCCTTTCGGCATTGACATGACCGCCCCCATCACGTGTCATCGCGCCAGGTCCATGTCCCGGCAGCCCTGTTCGGCTTCTCTACCCGACCAACCTATTCCCCGGGACAGCGAACTCCCATGAGGGGCACAGGATCACTCGTGGTCAACCCCTGGTAACCGGCTCGGAACTCGACCTTTACAGGATCCGAACGCAGGTCGGCGCCCTATTTTGGCGAGTTCGCTCGCATTGGGGGTCCCGCGTCACTGCCGACACGGAAAACAACCCTCTTATCGGTCTCCCCAACCAGCACATCGTGGGCTTAACTTATGTGCCATGACCTCCCCCCGCTCCACTTATGGCGGCGGTTACTACTCCGCCTTCCCGGACACTCCGATCTACGACAGGCTCGTCGCCGAGCGGGGCACCCCGCAGATCGCCCCGATCCGGGTTCCCGCCGCCTACGACGCACCCGGCAGTCACCTGCCCGCGTTGCCGTCGGCACTCCCCGCCCTCCCGGCGGGTCCCTCCCAGTACGGCTACCCGCAGGCCGCCCAGCCGTCCCCGCTCCAGCAGGCTCCCGCGGCGTACATCCCGCCGCAGTCGACCGCCCCGCGCGGTTACCCCGGCCCTCAGCAGCCGCAGCAACAGCGCCCGATGGCACCCGGCAC
This sequence comes from Streptomyces sp. NPDC088794, assembly GCF_044750545.1. Classification (NCBI taxonomy): domain Bacteria; kingdom Bacillati; phylum Actinomycetota; class Actinomycetes; order Kitasatosporales; family Streptomycetaceae; genus Streptomyces; species Streptomyces sp. NPDC088794. The sequence goes on along the minus strand of NZ_JBIVKB010000011.1, from coordinate 26,954 downwards.
GGGTTACGAGGCCATGCGCCCCGCGGCCCCGCGTCCCGGCCAGTACCAGGACCCGTACAACAACCAGCAGCAATACCGCGGCGGCGGCTACTAGAGCGTCCTCCCCGACGGCCGTCCGCCCTGGCACGATGGCTTCATGGGGAGCGCGCGACTGCAGTCGATTCACGTCCATCCGGTCAAGGCGTTCCGGGGCCTCGCGCCCCGGCAGGCCGGCGTGGAGCCCTGGGGTCTGGCCGGAGACCGGCGCTGGGTCCTGATCGACGACGGGGGAAGGGTCGTCACCCAGCGTCAGCAGCCGCGCCTCGCACTGGCCGCCGCCGAGCTCGTGCTCGGCGGCGTTCGCCTGTCCGCACCCGGCATGGAGCCGCTGACCGTGTCCGTGCCGCGGCCGGTCGGCACGGTGCCGGTGGAGATCTTCCGCGACAAGGTCGAGGGCGTCCTCGCCGATGACGAGGCCGCGCACGCGTGGTGCAGCGCCTACCTCGGTGCCGATGTCCGGCTGGTGCACATGGACGACCCGGCCACCCGCCGGCCCGTCGACCCGGAGTACGCCCGCCCGGGCGAGACCGTGTCCTTCGCCGACGGCTACCCGCTGCTGGCGACCACGGCCGCCTCCCTCGACGCCCTCAACTCCCTTATCGCGCAAGGCGATCACCCGGCCGAGGGCCCCTTGCCGATGAACCGCTTCCGGCCGAACGTGGTCCTGTCCGGGACCGCCGCCTGGGCCGAGGACGACTGGTCCCGCATCGTGATCGGCGAGGTCCCCTTCCGCGCCGCGAAGAACTGCGGACGCTGCGTCGTGACCACCACCGACCAGCGCACCGCCGACCGGGGCCGGGAGCCGCTGCACACGCTGGGGCGGCACCGCCGCATCGGCGGAAAGCTGGTCTTCGGCCAGAATCTCGTGCCCCTCTCGCGCGGCACGATCCGGGTCGGCGACCCGGTCACGATCGTCGAATAGCCGCCCTTCGGCGCCGTCGGCGGAAAGATCCGGACAAGGGCCGGTGTGCGGGAACCGGGGCCGGGGCCCGGCGCGTTGAGGATGCGTAAGAAGTTCATGAGAGGTCCCGGTCGCAGGTGATTTCGCTCTCTCTTTGACCAGGCCCTCGCGTGAACGGCGGTCGGCGGAGTTATCACGGAAGGGGAAGGGGGTGCGGACGTGCGGACACTCGGTGGGCTCTGGCGCTGGCGGCGCAATCCGCTGCGCCGCACGACCGATCTGGTCGAGGCCTGGCTGGCCCTGGCGGCCCTGCTGCTGATCCTCTTCGTCGCGCCCGTGGTCGGCGCCCTCGCCGGCGGTGCCGCCCAGGACGCCTTGCAGCAGGCGGTGCGGGACCAGCGCAAGGCCCGGCACCTGGTCACGGCCACCGTGGTCCGCAAACTGGACAGCTCCCCGATGGACAGCGACCCCGAGACCTCCTCGTCGCGCGCGGTGCGCAGCCGGGTCATCGCCGACTGGACCGGCCCGGACGGCACCGCCCAGCACGGCGCGGCCCTGGCGAACCTCAAAGTCCCGCACCGCGGCGACCACTTCGGGATATGGACCGACGCGCACGGCCGTCCGACGGCCCGCCCGCTGGACTCCGCGACGGCGACGACCCACGCGGTCCTCGCCGGGTTCGGCGCCGCCATGTTCACCGCGGGTCTGGTCGAGGCCGCCCGGCGGCTGGTCGTGTGGCGCATGGTCCGCCGCCGGTACGCCCGTTGGGACCAGGCCTGGGACCGGGCGGGTCCGGACTGGGGCCGGACCGGCACCGGCAGTTGACGGCATTCCGGCACTGGTCAACCCACCGGCCGCACGCACGCTACGGTGGACCGGCCGAAGGTTGTCGGCATCAACCCGCGTACCACGAGGTGGGGGCACAGCAACGCCATGGCACAGGGCACGGTCCAGGTGACGCACACCGGTACATCGAGGTGGCGGCGCCGCACGGGTGAGTACGCGTCGCTCGCCGCCGCCCTGGAGGCCGCGGCCGACGGGGACGTGCTCACCGTCGCCCCCGGCACCTACCGGGAGAACCTCGTCGTCCAGCGGGCGGTGACCCTGCGCGGCCCCGAGGGCTCCCCCGGCTCGGTACGGATCGCCCCGCTGGACGGGGTGCCGCTGACCGTGCGGGCCTCCGCCGTGGTGCAGGACCTGCACGTGGAGGGCCAGGACGCGGCCGCTCCCGCCCTGCTCGTCGAGGAGGGCACGCCCGAGCTGACGGACGTACGGATCGTCACGCGCTCCGCGGCCGGCATCGAGGTGCGCGGCGGCGCCCGGCCCACCGTGCGGCGCTGCACGGTCGACAACCCGGCCGGTGTCGGTATCGCCGTACTCGACGGCGGGGGCGGGGTGTTCGAGGAGTGCGAGGTCGTCTCCGCCGGCCAGTCGGGCGTCTCGGTCCGCGGCGGCGGGCATCCGCGCCTGGAGCGCTGCCGGATCCACCACGCCTCGGGCTCGGGCCTGGCGGCGACCGGGGAGAACTCCGCGCTGGAAGCGGTGGGTTGTGAGATCTACGAGGTCCGGGGCAGCGGCGTCCAGGTCACCGGCCGCGCCACCGCGCACCTCACGGACTGCGATGTGCACCGCACCACCGGGGACGGCGTCACGCTCGACACGGACGCGGTGCTGACCCTGGCCGACTGCCGCATCCACGACATCCCGGAGAACGCGGTCGACCTGCGCTCCCGCTCGGTGCTCACGCTGACCCGCACGACGGTCCGTCAGTTCGGGCGCAACGGCCTGTCGGTGTGGGACCCGGGCACGCGCGTGGACGCCAACCAGTGCGAGATCTTCGACAGCACCGGCGACTACCCGGCCGTCTGGGTCAGCGACGGCGCCACCGCCGTACTGGACTCCTGCCGGGTGCACGACGTGCCGGACGCGCTGTTCGTGCTGGACCGCGGCTCGCGCGCGGACGTCGTCGACAGTGACATCTCGCAGGTGCGCAACACGGCCGTGTCGGTGAGCGACGGCGCCACCGCGCAGCTCGACGACTGCCGGATCCGGGACGCGGCGACGGGTGCCTGGTTCCGTGACCACGGCAGCGGCGGCACGCTCAACAACTGCACGGTGGACGGCACGCAGACCGGCGTGATCGTCACCAAGGGCGCCGACCCCACCATCGAACGCTGCACGGTCGACTCGCCGGCCGAGGCGGGCTTCTACGTGTCCGCGGGCGGGCGCGGCAGCTTCCTCAACTGCCGGGTGACGGGCAGCGGCGGCTACGGCTTCCACGTGATAGACGGCTGTCGGGCGACGCTCCGCAAGTGCCGCACGGAGCGCTGCGCGCGCGGTGGGTACGAGTTCGCGGACGCGGGCCCTGACGCCGGCGCCGGCACGGGTCCCGTCGTGGAGGACTGCACCAGCGACGAGAGCGCGAGCCTGCGGGAGACGGCCGTGGAGGGCGCGGGTCAGTCCGCCGGGCTGCTCGGCGCGATCCCCGGGCAGCGGGCCGCCGAGCAGGAGCCCCTGGTCACCGCCACCGAGCCGGAGCAGCCGGCGCGGACTTCGCAGTCCGTGATGGGTGAACTGGACGCGCTGGTGGGCCTGGAGAGCGTCAAGCGCGAGGTGCGGGCGCTCACCGACATGATCGAGGTCGGCCGGCGCCGCCAGCAGGCGGGCCTCAAGGCGGCCTCGGTCAAGCGCCACCTGGTCTTCACCGGCTCCCCCGGCACCGGCAAGACGACGGTCGCCCGGCTGTACGGCGAGATCCTGGCCTCCCTCGGTGTGCTGGAGAAGGGGCATCTGGTCGAGGTGTCCCGCGTCGACCTGGTCGGCGAGCACATCGGCTCGACGGCGATCCGCACCCAGGAGGCCTTCGACCGGGCGCGCGGCGGTGTGCTGTTCATCGACGAGGCCTACGCGCTGTCTCCGGAGGACTCGGGCCGGGACTTCGGCCGGGAGGCCATCGACACGCTGGTGAAGCTGATGGAGGACCACCGGGACGCCGTCGTGGTGATCGTCGCGGGCTACACGGCGGAGATGGAGCGGTTCCTCTCGGTCAACCCCGGTGTGGCGTCGCGCTTCTCCCGGACCATCACCTTCGGCGACTACGGGCCCGAGGAGCTGCTGCGGATCGTGGAGCAGCAGACCGAGGAGCACGAGTACCGGCTGGCACCGGGCGCCTCGGACGCGCTCCTGAAGTACTTCACGGACATCCCGAAGGGCCCGGCGTTCGGCAACGGCCGTACCGCCCGCCAGACCTTCGAGGGCATGGTCGAGCGGCACGCGAGCCGGGTCGCCCAGTTCGCCGAGCCCAGCACGGACGACCTGACCCTCCTCTACGCCGAGGACCTGCCCGAGTCGGCCTGAGCCGGCGCCCCGGCCTCGGGGCGCGGGGTCGGCAGGTCGGGCCTGAGCCGGGCCAGCAGCCGCTCCCGCTCCTCGGCGAAGGCCGGGTCGGCCTGGTAGTCGGAGTGGCCCAGGACGGGCGCGGGCAGCGGGTGCAGCGCGGTGCGGCCGTAGCCGAGCGGGTCCTTGAGCGGGCCGCGGTCCACCGCGGGGCCGCAGTCGCCGGGCAGTCCGACCGGGCCGCCGATGGGGTCGGTGAGCCGGTAGAGGTTGCGCCAGCAGTCGACGTCCCGGTGCAGGGAGCCGAGCGCGGCCGGCCCGAAGTGGGCCGGGAACCAGCGGCCGTAGAGGCGCTCCAGCGGTGAGCCGTACGTCAGCAGGGCGACCCGCTTGCGGACGGCGGGCTTGAGCTGCCAGGCCGCCGCGGCGGCGAGCACGCTGCCCTGCGAGTGCCCGGACAGGACGAGCCGGCCGCCGGTGGCGCGGGTCCAGGTCGCCATCCGCCAGGTCAGGTCGGGCACCGCGCGCTCCGCGTAGCAGGGCGGGGCGAAGGGGTGGGCGGCGCGCGGCCAGAAGGTGCCGACGTCCCACAGGATGCCGATGGTGCGCCGCGCGGAGGCGTCCTTGTAGGCGCGCCGGCCCCAGGTGACGAAGAGTATGAAGCCGAGTCCGATCAGCCAGGAGCCGAGTGCCTGGGCGGTCTGCGCGGCGCCGTGCACGAACGCGTGCGCGGGCAGTGCGGCCTGGGCCGGTGCCTTGTCGGTGGTGAACGCGCCGACCAGGGCGCCCGCGCCGAGGAGCAGGGTCGTGGTGGAGACGACGGCCACGAGCAGGGGGCCGCGGTCGGTGAGCGTGGCCATCGCGCGCGTGGTGGCGATCTTGCGGGTGCGCGCGGTGTCCTTGGGCTCCCCCGCGTAGTCGAGTTCGATGGTGCCCATCGCGGCGCGGCGCAGCAGCCAGGCCCGCCGGCCGAGGCCGCCGCAGAGCACCAGCAGGACGAGGATCAGTACGGGGATCGCGGACGCCTGCCAGGTCAGCAGGACCGGCGGTCCCGCGATGGAGGTGCCGGTGCCGTCCAGCCAGTCGGAGACCCGCTGGGAGACCCCGCCGGACATCACGCCGCCGAGGGCGCAGGCGAGCATCGCGACGGCGGGTCCGCCCAGGCCGCGCATGGCGGCGCGCGGGTCGGGGCGCGTGCGGTGCAGCACGCGTGCGACGACGGCCAGCGCTATCACCAGCCCGCCCTGGACCAGCGTGATGGTGCCGAAGGTGGTGTCCCCGGGCAGGCGGCCGGCGGAGGCCCATCCGGGGCGCTCCCAGCCGGCGTAGACGGCGGAGAGCACGAGCAGGGCGAGCGCGCCGAGCGGCAGGCGCCGTACCAAGTGCTTGTCGAGGCGCCGGTCGATGAAGTTCTCGCTGCGGCCGCGGCGGCAGACCACCCACACCACGCCGACGGCGGTGGCCAGGATCGCGGCGACGAGGAAGCGGCCCAGCGTGTCGAGGAGCGTGGAGCCGCCGGGCTCACGGTCGAAGCGGGCTGCGGTCGTGGCGAGCGCGGCGGCGACGGTCAGCAGCCCGGCCGCGGTGTGCGCGGCGCGGAGCCGGGCCACCAGGCGGCGGCCGTACCAGAAGCCGGGCCGGCCCAGGGCCGTGCCGTCGGTGTCCTCCTCGGGCTCGGCCTTGCGGGAGATCGGCTGCTGGGACTCGTAGGCGCTCCAGGTTCGCCGGGAGAGGTACCAGAGCAGGCAGGTGAGCGCGGCGGGGACGACGGCCGCGAGGGCGAGGCGGCGGCCGGGGTCGCTCCACCAGCCGTGGTGCGAGGCCGCGGGCGACAGGAAGCCCAGCCAGGAATGGCGCTCGGCGCACGCGTGCGTGCCCGCGCACTGCCAGGCGGCGAGGTCGAGCGCGACCTCACAGGCCGCGGCGACCAGCAGGACCGTCAGGGTCAGTCCGATCAGCCGCACGAGCAGCCCGTACAGGCGTACCGCCCGTCGGTGGCCCTGCGCGCCGGGGCGCATCCAGTGCGCGAGGTTGACGACCATGAACGGCAGTAACAGGAGCCACAGGGCGCGGGCGCTGTTGCCCGAGGTGAGGTTGCACCAGACGTAGGCCTCCGGCACCGGCTGGCCGCGCCGGTCGTCGGGGCGGTTCTCCGCGTCGACGTCCTCGGCGCGCCGGAAGACGGCCGCCGTGTCGTCACCGCTGATCCGTACCGTGCGCGGATCGTCGAGCATCTTCTCGGGCGTGGTGCCGCCCACGCCGTGGACCAGGAGTTCCAGGGCCGTGCCGGTTTCCTCCGGCTGTGCGCCGGGGCGCTCGGGCCCACCGGTCGCAGGGCGTTCCTGTACGCGTTCCTCTGCACGTTGCACTGTTCGCACTTCCCCCGTGACGCGCCATCTGCTGTTGTCCGTGCGGGCCATAAGGATGGCCGTTTTCGGCCTCCCCTACACCTCCTGTCACTGAATCTCCCCGATTCCTGTCACTGAATCTCCCCGATCCGTGCGACAAGGGAGGAACTCGTGGGCCGCCAGTGACATGTGCGCGACGGGCGACCGGTGGCGCCGGTGACCGCGACCCGTGCGAGGATGGGACGCCCACGCACCGGGGCCGGGGAGAACGTCGTGGTCGGAGCGGGTGCGCGGGGCGTGTCGGACGGCTTGAGGCGAAAGGACCGGAGCGTACGTGAGTGAGAATCAGAACCTCCTCGCGGAGCAGCGGCGCGCCCTGATCCTGGACGAGGTTCGGCGTCGGGGCGGGGTTCGGGTCAACGAGCTGACGCGGAAGCTCGGCGTGTCGGACATGACGGTCCGCCGCGATCTCGACGCGCTCGCCCGCCAAGGTGTGCTGGAGAAGGTGCACGGCGGCGCGGTGCCCGTCGTGGAGGCGAGTACGCACGAGCCCGGTTTCGAGGCCAAGTCCGGCCTGGAGCTGTCGGCCAAGGAGGACATCGCGCGCTCGGCGGCCCAGCTGGTGGCGCCGGGTACGGCGATAGCGCTGTCGGGCGGTACGACGACGTACGCGCTGGCGCATCAGCTGCTGGACGTGCCGGACCTCACCGTGGTCACCAACTCGGTGCGGGTCGCCGATGTCTTCCATGCGGCGCAGCGCACCTCGGGCCCCCGGCAGGGTGCGGCCACGGTGGTGCTGACCGGCGGAGTGCGCACGCCCTCCGACTCGTTGGTGGGTCCGGTCGCCGACCAGGCGATCGCGGCGCTCCACTTCGACGTGCTGTTCCTCGGTGTGCACGGGATATCGGTCGAGGCCGGTCTGTCGACGCCGAACCTCGCGGAGGCGGAGACCAACCGGCGGCTCGTGCAGTCGGCACGGCGGGTCGTGGTGGTCGCCGACCACACCAAGTGGGGCGTGGTGGGCCTGAGTTCGTTCGCCGCGCTGGAGCAGGTCGACACGCTGGTGACGGACGCCGGGCTGCCGGGCTCCGCGCGCGCGGAGATCTCCGAGCATCTGCGGCGGCTGATGGTGGCGGGCGAGCCGGAGGACTGATCCGGCCGGGGCCCATGCCGGCGGGCTCCGCCGGGCGGGTCCCGGGCGGTGCAGACATCTGACGGACCGCCAGCTATCGTGACGCTGCCCGGTCAACCACCCTGCGCCGCCAAGGGGGTTCTCGTCCATGGCTCGTCAACTGCGCCCCGAGGGGCTCGACTTCGTCGAGACCGCGCCCGTACGTCTCGTCTTCGCCCGGGAGATGTCCGCCTCCCCCGAGGCGGTGCACCGCGCCCTCGCCGAGGACGTGCCGGGGTGGGCGGAGTGGTTCCCGGGTGTGAAACGGGCCCGGCTGCTCGGCGACGGCACCCGGCGCGAGGTGTGGCTCACCGGCGGCGGGCACTTCGAGGAGACGATCCTCGCGTCCAAGGAGCCGGACGTGTACGCCTACCGCGTCGACGCGGGCAACGCGCCGGGCCTGCGGGCGCTCGTCGAGGAGTGGCGGCTGCTGCCGTCCGGTACCGGCACGCGCGCGCAGTGGACTTTCGCCGCGGACGGGTCTGCTCCACTGCGGCTGGTCATGAAGGGATCGCGGGCGGCGCTCGGGCGCGCTTTCCGGGGCGCGGTCACCTCACTGGACCGACGGCTCTCCGCCTAGGCCCTCGGCGGACCAGACACCCGTCTCCAGGAGCGAGTCGATCGCCGTCGTGTACGGCTCGATGTCCATGCCCTGCTGGGCCAGCCACGCGTCCGAGTAGTACTTGTCCAGGTAGCGGTCGCCCGGGTCGCACAACAGCGTCACCACGCTCCCCTGGCGGCCCTCGGCCACCATCTCGGCGACGATCTTCAGCGCGCTCCACAGACCGGTGCCGGTCGAGCCGCCCGCCTTGCGGCCGATGGCCCGCTCCAGGGCGCGCACGGCGGCGACGCTGGCCGCGTCCGGGACCTTCATCATCCGGTCGATCGCGCCGGGCACGAAGCTCGGTTCCATCCTGGGGCGGCCGATGCCCTCGATACGGGAGCCGCAGTCGCAGGTGACGTCCGGATCGCCGGTGGTCCAGCCCTCGAAGAAACAGGAGTTCTCCGGGTCGGCCACGCAGATGCGCGTATCGCGCTGGGTGTAGTGGACGTAGCGCGCGATGGTCGCGGAGGTGCCGCCCGTGCCGGCCGTGGCCACGATCCAAGCGGGCTCCGGGAACCGCTCCCACTCCAGCTGGCGGAACATGGATTCGGCGATGTTGTTGTTGCCACGCCAGTCCGTGGCCCGTTCCGCGTAGGTGAACTGGTCCATGTAGTGGCCGCCGCTCTCGGCCGCGAGGCGGGCGGATTCCTCGTACATTTTGCGCGAGTCGTCCACGAAGTGGCACTGCCCGCCGTGGAATTCGATGAGACGGCACTTCTCGGCGCTCGTCGTGCGGGGCATGACGGCGATGAAGGGGACGCCGATCAGCCCCGCGAAGTACGCCTCGGAGACGGCCGTGGAGCCACTGGACGCCTCGATCACCGGGCGGCCCGGCCGGATCCAGCCGTTGCACAGCCCGTACAGGAAGAGCGAGCGGGCGAGGCGGTGCTTGAGGCTGCCGGTGATGTGGGTCGACTCGTCCTTCAGGTACAGGTCGATGCCCCACTTCTCGGGCAGCGGGAAGCGGAGCAGGTGGGTGTCGGCCGAGCGGTTGGCATCCGCCTGGACCTTGCGTACGGCCTCTTTCAGCCAGGCGCGGTAGGCGGCGTCGCTGTGGTCGACGTCGAGGGTCACGCCGGTCCGGGTCTGCTGTGGGGTGGTCACGGCGGGGCTCCTTCTGCTTCGCGCCGGCGACGCCTCGCGTGGCCGGCACATCGATCATATGCACCTTCCACACGCTTCTCACCTGCATAAACACTCCTTTGGGCAGCCCAAAGGCAGCCCTGGGGCGGGACGGCACCCATCGAGGCACCCGCCACGGGGCGCATTCGCGCGAGTGCTCCGGGTGCCGGGCTCGGGGTGTCCAGGCGTACTGGTGCTCGACGCCGGGCGCGGGCAGACTTCACCGGAGGGGGCGCACACTGGATCACGAGACGAGCTGGATCACGAGACGAGCTGGATCACGAGACGAGCTGGATCACGAGACCGGCCGGATCAAGAGCCGCGCAGGTTCACGGTCCGGCGCATCGGACGCACACGAGGGGGCGGAGCGGCATGGCGGAGCCCGAGTTCACGGCCAAGGGCGTGGGGATAGGGAAACGGCTGCGCTCGCTCACCCGGGCCGGACAGGTCCGGATCAGCGACGGCCGGCTGGAGTTGCTCACCAGCTACGGCAGCGAGATCGACAGCGCGCCGGTGCAGGCGGTTCGCGCCTCCAAGCCGTGGTTCGCGCCGGACGGCCGGGCGCTCGCGGATCTGAACGGCAAGCGGTACCTGCTGACCCTCGGCGACCACGACCCCGCCCCCGGGGAGCCGGGGCCGCCCGCGGCCCGCCGGTTCATCGAGGCCGTGCGCAAGGCCGCGCGGCGCGGCGGCTGACCGGTTCGACGGACAGCCGGCCGACCTCCGTAGAGCGGGTGGCCCATCGCGAGTTGCGGTACCGCACCCCCTGCGTCACGCTGGTCTCACGTCACTCTGGGTTTACCGGCGATAACGCTGCGAACCAGCCCGCCGGACACGCCAGCAGGCGGCCGTTTTTGCCGGGGCCCCTGCTGGATCCGAACTCCGTGTTCTTCCGGACCATCTCAGTCGGGGAGTCGCAGCCGTGATCAGTCACCCAAGCAGGCACTGCACGGTGGAGCTCCATGCCCTGCCGTCGCGGATCGGCCAGGTCCGCAGAATCGTATCGGCGCAGTTGCGCTACTGGCATCTGGATCCCTTGATAGACCACGCCGCGCTCGGCGTGACGGAGTTGTTGACCAACGTCCACCGGCACGCGCAGCCCGACAAGCTGTGCACGGTGGAGATCGAGCTGCTGCTCGACCGGCTCACGGTCTCCGTGCACGATCACGATCCCCGCCTTCCCGAGGTACGGGACGTGGACCCCTCCTCCACCAGCGGGCGCGGGCTCGCCATGGTGGCCGCGGTGAGCGAGAGCTGGGGGGTGCGGGCGGACGGCGAGTCGGGCAAGGTCGTCTGGTTCACCCTGCCCGCCGCGCAGCCGCCGCCCGCCACGCCCGCGCGTATGCCGCGGCGGGTGAGCGAGAAGCCGGCCCAACGCTTCGCGGACGTCGAACACGGGGTCGATGTCCGGCGGGCGGCGCATGCCGCCGCCCGGTCCGCCGTGGCGGGGTGAGCGGAGGAGCCGGTCGCTCCTCCGCTCACCCCGTGGGTCCCCCGGGCTCCTGCGCTCACTCGGCAGGCTCTCCCGGGCTCCCCCGTTCACTCGGGCTCCCCGCTCGCCCGGCTGGCTCTCCCGGGCTGCCCCGCTCGGTCACTCCGTTGCGATCGCCCGCAGTACGTCCAGGCGGGCCGCCCGTCGGGCCGGGCGCCAGCCTGCCAGGGCACCGGCCGCCAGGCCCACCAGGGCCACGATCAGCAGCTGCACGGGCGGGATCGCGAAGGCGAAGGCGCTGTCGCTCGCGCCGTCCGAGGCCTCGACCAGGACCCAGCCGAGGAAGCCGCCGAGGGCGAGGCCGCCGACCGTGCCGAAGGCCGCCACGAGGACCGACTCCCAGCGGACCATGGCCCGCAGTTGGGACCGGGTCTGGCCGACGGCGCGCAACAGGCCCAGTTCTCGGGTGCGTTCGTGGATCGCCAGGGTCAGTGTGTTGGCGATGCCCAGGAGCGCGATGAGGACCGCGAGGGCCAGCAGGGCGTAGACCAGGGTGAGCATCATGTCGATGCCGCCTGCCGAGGACTGCGCGTACTCGGCGCGGGTCTGCACCTCCGGGTTGCCGTAGGCATCCGCGACCTTCTGCACGGCCGCCTTGCCCGCGTCCGTGCTCACGCCGTCCTTGAAGGAGACCGCGACCAGGGTGTCGGAGTCCTGGGTACGGTGCGGGGCCCAGGCGGCGCGGGTGATGACGTAGTCGCCGGCGAGTTCCGACCGGCCGTAGACCGCGCGGACCGTGAAGGTCTCCTTCTTGCCGTCGGTGAAGGTGAGTCGGGCCTTGTCGCCGGTGGTGAGGTGCTGCTTCTCGGCCTCGCTCCTGGTGATGGCGATGCCGTCGGTACCGAGGGCGCTCATCGAGCCGTCCACCCTGCCGAGGTCGAAGGTGCGTTGCAAGGCGGTCGGGTCGGCGACCGTCAACGCCCTGCCCTTGCCGTCGACTTCGGCGACTCCGCGGCCCAGGCCCACGGCCGTGTCGACCTCGGGCAGTCGCTGGACCGCTCCCGCCAGGCGCGGGCTGAGTCCGCTGCCACCGGCGCCGAACGACGGTGTGCTCACGGCCACGTCGCCCGCGAAGGAACGGGACACGGTCTGGTCCATGGTGGCCTTCAGCGAGGCCCCGAAGACGGTGAACAGGGCGACCACCGCCACGCCGATCATCAGGGCACTCGCGGTCGCGGCCGTCCGCTTGGGGCTGCGCAGCGCGTTGCGCCGGGCGAGTCCGCCGGTGACCCCGCGCAGCCTGTCCAGGGGGCTGCCCAGGACGCGTACGGCCGTCGAGGAGGCGACCGGGCCGAGGACCACGAAGGCGACCAGGGCGAGTACGGCGCCAAGTCCCGCCAGCCACAAGGACGGTGAGACCAGGACGCCGGTCAGCGTCACGGCGATCGCCAGGGCGGCCAGGCCCGCGCCGACGACGGCCCGCGTGCGGGAGGCGCCGGAGGAGTCGACGGCCGTCTCGCGCAGGGCCGCCAGCGGGGCGGTGCGTCCGGCGCGGGCGGCGGGCAGGAGCGCGGAGCCCAGGCAGACCACGATGCCCACGGCGAGCGGCAGCGCCATGGACAGCGCGCTGATCACCAAGTCGCCCTTGGGGAACGGGAATCCGATCGCCGGGAACAGTGCCTGAAGTCCGGCCGCGATACCGATGCCGCCCGCAAGCCCGGCGAGCGAGGCGGTCACGGCCACGACGGTCGCCTCGACCAGGGTGGCCGCGGTGACCTGGCGGCGCGAGGCGCCGAGGGCCCGCAACAGGGCGTTCTCGCGGGTGCGTTGGGCGACGACGATCGCGAAGGTGTTGTGGATGGAGAAGGTCGCGACGAGCAGGGCGATGCCGGAGAACACCAGCAGGAAGGTGGTGAAGATGGTCAGGAACTGGCTGGAGATCATGTCGGTGTTCTCCTGCGCCGACTCCTGGCCGGTGATGGCTTCAACTCCCTTGGGCAGTACGGGCGTCAGCCGGTCGACAAGTTCCTTCTCGCTCACTCCGGGGCCGGCCCGCACCTGGATGCTCGACGCCTCGCCGGGCCTGGCCGTGAGGTACTTCTCGGCGTCGGCGCGGGTCATGCCGGTGAACGTCACCTGGGCCATGCCGTCCTCGCCGCCGAAGGTCGCGAGCCCGACGATCCGCACCTGGACCGGGTCCGGGGTACGCAGGGTGGTCGTGTCGCCGATCTTCAGGTCGCCCTTGTCGGCGGCACCGCGGTTGACGACGACCTCGCCGGACTTCGACGGGGCGCGGCCTTCGGCGAGTTGGTACGGGTTGAGCTTCGGGTCGGTGATCCAGTTGCCGGCGAGGGTGGGCGGGCCCTGGCCGCCGATGGGCTTGCCGTTCTTGCCGACGAGCTGGCCGGCGCCCTGGATCTCGGGCTCTGCGGAGGCGACACCGGGCACCTTCGCGAGGCTGTCGGCGAGGTCCGTGGCGACCGGCTGGCGTACGCCCTGGCTCTCTCCCGATGTGGTGATGGCGTCGGCGCTGCGGACGACGGCGTCCGTGCCGCTGGTCGCGTTGCCGAACATGGTGTCGAAGCTGGCGCGCAGGGTGTCGCCCATGACGAGGGTGCCGGCCAGGAAGGCGACGCCGAGGAACACGGCGAGGAAGGTGCCGGCGAAGCGCCGCTTGTGGGCACGCAGCGAGGACACGCTCAGGCGGACCGAGGCGTTCATGACGGCACCTCGAAGGCTTTCATACGGTCCAGGACCTTGTCGGCGGTCGGGGCTTCCATCCGGTCCACCAGGCGCCCGTCGGCGAGGAAGACGACCTCGTCGGCGTGGGCGGCGGCGACCGGGTCGTGGGTGACCATGACGACCGCGCGGGAGGTCTGGCGCGCGGTGCGGCCGAGCAGGCCCAGGACCTCGCCGCCCGCGCGGGAGTCGAGATTGCCGGTCGGCTCGTCGGCGAAGACGACATCGGGCCGGCCGGCGAACGCCCGTGCCACGGCGACGCGTTGCTGCTGGCCGCCGGAGAGTTCGGAGGGCCGGTGGTGGAGGCGGTCGCGCAGGCCGACGACGTCGATCAGCGCGTCGAGCCACTCCGTGTCGCCCTTGCCGGCGCCCGCGAGGTCGAGGGGCAGTCTGATGTTCTCCTCGACGGTGAGCGTGGGCACCAGGTTGAAGGCCTGGAACACGAAGCCGACGCGGTCGCGGCGCAGGAGGGTGAGGCGGCGGTCGTCCAGCGTGCCCAGGTCGGTGTCGCCGATCCAGGCGGCGCCGGAGGTGAGCGTGTCGAGGCCGGCCGCGCAGTGCATGAGCGTGGACTTGCCGGAGCCCGAGGGCCCCATGATCGCGGTGAAGCGGCCGACCGGGAAGTCGACGCTCACCCCGTCCAGGGCCCTCACCTCGGTGTCGCCGCGGCCGTACACCTTCACGGCCTCGACGACCCGGGCGGCCGTCCGCGTGGCGGTCGCGGTGGTCATGCGGCACCGCCCTTGCCCGCCGTGCGGCCGAACTGCTCGTCCAGGACGGACAGCCGGCGCCAGTACTCGTCCTCGCCGATCTCACCGGACGCGAAGCGCCGGCCCAGCACGGCGAGGGGCGAGTCGCCCGAGGGGCGCGCATCCTCGAACGCGCGCCACGGTCCGCGCCGGCCACGCCAGACGGTCCGGCGCAGCAGGGTGACGACGCCGACCACGACGGCCGCCCAGATCAGCGGGAAGAACAGGATCCACGGGCCGGGACCGCCGCCGTTCCAGTTCGCGAGAGTCTGCATGTCGATTCATCTCCTTGGAGAGTCTTGGAAAGCCTCAGCGAGGTTCGTTGTCCCAAAGGGGCTTCCGGTGATGAATCGAGACTGGCCGCGAGGAGGGGTCCGGGTCGTCGTACGGCCAGCGGCAGTGCGCGTACCTCCCGGGGAGTACGCGGGTTCGTTCCAGCTGCTCCCACAACCCTGGAATTCTGTAACTACTAGTATGTACAGTGCCTGTATGAGCACCCCGGAACGACTGATCGAGTCCACCCGCGAGCTGCTGTGGGAGCGCGGTTACGTGGGCACCAGTCCCAAGGCGATCCTGGAGCGCGCGGGCGCCGGGCAGGGCAGCATGTACCACCACTTCAAGGGGAAGCCGGATCTCGCCCTGGCGGCGATCCGGCGGACGGCCGAGGAGTTGCTGGCTGCCGCCGAGGGAGTACTCGACGGCCCGGGGACGCCGTACGAGCGGATCGAGGAGTATCTGCGCCGCGAGCGCGATGTGTTGCGCGGCTGCCCGGTCGGGCGCCTCACGATGGACCCGGACATCATCGCCAACGACGAGCTGCGCGCGCCGGTGGACGAGACGCTCGACCGGATCCGGGAGCGGCTCGCCGGGATCGTCGAAGAGGGCAAGGAACAAGGGCAGTTCGCACCCTCCCTGGACGGCGAGGAGATCGCCGCGACCGTCCTCGCGACCGTGCAGGGCGGTTACGTCCTCGCCCGCGCCGCCGGGAACCCCGCCGCCTTCGACACCGCCGTCCGGGGCCTGCTCTCCCTGCTCGCACCGCGATAGGAAGGCACCGAATGCACGCCATGCAGTACGAGTTGACCCTCACTGCATGGACACCCTTGCATATAGATTAACAGCCTGTCTGCCTGCGGAAACATATAGAAGCCCCACCCACCGCCACGGGGGAGGCAGTTGGGTGGGGCTCCTGTACCGCCCCGGGCAGTCCCTTGCAGAGCGGGACCCCTCGCGACGGGCAGTGCCCCGCCCCCAGTTACCCGGGGGCGGGAAGTTCGGTGGTGTCGCCCGCCGGCTAGCCCCTGGGGGAGGCTTCGCTGGCGAGCGACACCACGCCCGCAGGAAGGTGCGAAGAACCGCGGGCTTCCCCCTCCCCGCCGTTTCAGAGCACACGGGGAGGGAGGTTCTGGACTCCGCCCCCGGGCGGGTGAGGTGATGCCCAGGGGCGGAGCTTCGGGACGCTGACGGGGGAGGCTGTAGCCGTCGAAAGGGCCGACCTCACCGGCTCTCGACGAACCTTCCCCCGCCACGCCCCACCACGCGCCGGCGAACGGCAACACCGGCACGCGGGCTCAGGAGAACTCGGGGATCCACCCCGGGCCCCACACGCTGACGGCCTTCAGCTTTCCGTCGACGACAACCGGACCGACGTGCACGGCGTCCGGCCCCTCGTGGGGCTGCTCCGTGCAGACCACGGTGACGCCCGCCCAGGTCGGAGGAAGGACAAGCTCCTTCAACCGTTCCGGGTCGTCGGGGAACGTCTTCGTCGCGCCGCAGACGCCGTCGTCGTCCGTCATTGCGCCACGGCAGTCGGGACGACGCGATAGTCCGTCATCGAGACGATTCGGTACCTGACGTGTGAGTTGTGGGTTCGCTGGTGGTCCAACGCCCACTCGTCCGGGTTGTCTTCGCCGTCAAGGACCTTGTGCTCTATGCACCTGACGCACTCGATGAACCTGCGGGTGGCTGTGGAGGCCAGTTCTACGCGGGCGCGTATTTCAGGGGTGGCGTGGCTCGACATCACTCCGTCCCCGTCTTCCAGTCGTGCGGGTGCCGACGGATCTCGACCGCCAGATCCACCCCACGCGACGGGTCGTGGTTAGGGCTTCCGGCGTCCGTCGCCTGCCTCCACTGACTGAGCAGTGCACCGCACACGTCACAGCCGGGGGCGGGTTCCGGCGGACCAGAATCGAGCGGGTCAGTCAGCTGGATCGGTTCTCTGAGCGTTGTCTCAAGTGCCATCCCTACACCTCCGCCGCGGGCCGTCTGAGCTTCGACGCTACGGAGTGGGAAGGTGGCGGCTCTAGGAAGTTCTACAGAGTTCCACGGGAATCACCCGAGAGCGTCAATGGCGGCAGTGATTCGCGCGCGAGCACCGGCTCCGTAGACAGCCAGCTTGGAGAACTCACCGAAGGCTTTGAGGTATTGAGCCACCTCTGAGGGAGCGGTGACGTTCACCTGAGCCGTCAGTAGTTCGACCTGTGCTTGCCCCTCGTCGTACACGCTGAACGTCTCCAGCATCCACATGCGTCGGTCCGCAGAGAAGGGAACGACACCGAGTGAGACGGACGGCAGAGCCATGATGGAGAGGAGGTACCCGAGTTGGCCGGCCATGACCGCAGCGCCCCCCACACGGTGCCGCAACACCGCCTCTTCAACGAGCAGCGCGAACCGGTGCCCACCCTCCCGGATGACTCGCGATCGCTCAATTCGGGCTGCGACGGCATCCGTCACGTCGTCGGGCGTCTCCCTGAACGCTGCGATGGAACCGAGCAGCGCAGCCGCGTACTCGTCCGTCTGCAACAGCCCAGGGACGACGTTGGAGCAGTAGACGCGGAAGACCTGCGTACGGTCGAAAAGGGGTACGTACGACTCCTGGAGTCGCCGCAACCCAGTCCGTTGCAGGCGCCTCCACTCCACGTACATCGAGTCGGCTGAGCGGGAGGCCGCGATCAGGTCCGCAGCCAACCCGTCAGCGTCACAAGCCCTGCACCACGCACGTACGTCCTCGTCGGACGGGGGCGTTACGGCGTTCTCCAGCCTGGAGACCTTAGACCGGTACCAACCTGTGCGCTCCGCAACGTCCTTACCCGACAGGCCAGCGTCCCGGCGGATCTCCCGTAGTTGGGCAGCCACGGCCCGACGGGCATCCTGAACACTCGATGACGGCGACGTAGGCATGTGCTGAGACTCGTCAGATCCTGTACTTCTGGTGGGGTGTCGCCCTGCTCCAGACGCCCTCAAAGGCGTCGACGCAGAGCTTCACCACGGCGGGTTCGTCGGTGACATCGTCCCCGAGGTAGGTGCCCTCCCCCGAGAAGTAGCCGAAGCGGACTAGGCGGTCGTCGAAGACCCAGAAGTCGTTGCCCGGCAACGCCAGGTCCGACGCCTCGCGACGCGGGAGCCATCGAATCTGCTCGCCGGCCGAAACGTTGGTGAACGTCCCGTCGTACAGGTAGCGCGTGTACTCACTGACGGGCTCCGAGACGATCCGGGCACGGCGGATGTCGACGCCCCGTGCGACCGTCTCCGCCACCATGTCGAGCCACGGACGCCACCACGTGGCCCGGTCGTCCGGGTCTGGCCGATAGCCGGACTTCCACGCCTCAACGCGGGGAGCCTCGTCAGGGTCGTCGTAGTGGTCGCGCATCTCCAGATGTACGGCCGACTTCTGACAACCCGCTAGCAGCTCACCGAACGGTGGAGCGCTCCGCCACATCACACGCCTCCCGGATAGCAGCGACCATCCGCATGGGAAGCCGCACGACCTCTTCACTCTCGGGGATCGGTCCGACCGTCAAGCAGTCGTCCCGAGTGCCCTCGTCGACCTTCCACCCCTGCATGACGATCTCTTGCCGTTCCACGTCGACCCACACCGTCGGGCAGTTCGCGCCGTCCGTGTTGGGGTCCTTCGCGATAAACCGTAGCGTCATTGCAGCTCCAACCCTCTTGTCGGTTCTACAGATGTCTACGACCATCACGCCGACGGACGCGATCGTCAAGAGCGCCTAGAGCCAACCCGCGTGGCGCATGCGACGTCGCCACAGCCGGCCGTGAGCCTGCGTGCAGTACCGGCGCACCCGTCCCGCGCCTTGCGTCTGTGTCAGCTCCACACCGCAGTGCAGGCAGCCCGCGGTGTGCTGCTCCTTGACGGTCTTCGTGCAGTCGAACATGTCTCACTCCTCCTGAACGTCGAAAGCCCCGCGTCCATGTCGGCCGCGGGGCGTGAAGAGGGCCGCCCGCCATGGCGACGGACGGCCCAAGTGTGCGTGCGGTGTGCGGTCAGATCCGCCTTCCGTTGTAGAGGTCAGTTGCCACCTCTGAGTCGTAGGTGTTGATCTCCGTGCGGACGATGTCCGTGATCTCGCGATCGCCGACGAAGACCCGAACGTCGGCGTGAATCGTCGACGCACCTCCGCCGCTCTTCGCGGCGCGGATGTCGGACCACTGGGACCCGGTGAACACGGGCTCCGGGGATCCGGTGCCGTTGGCCACGAGGGAGAGACCCGGAGGGATGTAACCGCCGTCGTCGTACCAATGAGGCGAGCGGGCAAGCCACTTGGAGTACGCAGCGGAGGGAGACCCGTAGTCGGGACGGTCGTGGATGTAGCCGAGACCCCAACGGATCTGCGTCGCCGCGTTGGTCCGCCAGTCAGCGCCCGCGGACGCCATCTTCGAACCGGGAAGAGACTGCGGGATGCCGTAGGCTCCGCTGCTCTTGTTCTCCGCGTTCCAACGCCAACCGGACTCACCGGTCCACAGCTTCTCCAGGGCGGGGAACTCGCTCGGTCCCCATCCGTACTGACCGAGCATCCCCTTCGCGTAGGCCTTCGCCGACGCGATCGACTTGGAGATCTTCGTCCCTGCTCCGCCACCCGTCAGGTACGGCATGGGGTCGACCGGACGCCCGTTGACCCGCGCCTCCAGGTGGAGGTGAGGTCCCGTGACGTTGCCCGTCGCACCGACCTTGCCGACCGTCTGACCCTGCGCCACGACCTGATTCAGGCCGACGAGGATCTTCGACATGTGGGCGTAGAGGGAGCTGAGTCCGCCTCCGTGGCTGATCTCTATGTGGTTGCCGTACGGTCCGCCGGTCCCGACGCTCGACACCGATCCGCCGGCCACCGCGTGGACGGGGGTTCCGACGGGAGCGGGGAAGTCGAGGCCGGTGTGACGGCCGGACGACCACATGGAGCCAGCGACGCCGAACTTTGTCCCGTACGGGACGTTGACGGGCTTCGCCCACTGACCGACTCCTCCCCCACCGGAGAACATCCCGGCGACGGAGTTGACGATCATGTCCTTCAGGCTGGACACGATCTTGACCGGGTACTTCGCGATCGCCTCGCCCATGGACGCGGATCCGACGCCGGCACCGACCTTCGACAGGATCGGCTTCGTCAGCGTCGACCACACCTTGCCGGGGTGGACGAGAAGGTCAGCGCCCGTCTTCGCCCAGTCGATCCCCTTGCCGATGACGTCGGACACGGTGTCCTTCGTCCAGTCCCACACTCCGCCGAGGATGCCACCGGATTCCAGGAGCTGAGATCCTGCCGCCTGATGGAGAGCGAGCGCGCGGCCCCGGTACTTCGGATCCGTCGGGATGACGTATTCCGGGTATCGCGGGTTTCCCTCACCGACGATTGCCGTCGGCTTGTTCGTCCGCATCGGGACTGCCGGACCCCAGCCGTTTCCGACTGTTCCGCCCGCCTCCAGGAGCTTAGGAGCGGCAGGCAGTTTACCCAGTCCGACGAACGAAGCCACACGATCCCAAACGGCCTTAATACCGTTTGTGTAGACCCACTTGATTATGAAGTTGACGGGCTTCTTCGTGATGTCTACGACCTTGCCCCACGCCTTACCGATGGCGTCACGGGCGGTACCGAATGCGTCGCTGACGAGCTTCAGTGCGTCGCGGATGTTGTCGAACGCAGGCTTTATGCCCTTGTCGTAAACCCACTTGGACTTGTCCGCGATCCAGTCGAAGACAATCTTGACGCTGTGGTCGTACAGCCACTTGAACTTGTCGCCGAGCCAACCCAACCCGTCCCAAATGGCATGGAGTACGGGGCTGAGAGCCTTGCTCCAAACCCACTTGGACTTTTCTGCGATCCATCCGCATACCGGGGCTATTGCGTGGTCGTAGAGCCAGACGAACTTATCGCCCACCCACTTCAGCGCGCCCCAGAATCCTTGGAAGAACGGCCAAAGGTAGTTCTTCCACGTCGCCACCGCCAGAGCACCGATCAACGTCAGGCCCGGCTTGAACACGTCTTCCCACAGCCACCCTATCCACAGCCCAAGGAGCTGAACTGCGATGACGATCGGGGCTATGACCAGCGTGATGAGCACTGCTGCGAGGATCTTGCCCACGAGGGCGATGGCTGAGAACGCTGGACCGATCGCGTTCTTCCACAGCCACACGGCGACCTTGCCGACGCCCTCAAGCGCCGTCGATATGGACTCGAACACGGGCTTCAGAACGTTTTCCCACGCCCACAATGCGGCAGTCTGGATTGCCGCCCACACCATCTGAACGGTCTCGCGGAACCAATCCCAGTGCTTGTAGGCGTAGATGACTGCCGCGACGAGCGCGACGAGCAGCAAGCCGATTCGCACGAGGGGGGTTTTGGGACATCACGAAGTTGAACGCCGCTAGCGCAATCGTCCAGATCTTGGTGACGACATACGCGGCGTACATCCCTTGGACGAGCCACGGAAGCGTATTCGCTACTGAGGCAATCCCACTCGCCACACTGCCGATGAACGTCAGGAGAGGACCGGATAGCGGCGACAAGGCCGAACCGACCGCGAGGAATGCTCCGGCGATGCTGCCAACCGTCTGCGCAACGAGGGGGCCGTGTTTGTCGGCGTACTTCAGGAATCGTTCGAACTCCGGAGAACCCTTGAGACTCGTCCCCCAACTGGCGAACTTCCCGGAGGACTTCACCATGCGGTCCGCGATGGAGTCGATGTGAGGGAGGAAGGCGTCAATGATGCCCGCAGCGCCCTTCAGCACATTACCGAAGGTCTTTCCGAGGCCTACGACAGCGGGCTTCACAGCGCCGTTGATGTCCCTCGCGAACCCCGCCCAGAATGGCTTCTTCACCTCCCGCGACGCTGCGTCCTGGAGTTCGCCCACCCCGTCCGCGGCACCCCTGACTACGGGCGTCAGGCCAGGGAGAGCGTTCTTCGCTGCGTTCACGCCACGGGTGAAGAGCGGCAGTACGTCAGGCTGTAGCGACGTCGACCAGGCCTTGAAAGCGGGCGTCAGACCCTTGGAGCCGGCAAGCGCGTCGTAGAGGCCACGCTGTTCGGGAGTCAGGGCCGCGAGCGCCTTGCGGTACGAGTCGGTCGCAGTGACCGTCTTCGCCGTGGTGTCGACGCCGGAAAGGCACGCGGCCTGGAGGCCACGCTCCGCAGACGCGACAGCTTCCGCGCCCTGGATCTCGGCGTCACGCACCTTCGCGCGGGAATCGGCTAGTGCGCGCTCCTGGTCAGCAATCTTGCCGTTCGCGTCGGCGAGGCGCTCCTTCGCGTCCTGCACTTGCTTACTGCCGTCGACGCCTGCCTTGTTGGCATCCTCGGCGGACTTCTTCAGCTCTGCGTTCTTCTGCTTCTGCTTGTCCGCGTTGCGTACAGCCTCGTCGTAGCTGAGCTGAGCACGCTCGCGCTGGAGGTCAGTTGCCTTCGGGTCGGCAAGCGTCGCGTCGAGGTCAGCCTTCGCCTCCTGCACACGGAGCGTTGCCTCACGCTGGTCAAGCAGGCCGTCTAGGAGTTGGTCGTTCAGGTCGCGGAGGCTCTGTGCGGCGTCCTCCCGCGCCTGCGTGAGATCTTCCTCAGCCTGCCGCGCGGAACGCTTGGCGTCGCTCAGTGCCCGTTCGGAGTCCTGCACCTGACGGTTCGCCTGCGCCACGGCCGACGCTGCCTGACGGTGTGTGCTCGTCAATGAAGCCTGCGCGCCGGCGAGTTGGAGCGCTGTCTGAGAGGCCTTGACGTTCGACGCCGCGGAATTGTCCGTGGCCGTGGACGCCTGATTCTCCGCGGCCGACTTCGCCTGAATCGCCGACGTCACGCCCTTGATTGCCGGAATGGCAGCGAGCGCAAGCGCTCCTACTCCCGCGCCGGCCACCACAGCCGCGGAGGTGATCGCGCCAATTCCCGCGGCGGCAACTGGGATTACCGGGATCGCAGCGACACCGACAATGGCGATCCCGAGTGCGCGTAGCGCGGACATGGCTCCGGCGGTATCCGCCTTGACGCGAATATTGACGTCGTCTCGGTCGACGTCGTTAATCTGGCGTTGGACTGCCGCCAACGCCGCGCGTGCGGATTCCGTGTCCGTTCGGACCTGAACGCTCGGGTTTTCAGCAGCCAACCGAGCCAACGCCGCGTCAATCTCAGTGATTTCCGCGAGAGCTGCGCCGGCGTCAATGTCGATGCCGATCGTCTTCCCGGACAACGTCGCCAAACGCGCCCGCAAGCGGTCTAGCTCCGCATTGAGACCTGTGTCACCGAGTCGCACGTCAGCGCGCGGGAGGCTTCGGAATGCCTCTTCCAGCTTGAGTTTGACGGAGCGGCCGAAGGCGCCACCGACTTGCCCGCCCTGGCGAGTTGCAGTTACACGCGCTGCCTGGCCACCGTGGTTGATCGCATTGGGGATACTGACCACGATGTTCCGTGAGATCGCATCGCCCATACGGCGGCCAGCCTCCTCCCCTACTCTGTCGGCCGCAGGGAGGACGATCGCCTTCAGCTTGGTGTGGAAGTTCGGAGCGATCGGGACGACGTCGACCGCTGCTCCACCGACAATGTCAAGATCGGTCATAGAGCGAATCCAGGAGAGGGCCCACGGCAAACGGGTCAGTACGGCCATTCAGGAGTCGTTCGAGGGCGTTGAGCGACTGAATGGAAGCGGCCAACTCGGGCGAAGGTTCCATGCCTTCCAAGGCGCGTCGGAGCCAATCAAAATCCGCGCACGCATCGCCGCAGTGAACGGCCGGCATCGGCGTGTCGCCGATCATCACCAGCTCAACATGGAAGTTGCAGCCGTCCCGCGCGCATATGTCTTCTGAATTCACGAGGTCCCTTTCCGGGCATGACAAAGGCCCGTAGCGGAATCCGCTACGGGCCTTGTGTGGACTGTGCATCTTGTACCGTCAGACGCCCCTATTGACGGTGTTACGCTTTAAAGCCTGCTGAGCAGCGAGTTTGTATTGACTAGTTGAGGGTCCCGCGCCTATGACTTGATCGTCTGACGCACACGATCCGCCTCGTCCGTCGCGCGCCAGGGGCCCCAACGGGGCGTCAGAGGGCTGTGAAGGAGCCTTCACAAGCGTGACAGTTCAGATCCCCAGACCCGTACAGACAGCGAGGCCCAGCACCTTTACGGTCTTCATATCGGCCGGCTGGGGGTCACCCCCCTGGGGTGGGGCTAGTCGTGGTAGATTCCGACCAGCACCACTTGCAGTCCGTGGCACTCGGACCACTGCCCAGAGTGAACCTGGGACGCTGCCCACGCGATGTTGGGATCGTTGCCAAGACGAGCCACTTGGTCGCTACCCAGAGCGAGCCCGCTGGGACGCCTCCAGGCAGGAGGCCGCCGGACAGCAACCTGTCCGTCAGTGGGCTCACACGTTCCCGTAGGACTCCACTCGACGGCATTACGCCTCGTGGAGGCTCGACCATGTGGCCCGCGCTCAACCCCTTCGCTGCACTCGCCTACTGCGTCACGGTGCTCTGTGTCACTGCCCTTGCACTGGTGTGTGTCGCCCTCCGCGGCACGGATCCTGCGGACAGGCCGTCAATCCTGCGGAGCCTGGCTCACGTTGTACGCGCGTGGGCTGAGGCACTGAGGTTTTGACGCCGGCGCTGACCTACCGTTGAACTGCCCCCAACTCCTAGCGTGTTGCGCTAGCCTGTGGTTGGCAGGGCCTTTCCGCACCCGACGCGCGCTTCAACAGGCGACTTGAGGGACCCGTTGGAGTTGGCTCGGCCTCACCCGGCTGCGGCCGGTCCCGCGTTAAAGCACGAGCTTCATCATGGTCTTAACGGACCTCAACGTACCGTCATGAGACGGGCGCAACGGACGCGGGCGTTGCGTGTATGACAGGCAGTCGTCTGTCAGCGTTGAGGTTCGCTGACAGACAGCATTCCTCCACGCAGACAGCTCTATCGTCGTGGAGGATAAATCGTGTGGGGCCCGCTCACAGAGATCGTTGCCGCTTCACCGTGGCTCGTGCTCGCTGTCCTACTTCTGCTGGCACTGACCTATCTCGCATCACTTGTAGTCGGCCTGCGCGGCTCAGAGGCCCGCGAGCGGGCAGAAATCATTCGTGCGCTTGCGGAGTTCTGGAGGCGTCGGTGACGTCAGCCCTGGCCAAGTGAACTGACGTGGTCGAGCCTGATCTTGTGGACCTTCGTCGACACGGTAAGGGTCAACGCGTTGGGCCACTGGCTACCGCCCGCAGGCCAGCCCGTGAGGGTCTCGGTGATGTACGTCAGCGTGCCGGCGAGAGTCTGCCCACCGATCAGGCCGACGCTCACGGTCGTCCCGTTCAGCGCGATGGCCTGGTCTCGGATTGTCGAGAGGTACTCGTCAAAGGCCGAGGTCACTGAGTGGTAGGTGGCAGTCATCAGTTCTTACCGTCCATTCATGTCGTAGGTGCGGGTGACGAACGGGTTCCGCCCGTCCGTCACGGTGGAGTGCGTCTCGGGGTGTCGGCCGTTGTCGTCCAGGCCGTGACGGTCGCGGTACAGCGCCGCGCCAGCCGCTATGCCTGTCGCCGTAGCGACGTCAGGACCCTGGTTCCCACCCGAACGAGGTTCTGACGACGCGGAGTTGGCCGCTCCCAGCTCCGTGGCAAAGGCTGTTGCGTCCGCTGCCAGTTCCTCCGCCGTGGCGCCTTGGAGGCGCGCGGACTGCTCGGGCGTCAGACCTGCCGTAAGGCCTGCGCGGAGTCGGGCAAGTTCGAGTTCCGCAGGGTGCGGCTGCTCGGGGTTCTGCTCGGGCATGGTTACTCCTGGAAGTGTTCGAGGGTGGTCGCCTCACGGTCCCGTGGGACCGTGGTGGGCTTGGGCGGGGCCGGGCGGGGCTTGGTGTCATCGATCGCTGGCGTCTTGGAGTGCGGAGGCACCTGCGACAGAACGTGCGCGAGCGCTGGGGTGACATACGGGCTCATGTCCGACCAGTCAGCGCCCGCGAAGGCGTCAGGGAGGCTTCCCGCGCTGACGTCGTCCTGAAGCTCCTCGAACGTCGTCGGCACCTTCGCTGTGCCGGCACTCGCGAGCCACAGCAGAACGTCTTCGGAATACCGGCCGGAGCGCGTTGCCTCTCGGACGGATTCGGGAACGTCGTCCAGGGGCCCACCGACTTCACCGAACCCCTCGCTCTTCCAGCCGCGCAGCGCTCGCCGGTTCTCGTCGAAGTTGCCCGCCGGATCCCCCGGACGAAGGCGCGGGAGAAGGAGGTCCCATTGCGCTGCACGGATGTTCGTCAGGTCGTCGACGAGCCCCTGAAGGCGGCCCCACGCCTCCACGACGGCGCCTCCCGCCCTGACGGCGGCACCTGCGGTCCGTACGTCACCGAGCGTCTCCGCGTTCCTCCTGGCGTCGCTCAGGACGTCGTTCAGACGCGTGCCCAAGTGCTCCAGCGCGTCAGCGGAGAACCCCTGTCGAGTGTCGTAAGCAAGCAGCTCCGTCGACGTCTTCGCGCGATCCCTCGCGATCCGTTCCGCCTCCCACTCCATCGCGGCCGTGTACGCCTTCGCGGCACGCTTGCCGAGATCCGACGGCCATGTCCCGTCCCGCTGGAAGTTGGCAACGGCACCGTCGATGACCTCGTTGCGCGCGACGTCAGGCACAGAGCCCCGTGGATGGTCGCGGAGACGCTTCTTCGCCTCCTCCAACAGGGCTTCGGTACGCGCGATTTGGGGGACCACGGCAAGGGCCGCGGAGAGTTCGGGGTTGTCGGTCATGAGTGCCTCTCTGGGGATGCAAGAAAGGCGACTGGCCCGAGTTGGTCAGTCGCCCGGTGACGTGGCGTCGCAGTCCACTGCGGGGAGTCTCGGAACAGCTCCGTGCGCTCCGCCCGTCGTTCCTTCACGCGCTTGCGTATGGCCTCAGACGAGTCCGCGTAGCGTCGACGTTCCGCGGCGTTGATGCAGTCGCGGCAACGCCGCTTCAGCCCTTGCGCACACATCGCGTCGCGGGCGTAGTACGTGCTGTTCCTGGGGAGTTGACGCCGGCACACCGGGCACGGCTTCTCTACTGTCGGTCGAGACGGGACGTCGCACGTCGGCATAACGTCCTCCGTTCCTATCTACCTGTCTAAAGAGGGGTAAATGAAAGAGGCGCCGCCCACAGGCAGCGCCACAGAGATCGTTTAGGGGTCCGGCGACGGAGCTTCAGGCGCGGCGAGGAGCAATGCTCAAGACCTGTGGATCGGACTCGGGAGGGGTGCCTCGTGGAACGTGGAGGGCGTACCTTCCCGAATGATCGACTTCTGGTCATCGA